>NZ_JBBCYQ010000004.1:0-357421 GCF_037144815.1 Curtobacterium sp. USHLN213 | reverse complement strand
CCCCCCCCCCCCCCCCCCCCCCCCCCGCCCCCCCCCCCCCCCCCCCCCCCCTCCCGGCCCACCCCGGGCCGGGGTGGGGGGGGCCCGGGGCCCCCCGCGCCTCCCGTCCGCATCGTGAGCAGCAATGGTCGAGTCCGCACGTCGGACCCGACCATTTCTGCTCACCAAGCGGGGCGAGCCCGCCGAGCGCGCCGCGGGGCGCGCGCCGAGCGCGCCTACGCGCCGATGAACGCGGCCACGTCCGCCAGCTCCGCTGCGGACACCGCGTGGGGCAGGCCCTCGTACGTGCGATCCGTCACGGCGGTGTTCGTCGCCGCCCACGCCTGCGTCCGGGCGGTGGCCTCGCCGGGGATCACCGGGTCGAGGTCGCCGTGCCCGAGGAACACCCGGGGCCGGACGGCGGCGACGGCCTCGTCACGGGAGTCCGTCACGCCCGGCACGACGAACCCGGACAGCGACACCGCGAAGGCGAACGCAGCAGGCCGTGCCCGGAGCAGTTGCAGCGCCATCGACCCACCCTGCGAGAAGCCGAGCAGCCCGATCCGCGGGTGCTCGGCCGCGACCGAGTCGATCCACCCGAGGACTCCGGCGACGGACTCGTCGACGGGCCCGAGTGCCGGGGAGCCCGGCGTCCCGAGCGGGTACCAGCTGTACCCCTGCCCGAACGGCATCGGCGCACGCAGCGACGCCATGGTCCACGAGGACGGCAGCGCCGGGGCGAGTCCGAGCAGGTCGCGCTCGTTCGACCCCACCCCGTGCATCGTCACGAGCAGCGGGGTCCCCGCACGCTCGGAGGGGCTCCGGGTCCACTGCACGGCATCGCGATCGATCATGTGGACGACAGTAGTTGACGCATCAACCATCCCCAACCCCCGCGCCTTCCGCCGAACTCGCCGCGGTGACTGGTAGACACGGTGCATGGCCTCGCTGCGCACCCCCGACCCCGACTCCGGCTGGCTGTCCGACGAGGAGCTCGCGAACGTCCGCCGTCGACTGCCGATCTGCTACGTCGAGGCGGTGCCCGTCCGCACCGACGGCCTCGGCGTCGTCACCGAGGTGGGCGTGCTGCTGCGCGTCGCCCCGAGCGGTTCCATCGCCCGCACGCTCGTGTCCGGGCGCGTGATGTTCGGCGAGTCGATCCGGACCGCGCTGTTCCGGCACCTCGAGAAGGACCTCGGGCCGATGGCGTTCCCGCAGCTGCCGTCGAGCCCCACTCCGTTCACCGTGGCCGAGTACTTCCCGCTGCCCGGCGCGTCCGTCTACACGGACGAACGGCAGCACGCGATCTCCCTCGCGTACGTCGTCCCCGTGACCGGCACGTGCGAGCCCCGGCAGGACGCCCTCGAGCTGACCTGGATGAGCCCGATGGAGGCAGCTTCCGACGCCGTCGCCGACGAGATGGAGGGCGGTCGCGGAGCGCTCCTCCGCGCCGGACTCGCATCGGTCGGCGCCCTCATGTAGCAGCCGACGCCACCCGCACACGACGAAGCCCCCGGATCCGAATCGGACCCGGGGGCTTCGCAGCGCGGTACTGGACCGGCTTACTTGTTGTCGTTCTTGAGGCTGTCGGCCACGCCTGAAGCGGCGTCCTTGACGTTCGTACCTGCCTGCTTGGTGTCGGCCTTGACCTGATCGGTCTTGCCTTCAGCCTTGAGGCGGTCGTTGTCCGTCACGTTCCCGACGGCTTCCTTGGCCTTGCCAGCTGCCTTCGCAGCGGCGTTCTTGACGTCTTCGATCCCAGCCATAGGCTCTCCTTCCGACAGCGGACAGTTCCCCGTCAGCCGATCGCGCGGCATCCGGTGAAGGAGAACCTACGCCCGTGGAGTGCGTCCGTGCTCAGGCGGCGTGGAGGTTGAGATCGAGAGGTCAGCGCGCGGAACCGGCGGGACGGGAGGCGCGGCGCGAGCCACCACGACGGTTGCCGCCCGACTCGGTGCCGGACCCACGACCGGCGGCGTAGCCGCCCTCCGAGGACCAGACCGGAGCGGACCCGCCACGGACGGTGTCGCTCGACGCACGACGGCTGCCACCACTGCGGCGACCGCCGGACGCGGCACCCGAGCGCTGCCCACCGGCGGAGCCGGTCGACGCGCCGGCGCCGGCCTCGGCGGGACGACCGCCGCGACGCCCTGCACCGGACGACCCGGAAGCCGAGCCGGTGCGCGCGGGCTGCGCCGCGCCTCCGGGGCGACCGCCGCGACCACGGCGACGGCCGCCGCCCGCGTTGTCGGACTCGGTGGTGCGCTGCTTGGGCTGGCGCTGCTGCTGTGCCGGCTGCTCCGGGGCGACGTGGCGGACCGGAGCGACCTCGCCGACGAGCTCCGTGACGGCGAGGGAGTTCGCCGTGACCTGCTGCGGCGTGACCTTGATCGCGGCCGCGCGCATCATCTGCGCGACGTCGCGACGCTCGGCGGGCATCGTCACGGTGACGACGTCACCGGACGAACCGGCGCGGGCGGTGCGGCCCGAGCGGTGCAGGTACGCCTTGTGCTCGGTCGGCGGGTCGACGTGCACGACGAGCTCGACGTGGTCGACGTGCACACCGCGGGCGGCGACGTCGGTGGCGACGAGCACGAGGGCCTCGCCGGAGGAGAACTTCGCGAGGTTCCGCTCACGGGCACCCTGCGACAGGTTGCCCTGCAGGTCGACGGCCGGGATGCCCTGGCTGCTGAGCTGCTTGGCGAGGCGCTTGGCGTGGTGCTTCGTGCGCATGAAGAGGATGCGACGACCGGTGCCGCTCGCGAGCGTCCGGACGAGGTCCTTCTTCGCGTCGGCGTCGGCGACCTCGAACAGGTGGTGGGTCATCGCCTCGACGGGGCTGTTCGCCTCGTCGACCGAGTGCATGACCGGGTTGTGCAGGAACTTCTTGACGAGCTTGTCCACGCCGTTGTCGAGCGTGGCGGAGAACAGCAGACGCTGCCCCTGCTCGGGCGTGGCCTGCATGATCTTGGTCACACCGGGGAGGAAGCCCATGTCGGCCATGTGGTCGGCCTCGTCGAGGACGGTCACCTCGATGTCGCCGAGGTTGACGTGGCCCTGCTGCATGAGGTCGGCGAGACGGCCGGGGCACGCCACGACGACGTCCACGCCGCCGCGCAGGGCGTCGACCTGACGACCCTGCCCGACGCCGCCGAAGACCGTCGTGGTGTTCAGGCCCATGGCCTTGGCGAGCGGGGCGAGGGCGACGTCGATCTGGGTCGCGAGCTCACGGGTGGGGGCGAGCACCAGGGCACGGGGCCGGCCGGCGCGGCGCTTGCGGCCACTCGCGGCGAGGCGGGCGACGAGCGGGATCGCGAACGCGATCGTCTTGCCGGAGCCGGTGCGGCCACGGCCGAGCACGTCCTTGCCCTGCAGGGAGTCGGGGAGCGTGTCCTCCTGGATGGGGAACGCGGTCTCCTTGCCCTGGTCGGCGAGGACGGCGACCATCGGCGCGGGGACGCCGAGGTCGGAGAAACGGATGTCTTCGTTGGTCATGGTGACCTTTCCAACCGGAGTGCTCCGGCTGTGGTCGCGCTTGCGAGGCAGCGCGCGGGCGGGATGCGCGCCAACGGGTGTGGCTGGCGCAGTCGCCGCAGCAGAGAAGCCTGGCACCTTCGGGAGGTGCTCGATCATCGGTCCGTGGACCGGGAGTTCGGGGGCGTCCGTACGACGCACGAGGCGATCGGCGCCTCGAGTACGTCCAGCATAGCGTGCGCGGGTCGGATCCCCCAGGCCGAGGTGTCCGCCGGCTCGTGCGAGGATGCACCGGTGCGCACCAGAACCGTCCTGCTGACCGTCGCGACGGCCCTCGTCGCCGTCCTGGGGACGGCGTCGTGCGCCGCCGCGGTGCCCGCCGCGTCGTACCGGAACCTGCCCACCTCGGGCGTCCCCGACTACCAGCTGGGCGGCTCGTACGCGCCTCCGGCAGGTGTCACGATCGTCGAGCGCGACAGCACCGCACGACCAGCGACGGGGAAGTACTCGATCTGCTACGTCAACGGCTTCCAGACCCAGCCGGAGGACGCCGCGATGTGGAAGCGGGACCACCCGACGGCGATCCTCCGCGACCGATCGGGCAAGCCGGTGTCCGACCCGGGCTGGCCGGACGAGATGTTGCTCGACACGACGACCGCTGCGAAGCGCGCGACGATCGTGCGGGTCCTCACGAAGTCCGTCGCCCGGTGCGCTGATCGCGGGTTCGACGCCGTCGAGTTCGACAACCTCGACTCGTGGACGCGCTCGAAGGGGAAGCTGACGCGGTCCGGGAACCTCGCACTCGCCGCCGCGCTCGTCCGTCTCGGGCACGGCGAGGGGCTCGCGGTCGGGCAGAAGAACACGCCGCAGCTCGGGGCGTCCGGGCGGAAGCAGACCGGCTTCGACTTCGTGGTCGCCGAGGAGTGCTTCGTCTACCAGGAGTGCGGCGAGTACACGAAGGCGTACGGCAAGCGGGTCATCGACGTCGAGTACTCGGACAACAGCGAGCAGCCGTGGTCGTCGGTGTGTGCCTCGGCGAAGCGGCCGGCGATGACGATCCTCCGCGACCGGGACCTCGTGACGCCGTCGAGCGACGACTACGTGTTCGAGCGCTGCTGACGCAGCGCGCCGGACGCGGAAGGCCGCGGCACTGTGCGAGGTTCCACGTGCCGTGGGACGCGCGCGGCATCGCACGCCGCGCGGAACCTCGCACACTGCGGCGCGGCGCGCCCCGGCGCAGCGCGCGCGTCCGCTTCAGGCGGGCCAGGCGTCCCGCAGGGCGGCAGCTGCCTGGTCGGCGGACAGCCCCGCGGCCCGTGCGGCGGCAGCGAGGGCACGGGCGGCATCGGTCACCGACGACGGCACCTCGGCCGGTCGGATCACCCGCGTACCGGCGCCGCGTGCGGTCTGCACGAGCCCGGCCTCTTCCAGCAACTGGTACGCCCGCGCCACCGTCCCGGCGGCGAGCCCGAGCTCGTCCGCGAGCCCACGGACGCTCGGCAGCCGTTCACCGTCCACGAGGTACCCGGCGCTGATCTGCGCGGCGATCTGGGACCGGACCTGCTCGAACGGCGGGATGCGCCCTCCGGCGTCGATCGCGACGAGACCCGACATGTGCTCCACCCTAGAAGTCGTACTGCTCGCCGACGGGGATCGGTACCGCGACGGTGTTGCCCGGAGGCGCGAGCGGGCACGCCCACGCCGGGTCGTACGCGCACGACGGGTTGTAGGCGAAGTTGAAGTCGAGGACGAGCTCGCCGTCGTCGCCCCCGAGGTCCGCGCCCTTGATCGTGTCGACGAGGTAGCGTCCGCCGCCGTAGGTCCCGCGGGCCTTACCGGCGCTCGAGTCCTTGACCGGGATGAACACGCCGCCCGCGTAGCCGCCGTGCGACCACACGTCGAGCGAACCGATGCCGGCCAGGGTCACGACGCCGAGCCGGTCGAAGTGCACGATGCCGTCGGTGCCCGTCTCGACGTCCATCGCGAGGGGCTCCGCCGGTTCGATCCGGGCCCGGAAGCGCCACGACGGGTCGTAGTCCGGGACGGGCAGGGACTCGAAGTCGCGGGCGTCCTCGTCGAGGAGCGGGCTGGCCGGGTGCTCGCCGAACATCGCGTCACGGGTCTCGCGCCACAGCGCGTGGGCGGTCTCCGGGTCGTTCGTCGCCCGCACCCGTCGGTACAGGTCGAAGGTCATCCGCCGCCAGTCCACGGTGGCGAGCGTGCTGTGCACGCGGTCGTCGGTTGCCGGCTCATGCGTCTGGCTCACGGTACGAGCGTACGCCCTGCCTGGAGGAACGGCGCGGGTCCGGCGGTCAGGCCGCGGCTCGTCGGGCGCGCCGCCAACCGGGCGCGAGGGCGCGCATCCGCAGCGCGCGCCACTGCCAGATCACCCACATCCCCGGCCAGAGCAGGACTCCGAGCACCGCGGGCCGCATCCGGTACGAGAGCCGGTCGACGAGGAGCGTCCGACCGTCCCCGAGGTCGACGGTCGCCATCCGGTGCTGCATCGACATCCGTCCGAACAGCCCGCTCGTGCCACCGCCGTTGTCGCGTTGCACGGGCACACCGCGCACCTCGTACAGGTCGAGGTCGACGTGCGTGTCGCCGCTCGGGACCACGCCGAAGGCGCTCGCGGTGATCGGGTGCGGCTCACCCGGCACCCAGCGCACCGGGAACCCCTGCGGATCGCGCGACCGGTAGACCAGGAACGGCTTCGTCACGGCGACCATCACCGCCGGGGACAGCAGGGCGTCACGCACGGCCTCGACCGGTGCGTCGAGGGTGATCCGGATGCCCACGTGCATGCCGCGAACGCTACTCGTGCGCGGTGGACGACCGGCGGGCCCGGCGGCAGGCGTGCCGGACGGAACCGGGTCAGGCGTGTCGAGCGGATCGGCGTCGAGCACCCTCGGCGCGGTCGTGCCGACGGAGCCGTTCGGCGAGGGACAACCGCACGGTCGGCCACTCCGACGCGATCACGGAGAACACCACGGTGTCCCGCAGGGTGCCGTCACGGCCGATCGAGTGGTTCCGGAGCACGCCGTCCTGCTTCGCACCGAGTGCCGCGATGGCCGTGCGGGACTGGAGGTTGTGCCAGTGGGTCCGGAACTCGACCGCGATGCACTGCCAGACGTCGAACGCGTGCGAGAGCATGAGCAGCTTCGCCTCGGTGTTGATGCCCGTGCGCTGCGTCGACCGCGACAGGAACGTCGCACCGATCTCGACCCGGCGGTTGCCCGTGTCGGGGTTGAGGAACGTCGTCGACCCCACGACCCGGCCGGTCGGGCGGTCGCGCACCGCGAACGGCACCATCCGTCCCGCTGCCTGCTCGGCGAGCCGCCGGTCGATCTCGTCGTCGACCTGCGCCGGAGCGGGGATCGAGGTGTACCAGGTGCGCCACAGATCGCCGTCCGCGACCGCCGCCCGCAGGTCGTCCGCGTGCTCGGAGCCGAGGGGCTCGAGCGTCACGCGGTCGCCGGTCAGGGTGGGTGCGGGGGCGATCTCCATGGCAACAGATCCTACGGTCGCCGACCCTGACGAACCCCGGACGGCGGAGCACCTGTGGAAAGGATCAGGGACCCGCCGACGGCTATCGTGTCGCAGGTGGCAGCACGCACGCAGGAGAAGTACCAGGTCCGCTTCGCATGGGGGACCGGCGGCGCCGCGCGGATCGCCCCGGGGACGCATCTGGTCGTCTGGGTCGACGTCCTCCCGGCGTCCGCGGCGCACGACGGACCCGCCCGCCGACGGGCGCTCCGCGCGGTCGCCGCGCAGGTGCCGGACGGTCCGGAGGTCGTGCTCGGCCACCTCGGCAACGCGACGGCGGTCGCGGAACGCGTGACGCGCCTCCAGGCCGAACGCGGTGACCGCTGCGTCGTCGCGATCGTCGCCGCCGGACGCCACCACGCACCCGGTGACGACGCCGCGGAAGCGGCGGGCGAGGCCGCGGACGTGCCGGACGCGCCGGACTTCGCGGTCGAGGACTTGCTCGCGGCCGGAGCCGTCGTCGACGCGCTCGCCGAGGTCGGGATCGACCACACCTCGCCCGAGGCGGCGGCCGCCTGTGCCGCGTACACGGGACTGCGGCGGGCGGTGAAGCACCTGGTCAGCGCGTCCGAGGCGGCCACGGCGCTCGGTCCGGCCGACGTGCACGCGGCGCTCGCGGTGGACGGCCAGCTGGAGACCCTGCGGGAATCGAGTTCGCGCGCGTAGCGTTCGACCTCCACATCCGGTACCCCGCCGGACCGCAGAGCGAAGGAGCGTGCCGTGAAGGCAGTCGTCGGAGACACCGTGATCGCCGAGGCCCCGCAGGAGGACCTCATCCAGATCGAGGGCAACTGGTACTTCCCGCCGTCGAGCGTGAAGAGCGAGCTGTTCACCGAGAGCCCCACCCAGTACCACTGCCCGTGGAAGGGCGACACGCAGTACTACACGGTGAACGTCGACGGGCAGGCGCTGCAGGACAACGCCTGGTCGTACCCGACGCCCATCCCGTCGTCGTTCGACCGTGTCGGCAAGGACTACTCGGGCTACGTGGCGTTCTGGAAGGGCGTGCGCGTCGTCGACTAACCGGCGCCGACCCGCTCAGCCGGCCAGCGTGAGCACGATGAGCGCCACGTTGAGCGCGACGATCACCAACGCGATGACCCCCGCGACGACGCGGGTGGTCATCGCGTTGACGTCTGCACCCATCACGCTGCGGCGGGACGTGTAGACGACCAGCGGCACGATCGCGAAGGCGATCCCGAAGCTCAGCACGACTTGGCTCACCACGAGCAGCATCGTCGCGTCGGCGTTCACGGCGAGCAGGACGATGGCCGGCACGAGCGTGACCAGCCGTCGGGCCAGCAGCGGGATCCGCACGTGCAGCAGTCCCTTCATGATCTCGGCGCCGGCCATGCAGCCCACCGAGGTCGAGGCGAGCCCCGACGCCAGCAGCCCCACCGCGAACAGCACGCCCACGACCGGGCCGACGTGCTCGGCGATCGCCCGCTGCGCTCCGGGGATCGAGTCCGTGTCGGCGACCCCGGGCAGCGTCGCCGCCGCGAGGACGAGCATGCAGATGTTCACCCCGCCGGCCACCAGGAGCGCCAGTCCGACGTCCCAGCGCGTCGCGACGAGCACCCGACGACGCTCCGGGCCTGCCGGGACGTCGCCGTGCCGGTCACGCGCCAGGGCGGAGTGCAGGTAGACCGCGTGCGGCATCACCGTCGCGCCGAGCATCGAGGCGGCGAGCATCACCGACTCGGACCCCTCGAACCGCGGGACGAGCCCGGAGACGAGCTCGCCCGGTGACACCTGCGCGAACAGCAGCCCGGCGCAGAACCCCACCGTGAGGATCGCGAGCATCGCCGTCACCACGGCCTCGAACGTCCGGGTGCCGCGGTGGCTCTGCAGGGTGAGGATCGCCATCGAGACCACGCCGGTGATCACCCCGCCGGCGACCAGCGGCAGCCCGAACAGCAGGTGCAGCGCGAGTGCGCCGCCGATGACCTCGGCGATGTCGGTCGCGGCGGCCACGACCTCGGCCTGCGCCCAGAACAGCAGCCGGGGCGTGCGCTTCATCCGCAGGCCGAGGTGCTCCGGCAGGGACTTGCCGGTGACGACGCCGAGCTTGGCGGAGAGGTACTGCACGACGACCGCGCTGGCGTTCGCGGCGACGAGGACCCAGAGCAGCAGGTAGCCGTACTTCGCGCCCGCGGTGAGGTTCGCGGCGACGTTGCCGGGGTCGACGTAGGCGATGGCGGCCACGAACGCGGGGCCGAGCAGGGTCAGGCCGGCCGCGCGCTTCCGAGGCGTGGTCGTCTCGGCGGGACGGGCAGCGGTGTCGGTCATGCAGACAGCATGCCAGAGGATTCGGCGTGCCGAATCCTTGTTTTCGTGACGCACGCGAATCGGCCCGGGTCCGAGCCACGAGCAGGCCAGGAGGCGCGGGTCGGCTCAGACCGCCGCGCGTCGGGCCCGGTGCGCCCGCACCTTCGCCCGGTTGCCGCACCGCTGCATCGAGCACCACCGGCGTGTGCCCCCGCGCGACGAGTCGTAGAAGACGAGGCCGCAGTCGTCCGCCGAGCAGCGGCTCAACCGCGTCGGCTGTCCGTCCGCGGCGACGTCGTCGAAGCCGACCTCGGTGAACAGGGCCACGGCGTCCCGTGCGACGCTCGACAGCGCCTGGGCGAGCCGCACCCGGTTCGCGCCCGCACGACGACGACCACCGGGGAGGCTCGGCGGCACGTCCGGCAGCGCGGCGAACAGGTTGACCGTGTCGATGTCGTCCGGTGCCGGGCGCGTGCGACCCGTCCCGGCGCGGAGGCCGGCAGCCACCGCGGTCCGTTCCGCCGCGGTCGAGGCCGGACCCGGAGCCGCGGCGACGGCCAGTCGGGCGATCGCTGCACGGAGGGCCCGCGCGTCCTGCAGCTCGCGGGCGGTCGCGCCGACGTCGATCGGCTCGGTGTGGTCGCTCAGCCACTCGTCGAGGTCGGCCGGTGTCGCGAGCAGTTCGCCGAGCTGCGCACGCGGACGTCGACCGTCCGGATCGTCGGCGAAGCCGCCGGTGTGCGCGAAGTCGAGGGCGATCCGTCCGGCGTCGAAGAACCACGTGGAACCGGTGTCCGTGCGGATGTGCTGCCCCGTGTGCATCCGCCCAGGCTAACGGGTTACCGGCGCGCCTCCGCATGCGATCGGCATCATGCGGTAGCTCGGCTGGCCTCCGCCGCCCGGCGCTCCGCCGCTCGGCGCTCCCACGTGATGACGTTCCGGGCGTCGAACCGGCGGGAGCACTTCGCGCACGCCAGCGGCCGGGTCGGGGTGCGGTAGCGGAAGTGCTCGTGCCCGGCCGGACAGGTACCGATCCACGGTGCGAGCTCGCTCGCCACGGGGCCGTCGTACAGGCGTGAGCCCGTGTAGCCGAGTGCCTTCGCCGTCCGGCGCCACGTGGGTCCGTGGCCGGCGCGGGCCCCGGCCACCGCGTGCGCGATCTCGTGCAGGAGCACCTGGTCGACGTCGTCCTCGGAGAACCGCACGGCGAGGTGGCGGCTCACCGTGATGCGCTTGCGGGCGAAGTCGCACTGGCCCGCCCGGGTCTTCGCGTGGTCGAACCCGAACGACCAGCTGCCCGCCCCGAGGTGTGCCGTCATCAGGTGTTCGGCGCGGGACCGGACGGCCTCGAGCGTCGTCACCGTTCGTCGTCGCCGGGTTCGTCGCGTCCGGCCTGGCCCTTCTGCGCGGCACGTGCGGCGATGCGGCCCCAGAGTTCGTCCGCCTCGGTCCGGGCGGCGTCCGGCGCACCGAGGACCCGGCGGCGCACCGTCGGGGTCTGCTGCACTGGCTCCGGAGCGCGGGGTGCGGCCGGTTCGTCCTCGTCCGCGCGACGTGCGGCGACGTCGCGGGCGGTGCGCGGCTTGTCCTCGGCCGGGGGCTGCGCGACCGAGGCCCGGAGCGCTGCCTCGACCGCCGTGCGGAGCGCCTCGGTGCGCTCCGACGGCGCACCGGCCTGGCGGAACGCCTGGTACGCCCGGGACAGCGCGGCACGGGCCTCGTCGAAGCGGGAGAGTTCGAACAGCGACCAGCCCTCGAGCTCGGCCGCTGCGCCCTCGAGCTCCGGCCACTCCTCGGTCCGGGCGGTGTCCCGTGCCAGGGCCGACTCGGTCGCGGCACGCTCGTACCGCCCGAGGTCGTGCAGGACGTGCGCGCGACGGATCCGTGCGGAGACCTTGTCGGAGCGCTCCCCCGTGAACATCGTCAGGCGGAAGACCTCCTCGGCGATGACGAGCGACTCGTCGAGCCGACCGAGCAGGCGGAGGAGCTCGGCACGCTCCGCGAGCGCGTCGGTGCTGCGGCTCTGCCCGAGGTCGCGCAGCCGCTGCTGGACGGCGTCGGCGTCGACCGCGGGGCGCAGGCTGATCGGAGCGAAGGTGCTGCCGGGGCTCACGCCGGCCGTCACGGGCGCCGCATGACGCGGTTCCCGGGCGCGGTCGGTGCGGTCGGGCTGCTGGCGGTCGTCGGGCGGGAGGGACATCGGTTCGAGGGTAACCGCGCCGCCCCGAGAGCGAGCGGTGCCACGCGCACGGGGGTCACGCTCGTGTCGCCCGCGGGGACGAGGACGGCCCGCCGTGCGGGTGCACGACGGGCCGTCCGGGACGATCTGGTCGGGTCAGGACATCCCGCTGGCCGAGACGGCCGAGATGAGGATCGCCACCACGAACGCGATCGCCGCGACGACCGCGAGGATGATCGCGAAGACACCCCAGCCGCGTCCGCGCTTCGTGACCGCGGCGACGATGCCCTGCACGATCGCCCACAGGCCGAGCGCCGAGCCGAGGTAGAACAGCAGCGACCCGGTGACGGCGCTCGACGACGTCGTGAGCGCCATGATGTCGGACTCGCTCGGGGTCGCCCCGCCGTTCTGCACGGACTCGCGGAACGCCTCGGAGCCGCCGAAGACGCCGCCGAACAGTGCACCGCCGATGATGCCGACCACGAGCGCGACGACGGCCACGACGAAGGCGATGACGCCGACGGTCTTCTTCTTGGCCTTCGGCTCCTCGTAGCCCTGCCACGAGGGGGCACCGGCGCTCGCCGGAGCCGCCGCGTAGGGCTGCTGGCCGTACTGGGGCTGCCCGTGCTGCGGCTGCCCGTACTGGCCCTGCTGCTCGGCGTACTGCGTCGACCCGTACTGCGGGGTCTCGCCCTGCGGGGCCTGGTGCTGCTGGGCCTGTTCGCCCCAGCGCGGCGCGTCGGCCTGCGGGGCCGGCTCACCGTACTGCGGCGTGGAGGCGGGAGCGGGGTCGACCCGCTCGCCGTAGCGCGGCTCGTCGGCCGAGGGAGCGGGCTGCTGCGGCGCTCCGCCCCAGCTCGGCGCCTGGCCGTCGCCCGTCCGGTCCTCGTTGCTCCGGTCGTCGTTCGTCATCAGGGATCCCCTTGCTCGGTCGCGCACCTGCGCGGTCGTTCAGACCCATCCTGGCAGGCGGACCCTCCGCGTGCGCGGCATCCGCCCGATCGCACGGCGACCGTCGGCCCGACCCGCGGTCGCGCGTCAGCCGCCGAAGACGCTCCGGTTCGGCTCCGGCGACGCCACCGCGGTCTGGTCCGTGACGATCGGCGCCCCGGCGATGAACGCCCGCAGCTCCGCCCCGTGCACGACCTTCGCCGGCATCGGGTCGGAGGAGTACCGACGAGGCATGTCCGCCACGGGCAGGTCCGTCGGCGACCCGAGCAGCACGATGTTCCCGAACCGCCGGCCCTTGAGCATCCCGGTGTCCGCGACGGCCGCCACCGACGGCAGCACCGCCTGCAGCGTCGACGCCTGCCCCCGGGCAAAGGCGAGCCCGGCCCCGTCCGCCACGTTCACGGCCACGATGCCGGTGGGCGACAGGAACTCCGCGACCTCGCGGTAGAACTCGATGCTCGTCACGTGCGCGGGGATCTGCGAGCCGCCGAACACGTCCACCACGGCCAGGTCCACCGTGCCCCGCAGCCCGGCGGGGAGCTTGCCGAGGACCTCGCGTGCGTCGCCGTACCGCACCCGGATCGAGGCCCCGCGGGGGAAGGGCAGCGCGTCCCGCACGTGGTCGACGAGGTCCCGCTCCAGCTCGATGACCTGCTGCCGCGAGCCCGGCCGCGTGACCGCGACGTACCGGGGGAGCGTCAGGGCCCCGGCGCCGAGGTGCAGCGCCGTGACCGGGCCGTCCGGGAGCAGGTCGATGGCGTGCCCGATCCGCCGGATGTACTCGAACGCCAGGTGCGTCGGGTCCTCGAGGTCGACGTGCGACTGCGGCGTCCCGTCGACGACGAGCGTGAACGACCCCGGGCGGTGCCGGTCCGGCTCGACCACCGCGTACCCCGCACCGATCCGGAACCCGTCGAACGCATCAGCCATGGCACCAATCGAACACCACCACGATCACCACCCGCGTCCCCACCCCTGGTTGGTGTGCCCGCCGACGCCGTCGATCGAGGCTGGTACCACCGGCCGGGAGACGCCCGCCGGACCTCCTCGGAAGGCGGACACCATGTCGGTCCAGCTCCTCGTGAACATCCTCGTCGGCATCGCCCTGGTCGCGTTCCTCGGGTACCGCCAGGCGACCTGGCAGTACCTCGACCCGGCGCGCATCTGGCGCACGCCGCTCATCATGGCGATCGTCGGCGTGGTCGTCCTCGCCCAGACGAAGGCGACGATCACGACCACCGACGTCGTGTTCCTCGGGATCGAGGCGCTCATCACGATCGGGGTCGGCCTGACCATGGGCAGCATCACCCGATTCCGCACGGTCGGCACCCCGGACGCCAAGGGCCGCACGATCCAGTCCCGCACGGGCTTCGTCGGCGCTGGCCTCTGGTTCGTCCTCATCGCCGTCCGCATCGGTCTCGACGTCCTCGGCGGCCACCTCGGCGCGCACCTGCTCACGTCGACCGGCGCGATCCTGCTCGTCCTCGCACTGAACCGCGCCGCTCGCGCCGTCGTCATCGACGGCCGCATCCCCCGCGGCGACCGCCAGCCGCGCGGCATGATGGTCCGGTGACCCTGCTGACCGGCCAGGACGAGACCGACCTCCCCGGAGGCCGGTCCCGTTCGGGCGCCGCCTGGGGGCTCAACGCCCTCGGCATCGCGATCGTCGCGTTCTGGTTCGTGAAGAACGGCATCGCCCTGCAGCACCCCGCGTGGGTGTGGGTGCTCGGCGCGGTGGCGCTCGCCGCGTGGGCGCTCCGCGAGTTCGGTCGCACACCCCGGCTCCTCGTCGTCGCCGGGGTCCTGATGATCGCCGCGGGCACCCTGACGGTGGTGCCGACGGACTCGCTCATGATCGTCCCCGTGATCGTCGGGATCGTCCTGCTCGGCGCGAACCTCCGCGTCCCGGTCTGGGCGGCATCCGTCGCCGCACTCGCCGCGATCGTGGTCGTCGCGGTGTCCGCCTCGATCGAGCACGCCTCGGTCCAGTTCGTCCTCGGGACGAGCGGCGGCATGCTCCTGGGCGTCCTCATCGGCTTCAGCCGGCGGCAGTTCCGCATCGCGGCGGAACGGGCGCGCGAGGCCGAGCGGGACCAGCAGCGCGCCGAACTCCTCGCGGACCGGTCCCGCGCCGCCCGGGACATCCACGACGTGCTCGCGCACTCCCTCGGCGGCCTGGTGCTCCAGCTCGACGCGGTCGAGGCCCTGCTCGAGGCCGGCCGCGTCGACGACGCCACGAAGCGCGCCGCCGAGGCCCGCGCGCTCGCCGCGGACGGCCTGGCCGAGGCGCGACGTGCGGTGCACGCCCTGCGGGACGACGCCGAGACCGAGACCGAGACCGAGACCGAGACCGAGACCGACGCCGAGGCGGACGCGGGCCGGTCCGCGGTCCCGCACCGTGCCTCCCGTCCGACCACCGACCCCGCGACGGGCCTGGCGGCCCTCGTCGACGCGCACCGGTCGTTCGGCGGCGAGATCGTGACGCAGGGCGACACGGCGCTCACCGACCTCGATGCGGCCCACCGCGCCGCCGTGGTCCAGGTGGTCCGGGAGGCGCTCAGCAACGCCCGCAGGCACGCCCCCGGCCGTCCCGTGTCCCTGTCCGTCATCCGGGACGGCGACGCCGTGGACGTCGTGGTCGCGAACCCGCTGTCCGGCGGCGGCCACGGTCTGCTCGGGATGCGCGAACGCTTCGCGGAGCTCGGCAGCGGCGCCGCAGTCGAGGCGGACCGGTCGGACGACGAGTTCGTCGTGGCGATGCACCTGCCGGTCGACGAGCTGGCCGCCGAGGGGGACCGCCCGTGACCATCCGCGTCCTCGTCGTCGACGACCAGGCCATCGTGCGCGACGGGCTGGTGACGGTGCTCTCGCTCGTGGACGACCTCGAGGTCGTCGGCGAGGCGTCGGACGGCGCCGAGGCGGTCGACGCGGTCGAGCGGGAGTCCCCGGACGTCGTGCTCATGGACCTCCGGATGCCCGGCGTCGACGGCCCGACGGCGACGGCGCGCATCACCGAGGGGCACCCCGGGGTCGCCGTGCTCGTCCTCACCACGTTCGCCGACGACGAGTCGATCCTGACCGCGCTGCGGGCCGGCGCGCGCGGGTACCTGACCAAGGACGCCGGCCGTGGCGAGATCGCGACGGCGATCCGTGCGGTGGCGTCCGGGCAGTCGACGTTCGACGCCACCGTGGGCGCCCGGCTCGTCGCCCAGCTGGCCGGCGGCACCGTGCCCGCGCCCGTCGCGACGCCGGACCCGATCGAGTCGCTCCGTGCGCGCTTCCCGACGCTCACCCCGCGCGAGGCGGACGTGCTCGGGCGCATCGCCGAGGGTCGGTCGAACCCGCAGATCGCCGCCGAGCTCTTCCTCACCGTGCCCACCGTGAAGTCCTACGTGAACCAGGTGTTCACGAAGCTCGGCGTCCGCACCCGCGCGGAGGCCGTCGCCCTCGTCCTGCGCTGACCCGGGTCCGCGGTCCCGACCGGCCGGTCCACCCGGCGCAGGTGAATGCGTGCACATGCACCACCAGCGGACGCCAAGGGTCGTCGCCTACCGTTCACCGGGTCGTCACCTCGGTGCGTCGATCCGCGCAGTGCCCCACACCTCGCGCGCTTCCGCACCCCGTTCGTGACCGCGGCGCGACCGTCCGGCACCCCCACTGCCCCTCGTGTGCGCGCCGTCGGCGTGCGCCGGGCTCCCCGCTCTCCTGCGCGCCGCCCGTGGTCCGCCCGCCGTGACCATTGAACACATTGCGTGCGCTATGTAAAATATGAGCACGAACGGACCCGATCCCACGAGGAGTCGACCCGCATGACCGACACCATGAGCGTGCCCACGTACCGCCGCGCCACCGCGAGCCGTCCCGCGGTCGCCACCCGCGCCTCCCGTCCGTCCACCCACACCGAGCGCGAGCACGCGCCGACCTGGATGCGTGCGGTGGGTGCGGTCCTGCTGGTGGGCGGGCTCGGGCTGACCGCAGCGGTGCTCGGATGGCCGGGCGACGCTCCGGAGACGGCGCTGCTGGTGCCGGCGCTCGTCGGCGTCGCGGTCGGGTTCCTGCTCCTCGTCGCCCGCTCGGGGTGGACGGTGACGGACAGCCACGTCGTCCTGCACTTCCGGCCGCTGCCCGCGCGACGGATCGCCCGCGACCGGATCACCGACGTGCGACTCGTCGAGGCGGACGCGTCGACGTACGGCGGCATCGGGCTCCGGATCGGACGCGGCGTCCGCGCGCTCATCCTCACGCCGGGGCTCGGGATCGAGTTCACCGACGACCGCGGACGTGTCACGTTCGTGCGGACGCGGCAGCCCGAGGCGGCGTTCCGCGCCCTGCGCTGACGGGCGTTGCGCGTCCTGCGCTGGCGGGCGTGGCCGAGCTGCGGAGCAGGGAATACCCACGCTGTCCACCGGCTTATACACGGCACTGCCGAATTCGGTCAAGCCAGGACTGGACATCCGCGACGAGCCCGACCTATGATGGCAGTTCGCGCTCCCTGGCATCCGTGTCGTCATATTGCGGTCGACGCAGCGTTCTTCCAGAACGTGCCCTGGTGGTGCCGGTCCCGTATATGTCGGCGGGTCCCGTCCACCCAGATCATCGCACACGTGCACAGCTCACCGGCCGTCGCGTGATCGCGTGTCTTCGAGGGGTGCGCTGAAGCGTCAATCCACTCACCTACGTGCTGCTCGTCAGTACCGGCCCGACGGGGCCTACCGGAGGTCAAACCCTTGGCTGCTGCGCCCAACGCATCCACCAACCCCAAGAACGGTCGCAACCACTCGCGACTCTCGTTCGCCAAGATCACGGACACCCTCACGGTTCCTGATCTGCTCGCACTCCAGACGGAGAGCTTCGACTGGCTCGTCGGCAACGACGTCTGGAAGGCCCGCCTCGCCGAAGGCCAGGAGCAGGGTCGCACCGACCTCGCACTGCACTCCGGGCTCGAGGAGATCTTCGAGGAGATCTCCCCGATCGAGGACCTCGGCGAGACCATGCAGCTCGGCTTCACGTCGCCCGAGCTCGAGGACCCGAAGTACTCGATCGACGAGTGCAAGGAGCGTGGCAAGACCTACGCTGCCCCGCTCTACGTCAACGCCGAGTTCATGAACCACATGACCGGTGAGATCAAGACGCAGACCGTCTTCATGGGCGACTTCCCGCTCATGACCGAGCGCGGCACGTTCATCATCAACGGCACCGAGCGTGTCGTGGTCTCGCAGCTCGTCCGCTCGCCGGGCGTGTACTTCGAGCGTCAGCAGGAGAAGACCTCCGACAAGGACATCTACTCCGCCCGCGTGATCCCGTCGCGTGGTGCCTGGCTCGAGTTCGAGATCGACAAGCGCGACCAGGTGGGCGTGCGCATCGACCGCAAGCGCAAGCAGTCGGTCACCGTGTTCCTCAAGGCGCTCGGCATGACGAGCGAAGAGATCATGGACGAGTTCCAGGGCTTCGCCTCGATCGAGTCGACCCTCGAGAAGGACGCCATCCTCACCAAGGAAGAGGCGCTCAAGGACATCTACCGCAAGCTGCGTCCGGGCGAGCAGGTCGCCGCCGAGGCCGCGCGTGCGCTCCTCGACAACTTCTACTTCAACCCGAAGCGCTACGACCTCGCGAAGGTCGGCCGCTACAAGGTCAACCGCAAGCTCGGCATCGACGCGCCGCTCAGTGACTCGGTCCTGACCGTGCAGGACATCGTCCGCACGATCAA
Source organism: Curtobacterium sp. USHLN213 (assembly GCF_037144815.1). NCBI lineage: Bacteria > Bacillati > Actinomycetota > Actinomycetes > Micrococcales > Microbacteriaceae > Curtobacterium > Curtobacterium sp. USHLN213. The sequence goes on along the minus strand of NZ_JBBCYQ010000004.1, from coordinate 339,317 downwards.
GTACCTGGTCTCGCTGCACGCCGAGAAGACCACGCTCGACGGTGTCCGTGACGGCGAGCCGGTGCAGCTGCGCCTCGACGTGGACGACATCGACCACTTCGGCAACCGTCGCATCCGCGCCGTCGGCGAGCTCATCCAGAACCAGGTCCGCACCGGTCTGTCCCGCATGGAGCGCGTCGTCCGCGAGCGCATGACCACGCAGGACATCGAGGCGATCACGCCGCAGACCCTGATCAACGTGCGCCCCGTCGTCGCCGCGATCAAGGAGTTCTTCGGGACGTCCCAGCTGTCGCAGTTCATGGACCAGAACAACCCGCTCGCGGGTCTGACGCACAAGCGTCGCCTCTCGGCCCTCGGCCCGGGTGGTCTGTCCCGTGAGCGTGCCGGCGTCGAGGTCCGTGACGTCCACCCGTCGCACTACGGCCGCATGTGCCCGATCGAGACCCCGGAAGGCCCGAACATCGGCCTGATCGGCTCGCTCGCGTCGTTCGGTCGGATCAACTCCTTCGGCTTCATCGAGACGCCGTACCGTCGCGTCGTGAACGGTCAGGTCACCACGACCATCGACTACCTCACGGCCTCGGAAGAGGACGACTTCGTCGTCGCGCAGGCGAACGCCCCGCTCACCGACTCCTTCCACTTCCAGGACGACAAGGTGCTCGTCCGGAAGAAGGGCGGCGAGGTCGAGCTCGTCGGCAAGGACGAGGTCGACTACATGGACGTCTCCCCGCGCCAGATGGTGTCGGTCGCGACGTCGCTCATCCCGTTCCTCGAGCACGACGACGCGAACCGCGCCCTCATGGGTGCGAACATGCAGCGTCAGGCTGTCCCGCTGCTCCGCTCCGAGTCGCCGCTCGTCGGCACCGGCATGGAGGGCTACACCGCCATCGACGCCGGCGACGTCGTCACCGCCGACAAGGCCGGTGTCGTCTCCGAGGTCTCGGCCGACGCCGTGACCCTGCAGCTCGACGAGGGCGGCACGCAGACCTACTACCTGCGCAAGTTCGACCGCTCGAACCAGGGCACGAGCTACAACCACCGTGTGGTCGTCTCGGCCGGTGAGCGTGTGGAGCAGGGCGAGGTCATCGCCGACGGCCCCGCGACGGAGAACGGCGAGCTCGCGCTCGGCAAGAACCTCCTCGTCGCGTTCATGCCGTGGGAGGGCTACAACTACGAGGACGCGATGATCCTGTCGCAGAACCTCGTGAAGGACGACACGCTCTCCTCGATCCACATCGAGGAGTACGAGGTCGACGCCCGCGACACGAAGCTCGGCAAGGAGGAGATCACCCGCGACCTCCCGAACGTCAGCCCGGACCTCCTGGCCGACCTCGACGAGCGCGGCATCATCCGCATCGGTGCCGAGGTCCGCCCCGGCGACATCCTGGTCGGCAAGGTCACGCCGAAGGGCGAGACCGAGCTCAGCGCCGAAGAGCGCCTCCTCCGCGCCATCTTCAACGAGAAGTCGCGCGAAGTCCGCGACACCTCGCTCAAGGTGCCCCACGGTGAAGAGGGCACGATCATCGGCGTCAAGGTGTTCGACTCGCAGGACGGCGACGACGAGCTCGGCTCGGGCGTCAACCAGCGCGTGGTCGTGTACATCGCCCAGAAGCGCAAGATCACCGCGGGTGACAAGCTCGCCGGTCGTCACGGCAACAAGGGCGTCATCTCGACCATCCTCCCGGTCGAGGACATGCCGTTCCTCGCCGACGGCACCCCCGTCGACATCGTGCTCAACCCGCTCGGCGTCCCCGGCCGCATGAACTTCGGCCAGGTCCTCGAGATCCACCTCGGGTGGCTCGCGAAGCAGGGCTGGAACGTCGAGGGCATCCAGGAGTGGGCTTCTGCCCTCCCCGAGGCCGCCCGCAGCGCGGAGCCCGGCACGAAGGTCGCCACCCCGGTGTTCGACGGTGCCTACGAGCGCGAGATCGAGGGCCTCCTCGACTCGACCCTCCCGAACCGCGACGGCGAGCGCCTGATCGGTTCGTCCGGCAAGGCGCAGCTCTTCGACGGCCGCTCCGGCGAGCCGTTCCCGGAGCCCGTGTCGGTCGGCTACATGTACATCCTCAAGCTGCACCACCTGGTCGACGACAAGATCCACGCCCGTTCGACCGGTCCGTACTCGATGATCACGCAGCAGCCGCTGGGTGGTAAGGCGCAGTTCGGTGGACAGCGCTTCGGCGAGATGGAGGTGTGGGCGCTCGAGGCGTACGGCGCCGCCTACGCCCTCCAGGAGCTCCTGACGATCAAGTCCGACGACATCCTCGGCCGCGTGAAGGTCTACGAGGCGATCGTCAAGGGCGAGAACATCCAGGAGCCGGGTATCCCGGAGTCGTTCAAGGTCCTCATGAAGGAGATGCAGTCGCTCTGCCTGAACGTCGAGGTCCTCTCGGCCGACGGCCAGGCGGTCAGCCTCCGCGACACGGACGACGAGGTCTTCCGTGCCGCTGAAGAGCTCGGCATCAACATCTCCTCGCGGTTCGAGTCGTCGTCCGTCGACGACATCTGATCCCGCCCGTACTCGTAACGAATCCAGCTAGAGAGAAGAACATTGCTCGAAGCAACTTCATTTGACGCACTGCGGATCGGTCTCGCCACGGCCGAGGACATCCGCCAGTGGTCGTACGGCGAGGTCAAGAAGCCGGAGACCATCAACTACCGCACCCTCAAGCCCGAGAAGGACGGTCTGTTCGGCGAGCAGATCTTCGGTCCGTCCCGCGACTGGGAGTGCGCCTGCGGCAAGTACAAGCGTGTCCGGTTCAAGGGCATCGTCTGCGAGCGCTGCGGCGTCGAGGTCACCAAGTCCTCGGTCCGCCGTGAGCGCATGGGCCACATCGAGCTCGCCGCGCCCGTCACGCACATCTGGTACTTCAAGGGCGTCCCGTCGCGCCTCGGTTACCTCCTCGACATGGCGCCGAAGGACCTCGAGAAGGTCATCTACTTCGCGGCGTACATGATCATCGACATCGATGAAGAGGGCCGTCACGCGGACATGCCGGGTCTCGAGAACGAGATGCGCCTCGAGATCAAGAACCTCGAGGGGCAGCGCGACTCGATCATCGCCGACCGCCTCAAGAAGCTCGAGGACGACCTCGCAGCGCTCGAGGAAGAGGGCGCCAAGGCCGACGTCAAGCGCCGCACCAAGGACACCGCCGAGAAGGAGATGTCCCAGGTCCGCAAGTCGTTCGACGAGGACATCACCCGCCTCGAGCGCGTGTGGGAGGACTTCCGCAACCTCAAGGTGGGCGACCTCAAGCCCGAGGACGCCGTCTTCCACGAGCTCCAGGACCGCTTCGGGATCTACTTCGACGCCTACATGGGCGCCGAGGCGATCAAGCTGCGGCTCGAGGCGTTCGACCTGGCCGCCGAGGCCGAGGCGCTGCGCCTGCAGATCGCCGAGGGCAAGGGCCAGAAGAAGATCCGCGCGATCAAGCGTCTGCGCGTCGTCAGCTCCTTCCTCGCCACCGGCAACTCGCCGGCCGCGATGGTGCTCGACGTCGTGCCGGTCATCCCGCCGGAGCTGCGCCCGATGGTGCAGCTCGACGGTGGCCGCTTCGCCACGAGTGACCTCAACGACCTCTACCGTCGTGTGATCAACCGCAACAACCGTCTCCGCCGCCTGCTCGACCTCGGTGCCCCCGAGATCATCGTGAACAACGAGAAGCGCATGCTGCAGGAAGCGGTCGACGCGCTGTTCGACAACGGTCGTCGTGGTCGTCCGGTCACGGGTACGGGCAACCGCGCCCTGAAGTCCCTGAGCGACATGCTCAAGGGCAAGCAGGGTCGTTTCCGCCAGAACCTGCTCGGCAAGCGCGTCGACTACTCGGGCCGTTCGGTCATCATCGTCGGCCCGCAGCTGAAGCTGCACCAGTGCGGTCTGCCCAAGCAGATGGCGCTCGAGCTCTTCAAGCCGTTCGTGATCAAGCGCCTGATCGACCTGTCGCACGCGCAGAACATCAAGTCGGCCAAGCGCATGGTCGAGCGTTCGCGTCCGCAGGTGTGGGACGTGCTCGAGGAGATCATCCGCGAGCGCCCCGTGCTGCTGAACCGTGCGCCGACGCTGCACCGTCTGGGCATCCAGGCGTTCGAGCCGCAGCTCGTCGAGGGCAAGGCCATCCAGCTCCACCCGCTCGTGTGTGCTGCGTTCAACGCGGACTTCGACGGTGACCAGATGGCCGTGCACCTGCCGCTGTCGGTCGAGGCCCAGGCCGAGGCCCGCATCCTGATGCTCGCCTCGAACAACATCCTGAAGCCGTCCGACGGCCGTCCGGTGACCCTGCCCGCACAGGACATGATCATCGGTCTGCACCACCTCACGACCGTCCGCGAGGGCGCCGTGGGTGAAGGCCGTGCGTTCTCCTCCGTCGCCGAGGCCATCCTCGCGAAGGACCAGGGCACGCTGCACCTCAACGCGCTCGTGAAGATCCGCATGGCGGACGTCCACTTCGCCGAGGGTGAAGCACCCGAGGGCTACGAGCAGGGCGACACCGTGCTGCTCGAGACGACCCTGGGCCGTGCGCTCTTCAACGAGACCCTCCCGGCGAACTACCCGTTCGTCCAGAAGGTCACCGACAAGGGCGTGCTCTCCGCGATCGTCAACGACCTCGCCGAGCGTTACTCCAAGACCGAGACGGCCGCCGCGCTGGACCGGATCAAGGACGCGGGCTTCTACTGGGGCACGCGCTCCGGTGTGACCGTGGCGCTCTCCGACGTCGTGACGCCTCCTCGCAAGAAGGAGATCATCGCGGGCTACGAGGTCCAGGCCGCCAAGGTGCAGGGCGAGTTCGACAAGGGTCTGATCACCGACGCCGAGCGTCGCGCCGACCTGATCAAGATCTGGACCGAAGCCACGAACGAGATCGCGCAGGAGATGCGCGACAACTTCCCGGTCGACAACACCATCAACCGCATGGTGTCGTCCGGTGCTCGTGGTAACTGGCTCCAGGTCCGCAACATCGCCGGTATGCGTGGTCTGGTGAACAACCCGAAGGGCGAGATCATCGCCCGCCCGATCATCAACTCGTACCGCGAGGGCCTGACCGTGGCGGAGTACTTCATCGCCACGCACGGTGCTCGCAAGGGTCTTGCCGACACCGCGCTCCGTACCGCGGACTCCGGGTACCTCACCCGTCGTCTCGTGGACGTCTCGCAGGACGTCATCATCCGCGAGGACGACTGCGGCACGACCCGGGGCCTCGAGCTCCCGATCGCGACCGTGGGCGCCGACGGCAAGCTCGTGCGCGACCCGCGCGTCGAGAACACCGTGTACTCCCGCACCCTGGCCACCCCGGCCGTGGACGCGAAGGGCACGGTCGTCGCCGAGGCCGGCGAGGACGTCGGTGACGTCCTCATCGACAAGCTGCTCGCGGCCGGTGTCGAGAGCATCAAGGTGCGCTCGGTCCTGACCTGCGAGTCGAGCGTCGGTGTCTGCGCGAAGTGCTACGGCCGTTCGCTCGCCACGGGCAACCTCGTCGACATCGGCGAGGCGGTCGGCATCATCGCCGCCCAGTCCATCGGTGAGCCCGGTACCCAGCTGACGATGCGTACCTTCCACACGGGTGGTTCGGCCTCGGCCGACGACATCACCCAGGGTCTGCCGCGTGTCACGGAGCTCTTCGAGGCGCGTACCCCCAAGGGTGCGTCCCCGATCGCCGAGGCCCCTGGCCGCGCCACGATCGAGGACACCGACAAGGGCCGTCGCATCATCCTCACGCCGGACAACGGTGACGAGCCGTTCATCTACCCGGTGCTGAAGCGTGCGACGCTCCTCATCGAGGACGGCCAGCACGTCGAGCTCGGCGAGCAGTTCATCGCCGGCACCGTCGACCCGAAGGAAGTCCTCCGCGTCAAGGGTGTCCGTGAGGTCCAGAAGCACCTCGTCAACGGTGTGCAGGACGTGTACGGCTCGCAGGGCGTGCCGATCCACGACAAGCACATCGAGGTCATCGTGCGCCAGATGCTCCGCAAGGTCACCGTCGTCGACCACGGCGACACCGACCTGCTCCCGGGCGAGCTCGTGGACCGTTCGCGGTACAACGAGCTCAACCGTGCGGCGCTGCAGGAGGGTCGCAAGACCGCTTCCGCTCGCCAGGAGGTCATGGGCATCACGAAGGCGTCCCTCGCGACCGAGTCGTGGCTGTCCGCCGCGTCCTTCCAGGAGACCACCCGCGTGCTCACGCAGGCGGCCATGGAGGGCAAGCAGGACCACCTCGTCGGCCTCAAGGAGAACGTCATCATCGGTAAGCTCATCCCCGCCGGGACGGGCCTCAGCCGGTACCGCGACGTGGACGTGAACGCGACGGAAGAAGCGAAGGCGGAGCGGTACCCGAACCGCATCTTCGCGGACGACTCGTCGTTCTCGGACGCCGACCTGAGCTTCGTCGACTTCGACAGCTTCTCGTCGGACGACTTCACGCCGGGTACCTACAACTGAGCCTGAGCTTCACCGGAACGGCCCCCGCATCCTCGGATGCGGGGGCCGTTCCCATTGGTACACCCCACTGCGCGTTCGCTGATATTGTGACATGAAAGACGCGTCACGTCAGCCCGTTCGCTCGCGACGCTCTCCGTCGTCCTCGGCTGCGCCTCCGTCATCGCGGTCCTGGTCCACGGGCCCGCGCTGCTCTTCGGTGCGATGTCGCTGGGTTCCGCGACGACCGCGGGGACGATCCACGAGAAGAGTCGGCTCGCGCCCGCGGTGTTCCTGGTCGACCTCGTGCTGGTCGTCGTCGCTGCGGTGCTGTTCTTCGTGTCCGAGGGGTGACCGTGCTCGATCCGGTGGGCGTTCCGAAGTGGTGTGGTCCGGAGCCGACCGCGATCGTGGGTCCTGAACGCGGTCGTGCTCGCGCAACGCCGCTGACGGACTGGAGGCGCGGTGCAGGCCCGCACCGCGCCTCCAGTCCGTCAGGCGGTGGCGTGACGGCTCAGACCGCGCGGTCCGCCCCGTTGTCGCGTCCGGAGCCCCGGCCGGTCTCGTCGACCAGGGAGAACAGGCTCAGGACGTTGCCGTCGGGATCGCGGACGTCGAACCAGTCGACGGCTCCGTCGACGCACTCGACCGGGCCGATGTCGATCCCGAGTGCGCCGATGCGTGCGTGCTGGGCGGCGACGTCGTCGACGCCGAAGCGGACGCTCACGGGGTTCTCCTCGGCGTCGGCGTCCTCGTAGAGCTGGATCCAGATGCCGCCGACCTCGTACTCGGCGATGCCCTCGTCGGGCTCGAGGTCCGGTTCGGCACGTTCGAACACGGCGCCGTACCAGAGGCAGGACGCCTCGATGTCGGTGACGGGCAGCCCCACGGTCACGCTCGTGATGTCCATGACTCATCATGTCCCGGAGCAGGGCTGCGCGTCGAGCACTTTCCGCTGCCGCGCCCGTGACCGATGGCAGGCTGGTCCGATGGCAACGCTGCGCGAACGGATCACCGCCCCGGCCCACCTCGAGCTCCCGGTCCCGATCGCCGGGCTGACCTTCCAGGCGGCGAACCGCGACGACCTGGAGGCCGTGCACGCGCTCGCCGTGGCGGCTGCCGCGGTCGACGACCCACACGCTCGTCCCTCCACAGCGAGCCTGGAGCGGACGTTCTCCACCGAAGGGCTCGACATCGCTCGGGACACCCTCGTCGGCGTCGATGCTGAGGGGCATGTGCAGGCGTACGGCATCGTCATCGACGTCCCCTCCCGCGTCACCGCCGCTCGCGTGGTGCTCGAGGGGGCGGTCCACCCCGCACTGCGCGGCCGGGGCATCGGCCGTCGTGTGCTCGCGTGGCTCATCGGGCGCGCGCGGCAGCGACTCGCCGCGCTCGACCTCGACCTGCCGGCGACGATCGAGGTCGGCGCCGCGCAGGGGACCGGTCCGCTACGTCTGGCGGCCCACTTCGAGTTCGAGCCGGTCCGGCACTGGGTGGACATGCAGGCGGTGCTCGACGAGCGCACCGGGCCCGCGATCCCGCAGTTGCCGGACGGGTACAGCGTGCGTGCGACGACGTCCGACGACATCGAGCCGCTGCGGATCGCGAAGAACGACGCCTTCCGCGACCACTGGGGATCGCAACCGATGGTCGAGTCCGACTGGCGCGGGTTCCTCACCGCGGCGACGGCCCGGCTCGACCTCGGCCGGGTCGTCGTCGACCCCGCGGGCCGGATCGTGGCGTTCGCACTCGTCGAGGTGGATCCGGACGGCTTCGCCGCTCGCGGCCGGTCGTTCGGGTACGTGCACTGGGTCGGTGTCGTGCGGGCGGCACGAGGGACGGGACTCGCGCCGATCGTCCTCGACGCCGCGCTGCAGGGGATGCGTGCCGTGGGGCTGTCCGCCGCGGTCCTGCACGTCGACGCCGAGAACCCGACCGGCGCCGGACGCATCTACGAGCGGCTCGGGTTCGTCCCGGGGCCGGTGCACGTCACCGCGTCGACGACCCTCTGACGGGGGTCGTCGCGGCCCTCGGCGCGCACGCCGTCGGCGGTGTCGATACCCGCGGGTACCCCTGCACTGGGGCCACCGAACACCCCCTCGCCCCCTCGTTGTGGGACTGCGGTGGCCGTTCCGTGCGGACGTAGCGTGGTCGGGCGTCGAACCCCTGCGGCGCTCGTCCCCACGAACCGCGCGCGACCCGAAGGAGGCTCCGCAGCTCATGGCCACGCTGTCCGAGATCCTCATCCTCAACGGAGCCCTGCCGATCGAGCACCTCGACTCGATGACCGGCGACGAGGAGATCGACGACCGTTCGATCCGCTCGCTCGTCGACCAGGGCCTCGTCAGCGAGGCGCAGTACATCACCGCGCGCGCTGCGTCGAACAACTCCAAGACCGTCCCGCTGACGGACTACCCGGTCGACGGCACCGCGGTGTCGATGCTCCCGGCGGCCCTGTGCCGTCGGCACGGCGTGCTCGGCGTCGGGTTCGAGGGCGACGTCCTCGTCCTCGCGATGGTGAACCCGACGAACGTGCTGGCGATCGACGACGCCCGGACCGCCTCCGGCCGCCCCGTGAAGCCGCTGCAGGTCGACGAGCGTGACCTCGCCGCAGCACTCGACCGCTACCTGCGTGCCGACGACGAGCTGAACGACCTGACCTCCTCGCTCGAGGAAGAGGCATCGGCGCAGACCCAGCAGCAGGTCGACCTCACCGACGGCGCGCTCGACGACGTCCCGATCGTCCGGTTCGTCAACCTGCTCGTGTCCCAGGCCATCCAGGACCACGCGTCCGACATCCACATCGAGCCCGGCGAGCACGAGGTCCGGGTGCGCTACCGCATCGACGGCGTGCTCCACGAGATGGCCCCGGCGCCGAAGAACATCCAGAACGGCGTCATCAGCCGGCTCAAGATCATGAGTGACATCGACATCGCCGAGCGTCGGAAGCCGCAGGACGGCCGCATGTCGGTACGCCACGGTGGCCGGCAGATCGACCTCCGCGTCGCGACGCTCCCCACCGTGTGGGGCGAGAAGGTCGTCATGCGGATCCTCGACAACACGAACACGTCGATGTCCCTCAAGGACCTCAACCTGCTCGAGCAGAACTTCCAGGCGTACCAGCGCTCCTACTCGAAGCCGTACGGCATGATCCTCGTCACCGGTCCCACCGGGTCCGGCAAGTCGACGACGCTCTACACGACCCTCAACGCGGTCGCTCGTCCCGAGATCAACGTCATCACCGTCGAGGACCCGGTCGAGTACCGGATGGCCGGCATCAACCAGGTGCAGGTGAACCCGAAGGCCGGACTCACGTTCGCGTCGGCCCTGCGGTCGATCCTCCGGTCCGACCCCGACGTCGTGCTCCTCGGCGAGATCCGCGACCACGAGACCGCGCAGATCGCGATCGAGGCCTCGCTCACCGGCCACCTCGTGCTGTCCACGCTGCACACGAACGACGCCCCGTCGGCAGTGACGCGACTGACGGAGATGGACATCGAGCCGTTCCTCGTCGGGTCCGCACTCGACTCCGTGGTCGCCCAGCGTCTGGCACGACGGCTCTGCGACCGCTGCAAGGCCCCGGCGCAGTACACGCCGGCGCAGCTCGTGGCGCTCGGCTTCGTGGGCACCGAGGACACCGCCGTGCCGGAGTTCTTCGGCCCGGTCGGCTGCGCCGTCTGCTCGAACACCGGGTACCGCGGCCGCATCGCCCTGCACGAGGTCATGACCGTGACCGAGGAGATCGAGCGCCTCGCCGTCTCGCGTGCCTCGAGCGCCGAGATCGGCCGCGTCGCCCAGCAGCAGGGCATGCTCACCCTCCGCCAGGACGGGTGGGAGAAGGTCAAGCTCGGCATGACGAGCATCGACGAGATCCTGCGCGTGGTCGCGTAGGCGTGGGAGTGGAACGATGACCGATTCCGTCTACGACATCTCCGTGCCCGGCGACGAGCCGGTCGCGGGGTGGCACCCGGGCCGTCCCGGCCACGAGGTCGGTGGTCGCCGCGCCGCCCGGCTCGCGGCCGCAGCGGCGCAGCAGCCGACGTCGCCGGCCGTGGAGGCGCAGATCGCCCCCGCCTCGGCCGCGCCGGTCTACGACCTGTCGGGTGACACCGCCTGGCCGGCTCCGGCTGCGCCCGTCGCCGGTGCCGCCGCGCCCTCCGCGAACGTCCCGAGCGGGTCCTGGCCGGCTCCGTCCGGCGACCCCGTCGCCGTGCCGGTCGCGCAGCCGCACACCCGCCCCGCGACGCCGTCCGCAGCCGTCCCGCCGTCGACCGCGTCCTACGGCTACGCCGACGCGGTGACCCAGCACCTGCCGGTCGTGCCGGCGGAACCGACCACGATCCTCCCGACCGTCGCCCACGTCGCGGCCACCCACGTGCCCGCGCCCGCCGGCCACGACGAGATCAACTTCACCCGCCACGCGCGTGAGGTCGCCGACCCCGACCTCATCACCGCGCTCGCCCAGGTCGTCTACCAGGGTGCGTCGGACCTCCACCTCACCGCGGACGCGGCCCCGACCGTGCGCGTCGACGGATCCCTGCGACCGGCGGTCCCCGGCGGGCCGTGGGCGCGGAACAAGGTGATCGCCGCCCTCAAGACCCTGCTCTCGGTGGAGCAGGCCGGGCAGTTCGACCACGAGCAGGAACTCGACTTCGCGTACTCGCTGTCGCCCGAGTACCGCTTCCGCGTGAACTACTACCAGCAGCGCGGGAACTGGGGCGCGGCCTTCCGCATCATCCCGACCAAGATCAAGACCCTCAAGCAGCTCGGCATCCCCGAGCACGTGGGGGAGTTCGCCAAGCTGCCGCGCGGACTCGTGCTCGTGACCGGGCCGACCGGTTCCGGCAAGTCGACCACGCTCGCCGCGCTCATCGACCTCGTCAACGAGACCCGGGCCGACCACATCGTGACGGTCGAGGACCCGATCGAGTTCATGCACGACCACAAGAAGGCGATCATCAACCAGCGCGAGGTCGGGGCCGACACGCACTCGTTCGCCGCCGCCCTGAAGCACGTGCTGCGCCAGGACCCGGACGTCATCCTGATCGGCGAGCTCCGCGACCTCGAGACGATCTCCGTCGCCCTCACCGCGGCCGAGACCGGCCACCTCGTGTTCGCCACCCTGCACACGCAGAGCGCTCCCGGCACGATCGACCGCGTCATCGACGTCTTCCCGCCGCACCAGCAGGGGCAGATCCGGACGCAGCTCGCCTCGACGCTCGAGGGTGTCGTCTGCCAGACGCTCGTGCCGAAGGCCAACGGTGCCGGCCGGGTCGTCGCCACCGAGATCATGAGGACCACCCCGGCCATCGGGAACCTCGTGCGCGAGGGCAAGACGTACCAGATCACCTCCGCCATGCAGGCCGGGCGTGACATGGGGATGCACACGATGGACCAGGACCTCGCCGAGCTCGTCAACGTCGGCACCGTCACGCGGGCTGCCGCGATGGAGAAGGTGCACGACCACGAGGGCTTCGACCGGCTCGTGCAGCGCGTCGAGTCCCCGTCCGACTCCTCGGCCGCCGCGATCGCCGCGTCCGAGATCGACTTCGGCGACAAGTACTCAGGAGGCCACTGATGTCGCTCGCCTACGACTACCGGGGGCGCGACGGCGCCGGGAAGCTCGTCAAGGGACGGCTCGACGCGTCCTCCGAAGGAGCGGTCGTCCAGCGTCTCCGGGGCATGGGCGTCTCGCCGATCGCCATCACCGAGGCGAAGCCCGGCACCGGACTGCAGACCGAGATCAAGATCCCGGGGTTCGAGAAGGGTGTGGGGCTCAAGGACCTGGCGATCATGTCGCGTCAGGCGTCGACCATGCTGACGTCGGGGCTCTCCCTGCTCCGCGCGCTGTCGATCCTCGCCGACCAGACGGAGAACAAGAAGCTCAAGGTGATCCTCGGGAAGGTCCGGGACGACGTCGAGCGCGGTGTCTCCTTCTCCGACGCCGTGGCGAAGTACCCGGTCGACTTCCCCCCGATCATGATCAACATGATCCGGGCGGGTGAGACCGGCGGCTTCCTCGACCAGGCGATGGACTCCATCGCGACGAACTTCGAGAAGGAGCACAAGCTCCGGTCGACCATCAAGTCGGCGATGACCTACCCGGTCGTCGTGCTGGTGATGTCGCTGCTCGCGGTCGTCATCATGCTCATCTTCATCGTGCCGATCTTCCAGGACATGTTCTCGAGCCTCGGCGGGCAGCTGCCGGTGCCGACGCAGATCCTCGTGACGATGTCCCACGCGATGCGGTGGCTCGGACCCGTGCTGGCCGTCGCGGTCGTCGTCGGGTGGCTCTGGTTCCGCGCCAACAAGAACACCGATCGTTTCCGCGCCGTCCGTGACCCGCTGATGATGCGTCTGCCGGTGTTCGGCCCGCTGACGAAGAAGATCGTCATCGCGCGGTTCGCACGCAATTTCTCGAACATGATCGGGGCCGGCGTCCCCATTCTGCAGGCATTGCAGATCGTCGGTGAAGTCTCGAACAACTTCGTCGTGCAGAAAGCACTCGAACGGGTTGCGGAAAGCGTTCGGAAAGGTGAATCGATTTCCGCACCGCTGGCAAATGAGAAAGTATTCCCGAGCATGGTCTCGCAGATGATGGCGGTCGGTGAGGACGCGGGTTCGCTCGAGGTCATGCTCGAGAAGATCGCGATCTTCTACGACGCCGAGGTCGAGGCGACCACAGAGTCCCTGACCGCCCTCATCGAGCCGTTGCTCATCGCGTTCCTGGGTGTGGTGGTCGGCGGGATGATCGTGGCGCTCTACCTGCCGATCTTCCAGATCACGTCGCTCGTCAAGTAGGAGCGGCTTTTCGCTACCCCTCGTGCGGGGGAGGAAGTACCCCCACTGCCCCCGGGAGTGGGGGTATTTCGTTCCCCACTTGCCCCCCGTTCTCGGGATTCCGCCCGGAATTGGCCCTGAATACTCTTGTCAGCGGCGGCGAGCACGCCCCGAACAATCTTCCCATCGCATTCCCGAAAGAATGGAAACACCATGTACTTCGCTCTCATGGGCAAGCTCGAGGCTCGCCGCAAGGGACTCCTCGAAGAGGACGAGAAGGGCTTCACGCTCATCGAGCTCCTCGTCGTCGTGATCATCATCGGCATCCTTGCCGCGATCGCCATCCCGGTGTACCTCAACGTGCAGAACAACGCGAAGGACGCCTCGGTGAAGTCGGACCTCGCCAACGCGAAGACCGCGGTGATCGCGTACCAGACCGACAAGAACGGCGCCCTGCCGGCCGCGACCGACGTGAACACGACGACCCTCGGCCAGTACGGCTACACGGAGAGCACGGACAACAAGCTGACGTTCAAGTCCACCGGGACCACCACGTTCTGCATCAGCGGCGTCGGCGCGACGAAGACGTCCTACAAGATCACGGACAGCACGTCGGCCGTCGCCGGTACCTGCTGATCCAACTGATCGCCTGAAGGGCGGTCCGTCGTCGGACGGACCGCCCTTTCGCTCACCCGAACACCGACCAGGAGGTGACCATGATCCAACGACTGCGGAACGTCCTCAGCCCGCGCGACGAGCGCGACGGCGAGGCCGGCTTCTCGATCATCGAGGTCATGGTCGCGATGATGGTGTTCGCGGTGATGTCGGTGGGCATCGCCTACGGCATCGCGAACACCCTGCAGCTCACCCAGACGACCCGCGGCCGTGAGACCGCGGTGGCGCTGGCCTCGCAGGACATCGACACGCTCCGGCAGACCGCCGCGGCGTCGACCGCCGGGATCTTCAAGGTCGTCGGCAAGGCGGGCGCCGACAACCGGAAGACGGTCGGCAACGTCGAGTACCGGATCGACCGTGCGGTGTCCTGGGTGCAGAGCGACGGTGCGACCGGAGCCTGCGGGACATCGACCGGCAAGCTGGCCTACAAGAGCGTCGTCGAGACCGTGAGCTGGCCGAACCCGCGCGGCGGCGGCACGAGCTCGACCTCGGTCACCTCGGCGATCGCCCCGAGCGACGCCGTGACCGACCCCGGCTACGGCACACTCATCGTCTCGGTGGCGACCGCGTCCGGTGCCCCGTACGCGGGCGTCGGCATCACCGTCACGCCGGTCTCCGGCGGCGGTGGCTCCGCGCTCACCACGGCGGTCCAGCCGACCGACGCACAGGGCTGCTCCTACGCGGTCAACGTGGCGCCCGGCGACTACACGGTCACCGCGAACACCACTGGTGGCATCGACACGAACCAGGCGCAGCCGTCCTCCCAGTCGCCGATCACCGTCTCCGCCGGCGCGAGCTCACCGGTCCCGTTCGTGTACGACCGCGCGAGCCAGCTGACGCTGCAGTACGCGAAGGGCTACAACGCGACGCTCCCCACGAACATGGTGACGGTGCTCTCCTCGACGGTCGGCGGCCTCGACACGGTCAAGCCGTGGGACGTCACCAGCACCTCGCTCGCCGTCACGTCCGCCTCGACGCCGAGCCTGCCGGTGTTCCCGTTCACGTCGGGCTACACCGTCTACGCGGGTCCGTACTCGAACAGTTCGGCGTCGTCCTCGAGCTGTCTCAGCCCGAACCCGTCGGCATGGTCGACACCGAATCCCTCTGGGGCGGTCGGCTCGGCACCGGGGACGATCGAGACGTCACCGGGGGTGCCGTCCTCGGCGTCCGTGATGATGGGCGTCGCGACGGTGAAGGGGGTCAAGAGCCGCTACGTGACCGCGGTGTCGTCCTCGAACCCCGCTGCTGGTGACCCGGGGTGCTCCGCCGGCATGACGATGAAGTTCCCGCTCTCGTCAGCGGACACGGCGACGATCGCCCTGCCCTTCGGGACCTGGACCCTCTACTCGGGGACGTCCTTCGGCGCGACGACCAAGAACGAGATCGCCTCGAACGCCTCGAACGTGAACGCGGTCACGAGCGGCCGCGTGAACCAGAAGAGCGCGCTCGTGGTCATCAGCTACGACAACACGCTCACGCTCGACCCACGAGGGCAGACGTCGTGACCGGGGCCCTCCGTCGGCTGCACGCCGACCAGTCGGGCGTCACGCTCTCCGAGCTGCTGGTCGCGGTGAGCGTGGCGATGGTCATCCTCGTCGCCGTCGGCGGCTTCTTCACCGCCACGCTCCGGGCCGGTTCGACGAACACGACGTCCGACCAGAACGCACGGTCGGCGTCGATCGTGATGAACTCGCTGACCCGGTACGTCCACGCGGCGAGCCTGTTGCCGAAGGCGGACGGCAGCTACGCCGCGGCGCTGACGGAAGCCGCGCCGACGCGGACGACCTTCTACGCCTACATCAACCTGGACGGCAACAGCACCGACAAGCCCGTCCAGATCCGGTACTCGGTCAACGCTGCGAAGCGGATCGTCCTGGACCAGTGGGACGGCACCGCCAACAACGGCTTCTGGACGTTCCCCGCGACCACGCAGACCCCGACGCGCAGCGTCGTCGTGGGTGGACCCGTCGCGTCCCCCACGGTCGACGGCGACCCGCTGTTCGAGTACCTCGGGGCCAACGGCACGACCGTCCCGACGCAGTCGGACGGCACGCTCGCCGCGACGCAGCTCGGGAACGTCCGTGCCGTGCGCGTGAACCTCGAGCTCGGCTCGTCGACGGCCGGCCTGTCCGGGAACACCCACATCCAGAACACCCTGTACCTCTTCAACGTGGTCTACGGGACGAACACCGGAGGGACCCCGTGAGGCGGATCCACGCACTCCTGGACCGGGCCCAGCGCGACGAGCGGGGCATGATCCTCGCCAACGTGCTCATCTTCGGCACCGTCATGATGCTGCTCGTCGCGACCATGATCGCCGTGTCGACGTCCGGCGCCGTGAAGTCGGCGACCGACCGCAACTTCCAGAACGCGATCGCCGCCGCGTACGCGGGGCTCGCCGACTACCAGTCGAAGCTCTCGAACGACAACGGGTACGCCCTCTACGGCAACGCCGACGCGCAGTTCAGCAAGGACAGCGGGTCGACCTTCAGCGGACAGAACGGCAACGACGCCTTCTCGAAGTGGGCAGCGGTCGTCGGGTCGACGGACCAGTGGTACCGGTACGAGGTCGACAACTCGAACTACTCGTCGAAGGGCGTCCTGAAGGTCCGCGTGACCGGCAAGTCGGGCGGCAGCGTGCGGTCCCTGGTCGCCAACCTCAAGGGCGACGGCTTCATCAACTACCTCTACTTCACGAACTACGAATCGTCGAACCCGGCGATCTCGGGCAGCTCCTGCACCACCATGTACCAGTGGCAGAGCGGGACGAAGTGCCAGGCGGTGCAGTTCGCCGGGACCGACGTCCTGAACGGTCCCATCAGGACGAACGACGTGTTCACCGCGGCCTGCTCGACGGTGTTCAACGGCACCGTCGAGCAGCACGACACGAGCGTCCGCCCGTCCAGCGGGACGTGCAGCGGCGTGTTCAACGGCGGCGCCGCGACCGCGGTGCCCTACCTCGGGCTCCCCGCGCTGAACTCGAACATGTCGCAGGAGACCCGCACGGACACCCCGACCACGGTCCCTCGTCCCGGCTGCCTCTACACCGGGCCGACGCGGGTGTCGTTCCTCGGCAACGGCAAGATGACCGTCTGGTCGCCGTGGTCCAAGGCGACGCAGATCCAGGTGGTCGCGTCGACCGGTGAGGTCAAGGCGGGGGCCGACCTCGCGAAGTCCGCCGCACTGTGCGGGACCATTTCGGACCTGCAGAGCGCTGCCGGTGCCACCATCACGACCCTCCCGGCGAACCTCATGTACGTCCAGGACGTGCCGACCGCCTCGAACAACGCCAACTCCTGGGCGGCGAACACTTTCCCCTCGAAGTACACGAACACGTACTGCACGACGACGGTCACCGTGCGATCGAACGGGACCACGACGACCACGACGAACCAGCCCTTCAGCAACGGGCAGGGCTTCCCGGCCGCCGGCGAGTGGATCAACGGCGGCACGTCGGGTTCGTACGCGCAGACCGGGTCGGCGTCGGACACGTACAGCTGCTCGGCGGGGGACGTGTTCGTCAGCGGCGCGTTCGCCGGTGCCATGACCATCGCGTCGTCCGGCACCATCTGGGTGACGGACGACATCACCTACGTCAGCGCGACGAACGACATCCTCGGACTGGTCGGGCAGAACGCCGTCGAGGTCTACAACCCCGCACGCTGCACCTCCTACCCGACCGTCTACCAGTGGGGCGTCGGCAACGTCACCGACACCACACGCTGCAACCAGAGCGGCGTCCGACTCCTCAACCGCTCCGGCGGAGAGTCCCTGACGATCAGTGCGGCGATCGCGAGCAACGCGGGGACGTTCTGGAACCAGAACTACGACATCGGGTCGAAGCTGGGTGTGCTCAAGGTCATCGGCTCCATCGCGCAGAACTGGCGTGGACCCGTCGCGACCACGGGCAGCACGGGGTTCTCGAAGAACTACGTCTACGACCAGCGCCTGCTGACCACTGCGCCGCCGAAGTTCCTCCAACCCGTGTCGACCTCCTACGGCGTGACCACGCAGGTGGAGGTGCAGGCGGCGTTCAAGGCAGACGGCTCGTGCGCGACGACCAGCACGGGGGCGTGCAGGTGATCGGCGCGGGCGAGGTCCTGCCGATCGTCGTCGTCCTCGCCGGCGTGCTCGGCCTGCTCGTCGGCTCCTTCCTGAACGTCGTCGTCCACCGCGTCCCCGCCGGCCTCTCGGTGGTGTCGCCACCGAGCTCCTGCCCCGGGTGCGGACACGCCATCCGGCGTCGGGACAACGTGCCGGTGCTCTCCTGGGTGCTCCTGCGCGGACGGTGCCGGGACTGCGCGGAGCCGATCTCGCCTCGGTACCCGATCGTCGAGCTGTCGACCGCACTGCTGTTCGTCGCGGTCGCGGCCGTCGCGGTCTCCGGACCCGTGGTGATCGGACCCGTCCGTGTCCCTGCGGCCCAGGCGATCCTCCTCGCGGCTCTGCTCTACCTCATGGCGATCTCCGTCGCCCTCGCGCTGATCGACCTCGAGACGCACACCCTGCCGAACGCGATCGTCTACCCGTCCGCCGTGGTCCTCGTCGTCCTCCTGGTCGTTGTCTCGGTGCTGAGCGGAGACTTCGCGGCCCTCGGCCGGGCCGGGATCGGGGCGGTGGTCCTGGGCGGCGCCTACCTCGCGCTGGCCGTCGCGGTCCCGGGCGGGATGGGGCTCGGCGACGTGAAACTCGCCGTCGTCCTCGGGCTCGTCCTCGCGTACCTCGGATGGGGACCCCTCGCAGTGGGTGCTTTCGGCGCCTTCGTGGTCGGAGGTACCGTCGCGATCGCGCTGGTCACCACACGACGTGCGCGATGGCGCGGTGGCGTGCCGTTCGGGCCGTCGATGCTGATCGGCGCGTGGATCGGCATCGTCTTCGGACACGCTCTCTGGACCGCCTACCTCGGGGTCCTCGGAGTCGCCTGACGCCTCCTCCACCGACCACTCCTCGACGAAAGCAGCAACATGGGCAAGAGCATCGTGGGCATCGACATCGCGGGATCCTCGATCCGCGCGGTCGAGGTCGCGAACGCCGACCGCGCACGCCCGACCGTCCTGCGGTTCGCCGAGGTCCCGACCCCGCCGGACGCCGTCAGCCGTGGCGAGGTGCTCGAGCCCAACACGGTCGCGTCGGCACTGCGTTCCCTGTGGTCCATCGGCCGGTTCCGCTCGAAGGACGTCGTGCTCGGCATGGGCAACCAACGCGTGCTCTCCCGCGACCTGACCGTCCCGGCCGCACCGTTGGCGCAGATCCGCGAGAGCCTGCCGTTCCAGGTGCAGGACATGCTCCCCGTTCCCGTCGGCGACGCGATCCTCGACTTCTACCCGACCGCCGAGGCGATGAGCGACAACGGTCCCGTCGTGCACGGCCTGCTCGTCGCGGCGATCAAGGACGCGGTGCTCGCGAACGTCAAGGCCGCGCAGCTCGCTGGCCTCAACCCGGTCGGCGTCGACCTCATCCCGTTCGCCCTCACCCGCGTCCTGGTGGGTCGGCCGGGGCTGCACGGCACCACGGCGCTGGTCCAGCTCGGCGCCGACACCACGACCGTCGTCCTCGTGAGCGACGGCGTCCCCCAGTTCGTCCGCATCATCCCGACGGGCGGGAACGACGTCACCAAGACGCTCGCCGCCGCGCTCGACATCGAGTTCGGACAGGCCGAGGTCGTGAAGCGGCACCTCGGCATCGGTACGGGCGCTCGCACGCCGGACGACGCGCGCGCCGTCTCCGTCATCGCCGACGCCGTGACGGAGCTCATCGCGAGCCTCCGGAACACGATCAGCTACTTCGTCAACACGCGCCCGGGCGACCACGTCGAGCGCATCGTCCTCGTGGGCGGTGGCGCTCGCCTCGTCGGCCTGCCGGAGGCGCTCGCCGCGCACACCCACCTCCCGGTGCAGCGCGGCTCGGCATTCGCGGGGGTCGACCTCGCGCGGTCGATCCCGGCGCAGGACGTGACGGACCACGAGGACGCGATCGCCGTCGCCTACGGGCTGGCAGTGGGGAGTCGAGCAGCATGACCGCCACCGACGTCCGGGCCGCAGCGCCCGAGGACACCACCGGACCCGGGCGGGGTCGCGCTCCGCGCGGCCCGCGCACGACGGCGTCCATCTCGATCGCGGGGCGTGAGCCGCGGGTCGACCTCCTCCCGCCCGAGGTCCACACGGAGCGCCGCGAACGGGCCATCGCGCGGCGCGCCTGGCTCGGCGTGATCGTCGCCGCCGCGGTCGCGGCCCTGGGCTCCGGCGGCGCGTACGTGCACCAGCTCGACACGGCGCAGTCGTACCTGTCCGCGCAGAACGAGACCACCTCGCTCCTGCAGCAGCAGCAGCGCTACTCGGAGGTCCGCTCGGCCGAGAACGACACGGCCCTGCTCGAGGCCGCCCAGTCCGTCGGCGGCTCCACCGAGATCGACTGGAGCTCGACACTCGCGCAGCTGAAGTCGGTGCTCCCCGCCGGCGTCTCCATCACCGCGATGACGATCGACTCGGCGGACTCCACCGAGTCCTTCGCACAGTCGACCGTCCCGTTGCAGGGGTCACGCGCAGCGACGATGCAGCTGACGATCCAGAGCCCGAGCATCCCCTCGGTCCCGGACTGGACCGCTCGCCTCTCGCAGCTCCGTGGCTACGTCGACTCGACGATCACGTCGGTCGCGCTCGAGGAGGACACGGGGCAGTACTCGGCGACCATCCAGGCGCACCTCGGCGCGAAGGCGTTCGACGGCAAGTACACGAAGGACGGATCGAAGTGAACAAGAACCGTCTCTCCCTCATCATCGCGTTGGCCGCGACGCTGGCCGTCCTCGCGGGCGGGTGGTTCCTCGGCGCACAGCCGCAGCTCGCACAGGCGTCCGACAACAGCGCCCAGCAGGCTGACATCGACGCGACGAACGCCCGGAACCGCGCCGAACTCCACCGACTCGAGGAGGCGTACACGTCGCTCGACGCGACGAAGGCCGAGCTGGCTGCCCTGCGGGCCTCGGTCCCGTCCTCGACCGACACCGCCTCGCTGCTGAACCAGCTGAACGGCGCCGGCGCTGCCAGCGGCGTCACGGTCACGTCGATCACCATCGGTGACCCCAAGGCGTACGCCCCAGTGGCCGCGGCGGAACAGGCCCCGTCCGCGAGTGCGTCACCGTCGTCGACGGCGTCCGCGTCGGCAGCGCCGACAGCCGCAGCGACGCCCGAGGCGCCGGCCCCGCACAGCGACGCCCAGATCACGAGCGCGAACTTCGTGGTCGTGCCCGTGACGGCGGCCGTCAAGGGGTCGTACGACCAGGCACTCGCCTTCACGAAGAACGTGCAGAACGGTCAGCGGCTGTTCCTCGTGAACGGGGTCGCGGCGACGAGTTCCGACTCGGGCGGCGACCCGATGGCTGACCAGTCGTGGTCGCTCTCCGGGTACGTCTACGTGCTCGCGGACCCCGCCACGAACGGCTGATCCGACCCCCACCAACTGGGGTCCGACGCGCCACGCCGCACCCTCTTCCGCACGGCCTCCCGCTGTGCTTACGATGCTCCTGAGCCCGCGCTCGCGGCTGCTCGTCCCTCTCTCGAACGGTCGCTCGAAACGGCCGTTCCTCGTCGTGCCCGGAGTCGCGCGTGTTGGCTGGAATCGTGGAGTTCCTCGGTTGGTTCGGAGCAGTAACCGTCCTTGCTGGTTACCTGCTCTTCTCGATGGGCAAGCTCCCGAACGGCCCGGTGTACCAGCTGTTCAACCTCGTGGGCGGGCTCGCCGTGGCGATCAACGTCGCGGCGCACCACGCCGTCCCGTCGACGATCGTGAACGGCATCTGGGCGATCGTCGCGGTCGTCGTGCTCGTCAAGATGGCGAAGGCCCGTCGTGCGGCGAAGCGGGGTGCCCCGTCGACCGAGACGCCGGTCCTCCACGCCGAGCCGCCGGCGACCACGGCGGTCCTGCCGATCGTCGGACCGGCGCTGCGCGACCACGAGACGGAGGCGACGCCCACCGCGGCACCCGCGCCGCGCCTCCAGGGCCCGGACGGCGACGCGACCAGCGCGACCGACGCGACGCACGCGACCGACGCGACGCACGCGACCGACGCGACGCACGCGACCGGCACGCCCGACGCGACCAGCACGACCGACGCCCCGACCGCAGCCGCGCCGATGACCGAGTCCATCCCGGTCATCACGGCCACGATCGCCCTCGCGCTCGTCGCCGCAGCGCAGGAGCACGCCGACCAGCAGGAGCTCGCAGCGCAGGAGCACGCCGACCAGGCGACCCACGCCGACCCGACCCACGCCGACCCGACCCACGCCGACCCGACCCACGCCGACCAGCAGACGCACGCGAACGAGCCGCAGCGCGCAGACGCCACCCCCGCCTGAGCCCCGCCAGCGATACGATCACCGCATGTCCCGGTGGTTGATCGCGACGATGACGTCGATCCTGTTCATCGCGCTCGTCATCGCGGTGACCGGCTTCGAGGCCCTCCTCGCCGACGTCGAGGTCATCTCCCAGCCCGACGCCACCCCGTACCTCGGCCCCGCGATGGTGCTCGGCGGTGCCGTGGTGGTGTTCCTCGCGACCGCGGTCGGCTCCCGCGAGGGCAACCCCGGCGTCACCGGCCTCGTCGCCGCGGCGACCTGCTACCTGGTGATGCTCGGCGTCGGGGCGGTCGGCTACAGCCTGGTCCGCAGCGACCTCACCGAGCTGCTCGTGTTCCCGGCCGGCTACGCACTCGGCCCGTTCGTCGTCGGTTCGGTGGTCGTGGCACTCCTGTGCGTCGTCGGCGGGATCGCCGCGGCACGGCACCAGTCGCGCGCGTCGGGGGTGCGCCCGGAGCCCGGCGATGACGGTGCCCGCCGGTAGTCTTCCTGCAGCACCACAGGACGACGGGGGACCGATGACCGACCAGCACCAGGCCGACGGATGGGGATCCGTCCCGGCCGTGGACTCGATCCGCGGCACGCGGGACGCACCACCGGCGGGGGCGTCCGGAGCGCAGCCCCGGCCCCGTCGTCGACTCGGTCGCGGTCGGCTCGTCAGCATCGTCGCGGGTGGCGCGGCCGTCGTGCTGCTCCTGGTCGCGGGCGTGGTCGGCTACGCGGTCGGCACGTCGACGCACGCCGCCGACCGACCGGTCCGTGCCTTCCTCGACGACCTCACGGCGGGTCGGGTGGGCGCCGCGCTCGACGTGGCGGGCATCGAGCACGACGAACGCGACCTGCTCCTCACCAAGGCCGCCTACGCGAAGGCGAAGGACCGCGTCACGGGGTACCGGATCGCCGCCACGCGTACGGACGGCGACACCGCCACGGTGACGGCGTACCTGCGGCAGGCGGGGCGCGACGTCTCGTCCACCTTCACCCTCGACAGGACGGGCACCGACTGGGGCGTGTTCCCGGTCTGGGAGCTCGAGGCACCGCGGCTCGGTGCGGTGGACGTCAGCCTGCGCGGCCCCACGGGCACGAAGGTGTCGGTGGCCGGGCAGTCCGTGGTCACGTCGAAGGACGGCACGGCGACGCTCACGGCCCTCCCCGGCACGTACGACGTGGCGGTGGACGGTGGCGAGTGGTACTCCGCCAAGGCCGCGACGGCGACGGTCACCGGGTTCGGGGGCACCGCCTCGAGCCCCGTCTCGATGACGACGGAGCTCACCGCAGCGGGCAAGCGGTCCGCCCAGGCGGCGGTGGACGCGTGGGTCGACGGCTGCATCGCCTCGACCGAGGCGGCACCGGCCGGGTGCAGCTTCTACGCCTACGGGCAGGACGCCGCGTACACGTACACGAACCAGAAGTGGACGCTGGACACCCGCCCAACCGTGTCGATCGGCGGGTGGGTGTCGAACGGCTGGCTCGTCACGACGACGTCCTTCGGGCGTGCCACCTTCACGGCGGACATCTCCGGCCCGGGCGGGGTGGGCACGGCGTCCGCCGGGCCGATGAACGTCAACGCCAGCGGGTACGTCACGGAGTTCACGGACGCGGGGGCGACGTTCCGCTCGGCGGTGGGCAACGGCTCGTCCGACACGGGCTCCTGACGCCGCGCACGACGGCGCCCGGTGCGTCCAGGAGGCGCGGTGCCGGCCCGCCACGTCCGTCCAGCGGCCGTGGGTCCGGCCCGCCGCGCCCGGCCGGCGGCCGTGTGTCCGGTCCACCGCGCCCGGCCTGCCGGAGCGCCCCGCGCCCCGCGTGACCACCCACGCGACGCCTGTTCGCCCAGGGCACTCGTCACGCGCCTCCAGGGCGACGCGCCCGGATTGATTTCGCCGGGTTACGCGGGTAATCTCTTCCGGGTGTGCGCCTTCGGGCGTGCCCGAAAAGTCCGGTCCGACCAACGGTCGGCCGGAACACTCCGTCCCCCAATCGTCATCCGCCGTCAGGCGGTGATCAGCGTGGGACGAGGAAGTCGGCGGACCGCGCCGGCCGGAGAACACGAGCGAAGAACCAGGAGAACAGTTGCCTACTATTCAGCAGCTGGTTCGCAAGGGTCGTACGCCGAAGGTCACCAAGACCAAGGCGCCCGCCCTGAAGGCGAACCCCCAGCAGCGTGGTGTGTGCACCCGCGTCTACACCACCACCCCGAAGAAGCCGAACTCGGCACTGCGCAAGGTCGCTCGTGTCAAGCTCTCGAACGGCACCGAGGTCACGGCCTACATCCCCGGTGAGGGCCACAACCTCCAGGAGCACTCGATGGTGCTCGTGCGCGGCGGTCGTGTGAAGGACCTCCCCGGTGTCCGCTACAAGATCATCCGCGGTGCGCTCGACACGCAGGCCGTGAAGAACCGTAAGCAGGCACGTAGCCGCTACGGCGCGAAGAAGGGTTGAGCCAATGCCTCGTAAGGGTCCCGCCCCAAAGCGTCCCGTCGTCGCAGACCCGGTCTACGGCGCACCGATCGTCTCGCAGCTCGTGAACAAGATCCTGCTCGACGGCAAGAAGGGCCTCGCCGAGCGCATCGTCTACGGTGCCCTCGAAGGCGTTTCCGCCAAGAACCAGCAGGACGCCGTCGCGACGCTCAAGAAGGCGCTCGACAACGTCCGTCCCACCCTCGAGGTCCGTAGCCGCCGCGTCGGTGGCTCGACCTACCAGGTCCCGGTCGAGGTCAAGCCGCACCGCGCGAACACCCTCGCGCTCCGCTGGCTGACCTCGTACGCCAAGGCCCGTCGCGAGAAGACGATGACCGAGCGTCTCATGAACGAGATCCTCGACGCGTCGAACGGTCTCGGTGCCGCGGTCAAGCGCCGTGAGGACACGCACAAGATGGCCGAGTCGAACAAGGCCTTCGCCCACTACCGCTGGTAGTCCCGGCACCGTCCGGGCGCCGGTGGTCATGAACCCCGGCGCCCGCACGGACGCCAACCTCTCCTACAACTCTTCCGGAGGAACCCTGTGGCACAGGACGTGCTCACCGACCTGAACAAGGTCCGCAACATCGGCATCATGGCGCACATCGATGCCGGCAAGACCACGACGACCGAGCGCATCCTGTTCTACACGGGCATCACGCACAAGATCGGTGAGGTCCACGACGGCGCTGCCACGATGGACTGGATGGCGCAGGAGCAGGAGCGCGGCATCACGATCACGTCGGCCGCGACGACCTGCTTCTGGGACAACAACCAGATCAACATCATCGACACCCCCGGTCACGTGGACTTCACGGTCGAGGTGGAGCGTTCGCTCCGCGTGCTCGACGGTGCGGTCGCCGTCTTCGACGGCAAGGAGGGCGTCGAGCCCCAGTCCGAGACCGTGTGGCGTCAGGCCGACAAGTACGACGTCCCGCGCATCTGCTTCGTCAACAAGATGGACAAGCTGGGCGCCGACTTCTACTTCACGGTCGACACCATCATCAACCGCCTCGGCGCGGAGCCCCTCGTGCTCCAGCTCCCGATCGGCGCCGAGAACGACTTCGTCGGGATCGTCGACCTCATCGAGATGCACGCCAAGGTCTGGCCGGGCGACTCCAAGGGTGACGTCACCATGGGCGCCCAGTACGAGGTCCAGGAGATCCCCGCGGACCTCAAGGACCGTGCGGACGAGTACCGCGCCAAGCTGATCGAGCGCGTCGCCGAGACCGACGACGCCCTGCTCGAGAAGTACTTCGGCGGCGAGGAGCTCACCAAGGACGAGATCAAGGCTGCGATCCGCAAGCTCACGATCGCGTCCGAGGTCTACCCCGTCCTGTGTGGCTCGGCCTTCAAGAACCGCGGTGTCCAGCCGATGCTCGACGCCGTCATCGACTACCTCCCGTCCCCGCTCGACGTGCCGCCGATGATCGGCCACGACGTCAAGGACGAGGAGAAGGAGATCATCCGCAAGCCCGACGCGTCGGAGCCGTTCTCGGCCCTCGCGTTCAAGGTCGCGGTGCACCCCTTCTTCGGTCGTCTCACCTACGTCCGCGTCTACTCGGGCTCGATCGAGTCGGGTGCCCAGGTCATCAACTCGACCAAGGGCAAGAAGGAGCGCATCGGGAAGATCTTCCAGATGCACTCCAACAAGGAGAACCCGGTCGACAACGTGACCGCCGGCCACATCTACGCGGTCATCGGTCTCAAGGACACCACCACCGGTGACACCCTGTGCGACCCGACCAACCAGGTCGTCCTCGAGTCGATGACGTTCCCGGAGCCGGTCATCGAGGTCGCCATCGAGCCGAACACGAAGGCCGACCAGGAGAAGCTCTCCACGGCGATCCAGAAGCTCGCCGAAGAGGACCCGACGTTCCGCGTCGAGCTCAACGCCGAGACCGGTCAGACGACGATCAAGGGCATGGGCGAGCTCCACCTCGACATCCTCGTCGACCGCATGAAGCGCGAGTTCAAGGTCGAGGCGTCGGTCGGCAAGCCCCAGGTGGCCTACCGCGAGACCCTGACCAAGGTCGTCGAGCGCTACGACTACACGCACAAGAAGCAGACCGGTGGTTCCGGCCAGTTCGCGAAGGTGCAGATCGCCCTCGAGCCGATGGAAGTCACGGCCGAGAAGGTCTACGAGTTCGAGAACGCCGTCACCGGTGGTCGCGTCCCGCGTGAGTACATCCCGTCGGTCGACGCCGGTATCCAGGACGCCATGCAGGTCGGCATCCTGGCCGGGTACCCGACCGTCGGCGTGAAGGCCATCCTCAAGGACGGCGCGGCGCACGACGTCGACTCGTCCGAGATGGCGTTCAAGATCGCCGGTTCGATCGCCTACAAGGAAGCGGCCCGCAAGGCCGGTCCGGCGATCCTCGAGCCGATCATGGCCGTCGAGGTCCGTACTCCGGAGGAGTACATGGGCGACGTCATCGGTGACCTGAACTCCCGTCGTGGCCAGATCGCCTCGATGGAGGACGCCTCGGGCGTCAAGGTGGTCCGCGCGAGCGTGCCGCTGTCCGAGATGTTCGGCTACGTCGGCGACCTGCGGTCGAAGACCTCTGGTCGTGCGGTCTACTCGATGACCTTCGAGACCTACAGCCAGGTCCCGGCCAAGGTCGCCGAGGAGATCATCGCGAAGAACGCGGGGGAGTGACGCTCCAGCGTCTCTCCACAGGCGGGGGTGCCCGGCGACGGGCCCCTCGCCACCAAGTACAGTAAAGACACACACTGCACGCCAACGGTTCACGAACCGGGGGCATGCTCTCCGAGTCCTGAGGAGGACCCACAGTGGCCAAGGCCAAGTTCGAGCGGACCAAGCCGCACGTCAACATCGGAACCATCGGTCACGTCGACCACGGCAAGACCACGCTCACGGCGGCGATCACCAAGGTTCTGCACGACCAGTACCCGGACCTCAACGAGGCCCGTGACTTCGCTCAGATCGACAACGCTCCCGAGGAGCGCGAGCGCGGCATCACGATCAACATCTCGCACGTCGAGTACCAGACCGAGAAGCGCCACTACGCGCACGTCGACGCTCCTGGTCACGCTGACTACGTGAAGAACATGATCACGGGTGCGGCGCAGATGGACGGCGCGATCCTCGTGGTCGCCGCCACCGACGGTCCGATGCCCCAGACGCGTGAGCACGTGCTGCTCGCCCGCCAGGTCGGCGTCCCCTACATCGTCGTCGCGCTGAACAAGTCCGACATGGTGGACGACGAGGAGATCCTGGAGCTCGTCGAGCTCGAGGTCCGTGAGCTCCTCGGCTCGCAGGAGTTCGACGAGGACGCCCCCGTCGTGCAGGTCTCGGCGCTCAAGGCGCTCGAGGGCGACGAGAAGTGGGTCAAGTCCGTTCAGGACCTCATGGCCCAGGTCGACGAGCACGTGCCGGACCCGGTGCGCGCCACCGACCAGCCGTTCCTGATGCCGATCGAGGACGTCTTCACGATCACCGGTCGTGGCACGGTCGTCACCGGTCGTGTCGAGCGTGGCACGCTCGACCTCAACTCCGAGGTCGAGATCGTCGGCATCCGCCCGACGCAGAAGACCACGGTCACGGGCATCGAGATGTTCCGCAAGCTGCTCGACAAGGCCGAGGCTGGTGACAACACCGGTCTGCTCATCCGTGGCCTCAAGCGCGAGGACGTGGAGCGCGGCCAGGTCGTCGTGAAGCCGGGTTCGGTCACGCCGCACACCGAGTTCAAGGCGAACGCCTACATCCTGACCAAGGAAGAGGGCGGGCGTCACAACCCGTTCTACGCGAACTACCGTCCGCAGTTCTACTTCCGCACCACGGACGTCACCGGCGTCATCACGCTGCCCGAGGGCACCGAGATGGTCATGCCCGGCGACACCGTGTCGATGGCCGTCGAGCTGATCCAGCCGATCGCCATGGAGCCGGGTCTCCGTTTCGCCATCCGTGAGGGTGGTCGTACGGTCGGCGCCGGTACGGTCGAGGAGATCGTCAAGTAACTCCGGTTGCCACGCGTCAGCGGGGTCGGACCTTCGGGTCCGGCCCCGCTTTCCGTTTCCCGGGAGTTCGCTCGCGTTCGGCGGACAGATCGCGGGGATCGGAGCACGATGTGGGCCAAGCGGCCGGATCGACCGGCCATCGAGCGGCCGGGTCACCTCCGGCCGGCAGGGAGGCAGCATGGCCGGCTTCGACGACATCCAGAAGAACGTCTCCGCCAAGGCGGAGGAGGTCACCGACCGCGCGAAGGCGTTCGTGGACGAGAACAAGGACAAGATCGAGGAGGCGCTGCAGAGCGACAAGGCGGAGGACGTCTCCGACAAGATCATCCACGGCCTCGCCGACGGCATCAAGAAGGTCACGGGCGGCAAGTTCGACGAGCAGATCGACAAGACCGCGCAGGACCTGGACGACAAGATCGGCAACAACGGCGAGTAGGTCCGACGCCGACGACGGACTGAAGGCGCTGCGCACGACGTGCGCAGCGCCTCCAGTGCCGTCCCGGGCCCGGCCCGATCGTCAGGCCGGCCCGATCGTCGTGGTGACGACCCAGCGGTGCTTGCCGATCGCGCGCTGGCGCGCGAACCCGAACCGCTCGAACGTCGAGAGCGCGCCGTGGAAGAGGAAGCCGGCCGGCACCGTCCCGGCGGGTTCCGGGTAGCCCTCGACGGTCCCGCCGCCGGCGGCGGCGATGAGCGCGAGCGCACCGCCGAGCGCCTCGGTGGCGACCCCCTGTCGGCGGTACCCGGCGCGGACGTAGGTGCAGCCGATGCGCCAGGCGGGATCCGGACCGACCTGCGACCGGTCGTACACGCGACGGTTCTTGATGCGGACGACCTCGGAGACCGGCCCGTACTGGCACCAGCCGACGCACCGCTCCCCGTCGAGGACGAGCGCGGCGTGGGTGGTGCCGGCGAGGACGCGGGCGTGCTTGCGCTCCCGGTTGCACGCGGCGTCCCGTGTCGGCCCCTCGTCGTGGAAGCCGATGCAGAAGCAGCCGCTCGGGAAGCCGTCGCTCGTGCGGCAGAGCTCGTCGAAGGCGTCCCACGTGGACGCGTCGAGAGGACGTACGGTGTACGACGCCATGGCGGCAGCGTAGACGTGCCGGAGGCCTCCTGGGAGGACCGGCGCAGTTGTCCCCACAAGGTGGGACGCGATGTACCCCACTCGGGGTGTTGTTGCGGTTTCCCGCGACTCGATACCGTGGAGTCGCGGGACCGCACCGGTCACGCGTGGTGACCCGAACACCCGCCGTCTCCCGACGCAGGGCCCTGCCTGCGCGGACACTGTCGCGCGCGCTCTGCGGGTCGCCGATCCTCGACCCGAAGGACAAGCGTGTCTGCACTGCACCGTGCCCCCGTGCGCCGCCGCCCCGCCCGACTGCTCGCAGGAGCTGCCGTCACCGCGCTGGTCGCGGGGAGCGCAGTCCTCCTGACGCCGCAGCTGGCATCGGCCGCGTCCCCGTTCCCGACGACACAGCTCTACGCAACCGTCTCGGGCTCGTCCACGGTGTACGCCGTGGACCGGACGAGCGGCGCTGCGACCCCCGCCGTGACGGCACCGAACAACGCGACCGGTCTCAACCAGATCGGCATCTCGGGCGACGGCGACAAGCTGTTCATGACGAACAGCACGACCGTGTTCGAGTACACCGCGTCGACGGAGACGTGGGAGACCGCCACCCGTCCGAACTCGCCGTCGGTCGCGAACCAGATGGGCGGCGTCGACCCGAAGAGCGGCAAGTTCTTCTTCGGTGGTCTCTCGAGCGGCTCGACGTTCACCTTCACGTCGTACGACCCGGACACGAACACCGTCTCGTCGAACGTCACCTCGGTGACGGCGCCGAACCCGCCCGGCACCAACGGCGACCTCGCCTTCGACCGGCAGGGCAACCTGTACTTCATCTCGAGCAGTGCGAGCACGGCGCAGCTGTACCGCGTCAACGCCGAGGACCTCGGTGGGGGCGCCACCACCGCGACCGCGGTCGGCCCGGCCATCACGCCGGCGGCCGCGCTGACGTCGCTGGCGTTCGGCGACGACGGCTACATCTACATCGCCGGCTCGTCGGCCAACACGTTCCTGCAGGTGAACCCGGTCACCGGTGGCACCGTCGCCAAGCGCAGCGTCAACCAGGGTGGCACCGCGCTGAACGTCACGGACCTCGGCTCGCGCGCGGTCCCGTCGACCGGTTCGGCGTCGGGCGGCTTCACCGACGGGAAGGCCAAGCCCGGCGACCAGCTGACGATCGGTGTCGGCGGCGGCGACGTGCCGAAGCCGGCGACCGCCACCACGTCCGACGGCAACGACACCGTCACCGCGGGTCCGATCATCCTGCTGCCGGGCCAGTCCTACACCGTCACGCAGTCGCCCGGGAACCAGGCGACGAACCCCGGTGACTACGACACGTCGTACGTCTGCACCGACCTGACGAGCAACGCCGTCGTGTCCTCCGGCAAGGGGACCTCGGCGCCGTTCACGGTCCCGACGGCCGGCGGAGACGTGAGCTGCGCGTTCTCGAACCCGCTGAAGCCGAAGGTCGAGAACAGCTCCTCCACCGCGAACACCCCCGGCCAGCCCGCGACCGTCGACGTGCTGCAGGGCGCGACGGGTGACATCGACGCCACCACCGTGCAGCTGACGGCTCCCGACGTCGCCGGCGCCACGGTGACCGACGGCGGCAAGACCCTCACCGTCCCCGGCCAGGGCGTCTGGACCGTCGACCGGAGCAGCGGTGCCGTGACCTTCACCCCGGAGTCCGGCTTCACCCGGAACCCGACCCCGGTCACCTACACCGTCGAGGACACCCGCGGGAACCAGACCCAGGGGCAGGTGTCCGTCAGCTACCGGGGCACGGCGCAGGACGACGCGGCGACCACGGACCAGGGCGAGGCGGTCACCATCGACGTCCTCCGCAACGACGAGGGCGGGACGGTCGCGACGTCGGTCGTGTTCCCGTCCGCGGGCCAGCCGTCCGGCGCGGCCGTCTCCGACGATGGTCGGACGCTGACGGTGCCCGGAACGGGCGTCTACACCGTGGACGCGACGACGGGTGCGGTCACGTTCACCCCTGAGCCGACGTTCCGCGGAGACGCGTCGCCGGTGACCTACCGTGTGGCGGACGCCGACGGCGGCACGTCCACGGCGCAGATCGTGGTCACCGCGAAGCCCGTGGGCCCGAAGGCGGCCGACGACACCGCGACCACGCAGCAGAACACCCCGGTCACGGTCGACGTCGCCGGTGGCACCGCTGCCGGCGTCGACCGCGGCACGCCGATCGACCCGACGTCCGTGGTGTTCCCGCGGTCCGGCCAGCCCGACGGCGCGATCGTGTCGGACGACGGCAAGCAGATCACCGTGCCCGGACAGGGCGTCTCCACGATCGACCCGGACAGCGGGAAGGTGACCTTCACGCCCGCGCAGGGGTACACCGGCACCACCACGCCGGTGACCTACCAGGTCGGCGACACCGGCGGCGAATCGGGCACCGGCACCATCGTGGTGACCGTCACCCCGGTCTCCCCGAAGGCGAACCCGGACACCGCGAAGGTGGCGCAGGGCGAACCGACCACCGTCGACGTCCTCGGTGACGACACCGCGGGCAACGCGGGCACGCCCTTCGACCCCGCCACCGTGGTGTTCCCGACCGCCGGCCAGCCGAACGGCTCGACGGTCTCGGAGGACGGCCGGAAGGTCACCGTCCCCGGTGAGGGTGCCTACGTCGTCGACCCGGACAGCGGGAAGGTGACGTTCACCCCGGAGCCGACGTTCCGCGGAGTCGGCTCGGCGGTGACCTACCGGGTCGCCGACGTCGACGGGACCACGACCTCGTCCACGATCACGATCACCGTCGCACCGGTCGGCCCGGTCGCGGAGGACGACGTCACCACCACCGGGCAGAACACCCCCGTGTCGATCGCCGTCCCGGCGAACGACCGGCCCGGGATCCGGGGCGGGACCCCGATCGACCCGACGACGGTCGTGTTCCCGACCACCGGCCAGCCCGCGGGCGCGGTCGTGTCCGAGGACGGACGCACCCTGACCGTCGCCGGCCAGGGCGTCTACACCGCCGACCCGACGACCGGTTCGGTGCTCTTCGCCCCGGCGCAGGGCTGGTCCGGTACCGCGTCGACCGTCACGTACCAGATCGGTGACACGGGTGAGGTGGCGGCGACCGCGACCATCACCGTCACCGTCATCCCGGTGGCGCCCACCGCTGCTCCGGACACCGCCCGGACCGCTCAGGACACCCCCGTGACGATCCCGGTGCTCGGCAACGACACGGCCGGCAACGCCCGCACGTCGATCGTGCCCGGGTCGGTCCGGCTCCTGGGCGCTGACGGCGAACCGGTCACGACGCGCACGGTGCCCGGGAAGGGCGTCTTCACGGTCGACACCACGACCGGTGCGGTCACCTTCACCCCGGCAAAGGCCTTCACGGGAACGCTCGAGGTGCCGTACGCGATCGCCGACGTCGACGGCGGGACGGCTTCCTCCACGGTCACCGTGACCGTCGGTGCAGCGCCGACGGCAGCGAACGACACCCGGACCGGTACCCCCGGCGAGCCGCTGACCGTCGACGTGCTCGGCAACGACGCAGCCGGCTCGACCCCGATCGACCCCGAGTCCGTGCGCCTGGTCGACCCGGAGACGGGCGAGCTCGTCACCACCGTGACGATCCCGGAGCAGGGCACGTTCACGGTGCACCCCGACGGGACGATCACGTTCACGCCGGTTCCCGGCTTCAGCGGGACGGTGACGGTCCCGTACTCGGTCGCGGGTGACGACGGGAGCCGCACCACCGCGACCCTGACGATCACGTACCCGGCCGCGCCGGCGGTCGCAGCCGACCCCGCAGCGGGCGCCGGTGTGGTCGCGACGGGCCCGGGTACCCGCCAGCTCGCGTTCACCGGCACCGACATCGCGTGGCAGGGGTCCATCGCGGCGCTCCTGCTCCTCGCGGCCGGCGGCACGATCCTGTTCCTGCGTCGCCGGAAGCAGGCGAACGGGTAGTCCGGTCGGATCCGACCCATCGGCGGACGGGAGGCGCGGTGCCGGCTGGCACCACGCCCCCCGTCCGTCGCCGGGCCGGGTCACAGGCGGTGGCGAGTTGCATCGAGAGCGTGACCCGTCTCCGCCGCTCCGCGACCAACGGTCGCGGCTACCACCGCGTCCGCAGCGGGCGTGGCTTCTCCTACCGCGACCCGGACGGCACCACCGTCACCGACGCCGCGGTCCGGCAGCGTCTCGAGGACCTCGTCATCCCGCCCGCGTGGGACGACGTCTGGATCTCCCCGTACGAGAACGGGCACGTGCTCGCGACCGGCGTCGACGGCGCGGGTCGGCGGCAGTACATGTACCACCCGTCCTGGCGCGAACGGATGGACCGCATCAAGTACGACCGTGCGCTGGCGCTCGCCGAATCCCTGCCGGTCGCACGACGCGGGGTCACCATGGACCTCCGGCGGCCGGAGCCCGACCGGCAGCGTGCCCTCGCGGCGGCCTTCCGGATGCTCGACCAGGGTTCCCTGCGGGTCGGGTCGGAGCGGTACGCCACCGAGCACGGCAGCCGGGGCCTGTCCACCCTGCTGTGCGCGCACGCCCACGTCTCCGGCGACGACATCGAGCTCGACTTCCCCGGCAAGAGCGGCCAGGAGTGGTCGTCCTCGATCCACGACCCGGACCTCGCGACCGTCATCGCGGGCATGAAGCGGCGCGGACCGAACGCCCGGCTGCTCTCGTTCCGTGCACGCCGCGGCGCCGAGTGGGAGCCCCTCTCCGCCGAGGACATCAACGAGTACGTGAAGGAACGTGCCGGTGACGAGTTCACCGCGAAGGACTTCCGCACCCTGCACGGCACCGTCGCCGCCGCGGTCGACCTCGCGGCGACCGGACCGCAGTCGTCCGTGGCGAAACGGAAGAAGGCTGTGTCGCACGCGGTGAAGGTCGCGAGCGAGGAACTCGGCAACACCCCGACGGTGTGCCGGCAGAGCTACATCGACCCGCGCCTGCTCGACGCCTACGACCACGGCGAGACCATCGACCCCGACCGCACGCACGCGGCCGAGTCGGAGGTCCGCGCACTGCTCTACCGACAGTGACCGGGAAGGGGCCGGGATGACGTACCGTTGGACCTCGTGCCCGAACACCCCCACCCGGGCACGGAAGGACCCCACCAGTCGTGACTGACGAGTGCATCCACGGATTCCCCACCGAACTCTGCGACATCTGCGCGCCACGGCAGCGCGAGGCCGCAGAACTCCCCACCACCCCGACCCCGCGCCGCACCCGGATCACCACCTCGCTCCGGACCGTGCCCGGCCAGGCGGCGACCCCGGCGTCCTCGCTGCGGTCCCCGGTGCCCGACCTGCCCGAGGCGCGTGACTTCGCCTCGCTCCGCGCGCACCACGTGACGCACGTGGACAACCTCGACGACATCGTGGGGTCCGGTGCGATCCTCGCGTCGGACGCCGTGACGCCGGTCGTCGACGTCGCCTCCGCCGCTGCCCGGGCCGCTCGCGCCGAGGCGCACGCCCCCGACGGCTCCCCGGTCGCCGCGCACGTGCCGTTCACGCTGTCGCCCGATGCGACCCGCTGGGACGAGCTGCGCACCGGCGCCGAGGGCGAGCGGTGGTCCGACGCGGCCCGCCGGACCCGGGCGACGGAGTACATCATGCTCGTCGTGCCGGTGTCGGCCTTCGGGGCGTCGGTCATCGTCGCCGACCAGGACGCCGACGCCGAGGACGTCCGGTTCGCCGTCGGGCCCGAGGCCGCGACGAACCTCATCCGTCGCACGGACTTCACCGACCCGGAGATGCTCGGCCTCGAGCTGCTCGCCGGCCCGAGCGTGCCGTTCTCCGCCGTCGCGGTCATCGGCGTCCCCAACGACCGCGTCCGCCAGACGGTCAAGGCCGTCCTCAAGGACCACGGCGGACACGCTCCCCGGGTCGCGGTCTTCCCCCCGTGGTTCGTCCCCCCGGTCGTCGCGGAGTAGTCCCGACCGACCCCTGCGACGTGCCCTCCGGACCGGCTCCGGAGGGCACGTCGTGCGTCGGGGGCGACCCGCGCCTCCTGGCCCTCGATCCGCGTGGATCCGGGGAAGCGGGCCGATCCCGACACGCCCGTGATTCGCGACACGCCCGGGTTGCACGGATGCCGTGCCTATGCGAGACTTGTCCGGTTCCGAAATTCCGCGCGCGTTCGCGTGCGCAGGATCACTGCTCTGGCAGTGCACAACCCCCCTGTTCAGCAGGGCTGGGTTGGGCCGCAGGCAGCAGAACACGATCGACTCCCCACCAAGCGTGACGGGCACTGCTGTGCCCAGAGCGTGCGGGAGACGACATGCCCACGCTGAACGGCCCAGGTCGCTCCGCGCGGTTGACACGAGAACAGCGGTCATCCCCAGCGGATGCGGCCGGTTGGTTCACAGAAAACAGCCAAGCCCTGCAGGAATGCACGGTGGCGGCGGCGTCAGGCGGCCCGAGGGTGCGCGGCGCAGAGAGGACAAAGAGACACATGGCGGGACAGAAGATCCGCATCCGGCTCAAGTCGTACGACCACGAGGTCATCGACACGTCGGCCCGGAAGATCGTCGACACGGTGACCCGTGCCGGTGCGACCGTGGTCGGCCCGGTGCCGCTCCCCACCGAGAAGAACGTGGTCACCGTGATCCGTTCTCCCCACAAGTACAAGGACTCGCGCGAGCACTTCGAGAAGCGCACGCACAAGCGGGTCATCGACATCGTCGACCCGACGCCGAAGGCCGTCGATTCGCTCATGCGACTCGACCTCCCGGCCGACGTCAACATCGAGATCAAGCTGTAAGGGGGCTGGACTGATGGCGAACTCAACCAAGACCGTCAAGGGCCTCCTCGGCAAGAAGCTCGGGATGACCCAGGTGTGGGACGAGAACAACAAGTTCATCCCCGTCACCGTGATCGAGGTCGGCCCGAACGTGGTCACCCAGATCCGCAACGTCGAGCGCGACGGCTACGAGGCGATCCAGATCGCCGCCGGCGCCATCGACCCGCGCAAGGTCAACAAGCCGGCCGCCGGCCACTTCGAGGCAGCCGGGGTCACCCCGCGCCGCACCCTCACGGAGATCCGCACCAACGACTCCGCTGAGTACACGCTCGGCCAGGAGCTCACCGTCGACACGTTCGAGGCGGGCCAGAAGGTCGACGTCGTCGGCACCTCCAAGGGCAAGGGCTTCGCCGGTGTCATGAAGCGCCACGGCTTCGCCGGTGTGTCCGCTTCGCACGGTGCCCACCGCAACCACCGCAAGCCCGGTTCGATCGGTGCTTCGTCGACCCCGTCGCGTGTCTTCAAGGGCATGCGCATGGCGGGTCGCATGGGTGGCGAGCGTGTGACCGTCCTCAACCTCACGGTGCACGCCGTCGACGCCGAGAAGGGTCTGCTGCTCGTCAAGGGCGCGATCCCCGGTGCTCGCGGTCGCTCCGTCTTCGTCCGCACCGCCGTGAAGGGTAAGTGATCATGGCCACCACGACCGCAACCACGATCGACGTCCTCGACGCATCGGGCGTCAAGTCCGGCACCGTCGAGCTCCCCGCCGAGCTCTTCGACGTCGAGACCAACGTCCCGCTGATCCACCAGGTCGTCACCGCGCAGCTCGCAGCCGCGCGTCAGGGCACCCACAAGACCAAGAACCGCGGCGAGGTCCGCGGTGCTGGTCGCAAGCCGTTCAAGCAGAAGGGCACCGGCCGCTCCCGTCAGGGTTCGGTCCGCGCTCCGGAGCACACCGGCGGTGGCGTCGTCCACGGACCGACCCCGCGCGACTACTCGCAGCGCACCCCGAAGAAGATGATCGCCGCTGCTCTGCTCGGCTCGCTCTCGGACCGCGCCCGCGGTGGCCGCATCTCCGCTGTGGAGGGCTTCGTCGCGGCCGAGGTGCCGTCGACCAAGACCGCCCGCACGCTCATCGAGAAGGTCGCGCCCGTCAAGCACGTGCTCGTCGTGCTCGAGCAGGACGACGAGCTCACGCTCAAGTCGATCCGCAACCTGCCGAACGTCCACGCGCTCTCGTACGGCCAGCTCAACGCCTACGACGTGCTCAAGGCCGACGCGCTCGTCTTCAGCAAGAGCGCACTCGACGCCTTCATCGCGTCGAAGACCGCGAAGGAGATCTCCGCATGAGCGGCTTCAACAAGGACCCGCGCGACATCATCATCTCGCCGGTCGTCTCGGAGAAGAGCTACGGCCTGATCGACCAGGGCAAGTACACGTTCATCGTGGACCCCCGTTCGAACAAGACCGAGATCAAGCTCGCCATCGAGAAGATCTTCGACGTCAAGGTCGCGAGCATCAACACGCTGAACCGTCCGGGCAAGACCCGTCGCACGCGCTTCGGCATGGGCAAGCGCAAGGACACCAAGCGTGCCATCGTGACGCTCAAGTCCGGTTCGATCGACATCTTCACGGCTGTCGGCTGAGGACCAGAGGGATAAATCATGGCTATTCGTAACTACAAGCCGACGACCCCCGGTCGTCGCGGCTCGTCGGTCGCCGACTTCGCTGAGATCACCCGTTCGACGCCGGAGAAGTCGCTGCTTCGTCCGCTGCCGAAGACCGGTGGCCGCAACAGCTCCGGCCGCATCACCACCCGTCACATCGGTGGTGGCCACAAGCGTCAGTACCGCGTGATCGACTTCCGTCGTCACGACAAGGACGGCATCGACGCCAAGGTCGCGCACATCGAGTACGACCCGAACCGCACGGCGCGCATCGCGCTCCTGCACTACGTGGACGGCACGAAGCGCTACATCATCGCGCCGAACAAGCTCAAGCAGGGCGACGTCATCGAGCAGGGCGCCGGCGCGGACATCAAGCCGGGCAACAACCTGCCGCTGCGCAACATCCCCGTGGGTACCGTCGTGCACGCGATCGAGCTCCGCCCCGGTGGCGGCGCCAAGCTCGCGCGTTCGGCCGGCGCCTCGGTGCGTCTCGTCGCCAAGGACGGCCCCTACGCGCAGCTCCGTCTGCCGTCGGGCGAGGTCCGCAACGTCGACGCACGCTGCCGCGCCACGATCGGCGAGGTCGGCAACGCCGAGCAGTCGAACATCAACTGGGGCAAGGCCGGCCGCATGCGCTGGAAGGGCGTCCGCCCGACCGTGCGTGGTGTCGCGATGAACCCGGTCGACCACCCGCACGGTGGTGGCGAGGGCAAGACCTCCGGTGGCCGTCACCCGGTCAGCCCGTGGGGTCAGGCCGAGGGTCGCACGCGCAAGCCGAACAAGCCGAGCGACAAGCTCATCGTCCGTCGCCGTAACGCCGGCAAGAAGCGCAAGTAGGAGTTCAGAAGATGCCACGCAGTCTGAAGAAGGGCCCCTTCGTCGACGAGCACCTGCTCCGCAAGGTCGTCACGCAGAACGAGGCCAACACCAAGAACGTGATCCGCACCTGGTCGCGTCGCTCGATGATCATCCCGAACATGCTCGGGCACACGATCGCCGTGCACGACGGCCGCAAGCACATCCCGGTGTTCGTCACCGAGTCGATGGTCGGTCACAAGCTCGGCGAGTTCGCGCCGACCCGCACCTTCCGTGGTCACGTGAAGGACGACAAGAAGGGCCGTCGCCGCTAAGGCGGCGACGCAGAGGAGGAACGAAATGGTGGAGTCGATCGCACGCGTGCGACACATCCGCGTCACGCCTCAGAAGGCCCGTCGCGTCATCGAGCTGATCCGCGGCAAGCAGGCCCACGAGGCCCTCGCCATCCTGAAGTTCGCCCCCCAGGGCGCTTCGGAGCCCGTGTACAAGCTGGTCGCCTCGGCGATCGCGAACGCACGGGTCAAGGCGGACTCGACGAACAGCTTCCTCGACGAGCGCGACCTCTACGTGAGCCGCGTCTTCGTCGACGAAGGTACGACCCTGAAGCGGTTCCAGCCGCGCGCCCAGGGCCGCGCCTTCCGCATCAACAAGCGCACCAGCCACATCACGGTCGTCCTCGCGACGCCGGATGAGGTCGAGGCTGCCGCGACGAGCAAGAAGGCGAGCAAGTAATGGGCCAGAAGGTCAACCCGTACGGCTTCCGTCTCGGGATCACGACGGACCACGTCTCGCACTGGTTCACCGACAGCACGAAGCCGGGTCAGCGCTACGCCGACTACGTGGCCGAGGACATCAAGGTGCGCGAGTACCTGAAGAAGACCCTCGACCGCGCCGGCGTCGCCCGCATCGAGCTCGAGCGCACCCGTGACCGCGTCCGCGTGGACATCCACACCGCGCGTCCGGGCATCGTCATCGGTCGCCGTGGCGCCGAGGCGGAGCGCGTCCGTGGCGAGCTCGAGAAGCTCACCAAGAAGCAGATCCAGCTCAACATCCTCGAGGTCAAGAACCCCGAGACCGAGGCCCAGCTCGTCGCGCAGGGCATCGCCGAGCAGCTCTCCGCTCGTGTCGCGTTCCGTCGCGCCATGCGCAAGGGCCTGCAGGGTGCACAGCGCGCCGGCGCCAAGGGTGTCCGCATCCAGGTGTCGGGTCGTCTCGGCGGCGCCGAGATGTCGCGCTCGGAGTTCTACCGCGAGGGCCGCGTGCCCCTGCACACGCTCCGCGCGAACATCGACTACGGCTTCTACGAGGCCCGGACCACGTTCGGCCGCATCGGCGTGAAGGTCTGGATCTACAAGGGCGACATCACGAACAAGGAGCTCGCTCGCGAGCAGGCGAACCAGCGTTCGTCGCGCCCGGAGCGTCGTGGCGGCCCCCGTGGCGAGCGCGGCGACCGCCGTGGCGGCGACCGTGGCGGCCGTCAGCAGCAGGCCCCGCAGGACGCGCCGGCCGGCGCAGGAGTTGAGGCGTAACCATGCTTATTCCCCGTCGAGTCAAGCACCGCAAGCAGCACCACCCGAAGCGTTCGGGCCAGGCCACCGGTGGCACCAAGGTGTCGTTCGGTGACTACGGCATCCAGGCGCTGACGCCCGCTTACGTGACCAACCGTCAGATCGAGTCCGCTCGTATCGCCATGACGCGTCACATCAAGCGTGGCGGCAAGGTGTGGATCAACATCTACCCGGACCGTCCGCTCACGAAGAAGCCCGCCGAGACCCGCATGGGTTCCGGTAAGGGTTCCCCCGAGTGGTGGGTCGCCAACGTCAAGCCGGGCCGTGTGCTCTTCGAGCTCTCCGGCGTCAACGAGGACATCGCCCGTGAGGCGCTGACCCGTGCAATCCACAAGCTGCCCCTCAAGGCACGCATCATCAAGCGCGAGGAGGGCGACGCATAATGGCGATCGGTTCCAAGGAGCTCCGTCCGACGGAGCTCGACACGTTCGAGAACGAGCGTCTTGCTGACGAACTGAAGAAGGCCAAGGAGGAGCTCTTCAACCTCCGCTTCCAGTCGGCCACCGGCCAGCTGGAGAGCCACGGTCGTCTCCGTGCCGTCAAGCGCGACATCGCTCGCATCTACACCGTCCTCCGCGAGCGCGAGCTCGGCATCCGTGCCACTCCCGCGCCCGTCGAGACCGCCCCCAAGGCCAAGAAGACGACCAAGAAGGCTGAGAAGCCGGCTGAGTCGGCCGAGGCCGAGACCGCCGAGGAGAAGTAATGGCGAACGAAGAGAAGACCTCCGCCGCCTCCGCTCGCGGCTACCGCAAGACGCGTCGTGGCTACGTCACGAGCGACAAGATGGACAAGACCATCGTGGTCGAGGTCGAGGACCGCGTGAAGCACGCGCTCTACGGCAAGATCATCCGTCGCACGTCCAAGGTGAAGGCCCACGACGAGCTCGGCACCGCTGGTGTCGGCGACCTCGTCGTGATCAGCGAGACCCGTCCCCTCAGCGCTTCCAAGCGCTGGCGCCTGGTCGAGATCCTCGAGAAGGCCAAGTAGGCCCCGGCCTGCTTCGGAATAGGAGACAGCAGTGATTCAGCAGGAATCCCGCCTCAAGGTCGCCGACAACACGGGTGCCAAGGAGATCTTGACCATCCGCGTGCTCGGTGGCTCGGGTCGTCGCTACGCCGGTCTCGGTGACGTCATCGTCGCCACGGTGAAGGACGCCATCCCCGGCGGCAACGTGAAGAAGGGTGACGTCGTCAAGGCGGTCATCGTTCGCACCAAGAAGGAGACCCGTCGTCAGGACGGCTCCTACATCAAGTTCGACGAGAACGCGGCAGTGATCCTCAAGGCTGACGGCGACCCGCGCGGCACGCGCATCTTCGGTCCGGTCGGTCGCGAGCTCCGTGACAAGAAGTTCATGAAGATCATCTCGCTCGCGCCGGAGGTGCTGTAAGCCATGGCGAACATCAAGAAGGGTGACCTGGTCCAGGTCATCACGGGTGCCAAGCAGGAGCGCGGCGGTGACCGTGGCAAGCAGGGCAAGGTCATCGAGGTCCTCAAGGACAAGAACCGCGTCGTCGTCGAGGGCGTGAACTTCGTCACGAAGCACGTCCGCGTCGGCCAGACGCAGCGCGGCTCGAAGACCGGTGGCATCGAGCAGCACGAGGCTCCGATCCACGTGTCGAACGTCGCCATCGTCGACCCGAAGACCAAGAAGCCGACCCGCGTCGGTTTCCGCAACGAAGAGGTGGAGAAGGACGGCGTCAAGAAGACCGTCCGAGTCCGCTACGCCAAGAAGTCGGGTGAGAAGCTCTGATGACCGACACGACTGCCGCGCCGGCGACCAAGGTCGAGCCGCGCCTCAAGCAGAAGTACAAGAACGAGATCAAGGCTGCCCTCACCGAGCAGTTCGGGTACGCGAACGTCAACCAGGTCCCCGGCCTGGTCAAGGTCGTCGTGAACACCGGTGTCGGTGAGGCCGCTCGCGACTCGAAGATCATCGAGGGGGCCATCAAGGACCTCACGGCGATCACGGGTCAGAAGCCCCAGGTCACGAAGGCCCGCAAGTCCATCGCGCAGTTCAAGCTGCGTGAGGGCCAGGCCATCGGCGCGCACGTCACCCTCCGTGGTGACCGCGCGTGGGAGTTCATCGACCGTCTCGTGACCCTCGCACTGCCCCGCATCCGCGACTTCCGCGGTCTCAGCGACAAGCAGTTCGACGGCAACGGCAACTACACGTTCGGTCTCACGGAGCAGTCCGTGTTCCACGAGATCGACCAGGACCGCATCGACCGCGTGCGTGGCTTCGACATCACCGTCGTGACCACCGCGAAGTCGGACGACGAGGGCCGCGCGCTGCTCCGCCAGCTCGGGTTCCCGTTCCGTTCTGCCGAGCAGACGGTCTAAGATACTTCGGGCGGTGCGGGCCGGAGGATTCACGTCCTCCGGCCCGCACGCACGAACACACCGATCCAGGGGAATCGCCCCAGGATCACCCGATCGCTCAGGTCGGCATTCGTGGAACGGGTGTCGAAACCAGGCGAAGAATGGACGACCATCATGACGATGACCGATCCGGTCGCAGACATGCTGACCAGATTGCGGAACGCGAACTCGGCGCACCACGACGCCGTCTCGCTTCCCAGCTCCAAGCTGAAGAAGAACATCGCTGAGATCCTCAAGCGCGAGGGTTACATCAGCGAGTGGAAGATCGAGGACGCCCGCGTGGGCGAGACCCTCACGATCGACCTGAAGTACGGCCCCGAGCGCGAGCGTTCGATCGCCGGCATCAAGCGCGTCTCGAAGCCCGGTCTCCGGGTCTACGCGAAGTCGACGGAGATCCCCCAGGTCCTCGGTGGCCTCGGCGTGGCGATCCTCTCGACCTCGTCGGGACTGCTCACCGACCGTGAAGCCGAGCAGAAGGGCGTGGGTGGGGAAGTCCTCGCCTACGTGTGGTGATCGACAATGTCTCGTATCGGACGTCTTCCCATTGACATCCCCGCTGGCGTGACCGTCTCCATCGATGGTCAGAACGTCGCGGTCAAGGGCCCGAAGGGCGAGCTCGCGCTCGTCGTCGCCGAGCCCATCCAGGCCAAGGTCGAGGAGAACCAGGTTCTCGTCACCCGTCCGGACGACGAGCGCAGCTCGCGTGCGCTGCACGGCCTGACCCGCACCCTCATCGCGAACAACATCGTCGGCGTGACCCAGGGCTACTCCAAGGGCCTCGAGGTCGTCGGCACCGGTTACCGCGTGCAGGCGAAGGGCAACAACGTCGAGTTCGCGCTCGGCTACTCCCACCCGATCACGGTCGAGCCGCCCGCGGGCATCAGCTTCGCCGTCGAGGGCAACAACAAGCTGACCGTCAACGGCATCGACAAGCAGTCCGTCGGCGAGGTCGCTGCAAACATCCGCAAGCTGCGCAAGCCCGAGCCCTACAAGGGCAAGGGTGTCCGCTACGCCGGCGAGATCGTGCGCCGCAAGGCCGGAAAGTCAGGTAAGTGATCATGGGTCTCCTCAAGACACGAGGCAAGAGCAAGTCGGC
The DNA here is from genome assembly GCF_037144815.1 of Curtobacterium sp. USHLN213. Taxonomy (NCBI): domain Bacteria; kingdom Bacillati; phylum Actinomycetota; class Actinomycetes; order Micrococcales; family Microbacteriaceae; genus Curtobacterium; species Curtobacterium sp. USHLN213. The sequence continues at coordinate 295,337 of NZ_JBBCYQ010000004.1, read as the reverse complement.
CGCCAAGGCGCGCCGTCACAACCGCCTCCGCAAGAAGATCACCGGCACCGAGGCCCGTCCGCGTCTCGCTGTCACCCGTTCCGCTCGTCACGTGTTCGTCCAGGTCATCGACGACGCCAAGGGCCACACGCTGGCCAGCGCGTCGACGATGGAGGCCGACCTCCGTACGTTCGACGGCGACAAGACCGCCAAGGCCCGTCGTGTCGGCGAACTCCTCGCCGAGCGCGCGAAGGCCGCTGGCGTCGAGGCCGTGGTCTTCGACCGCGGTGGTAGCAAGTACGCCGGTCGCGTCGCCGCGATCGCCGATGGTGCCCGTGAAGGAGGGCTGAACCTGTGAGCGACATCGCGAACACGAACGAAGACGCCAACGTCGAAACGACCGAGGCCGCTGAGGCGACCGAGGCCGAGGCCACGAGCACCACGGCCCCCGCGGCCAAGGAGCCCGAGGTCCCCGTCGTCGAGCGCCCCGTCGAGACCGCAGCCGGTTCGGCTTCGAACAACCGCGACTCCGCCGACAACCGTGGCCGCCGTGGTGGCGGTCGCGACCGTCAGCAGGGTGGCGGCCGTGGCAACGACCGCAACGGTCGGGGTGGCGACAGCCAGTTCCTCGAGCGCGTCGTGACCATCAACCGCGTCTCCAAGGTCGTCAAGGGTGGTCGTCGCTTCAGCTTCACCGCGCTCGTCGTCGTCGGTGACGGCAACGGTCTCGTGGGTGTCGGCTACGGCAAGGCCCGCGAGGTCCCGACCGCCATCTCGAAGGGCGTCGAGGAAGCGAAGAAGAACTTCTTCCGCGTCCCGCGCGTCGGCAACACGATCCCGCACCCGGTGCAGGGCGAGGCCGCTGCCGGCGTCGTGCTCCTCCGTCCGGCCGCTGCCGGTACCGGTGTCATCGCCGGTGGTCCGGTCCGCGCCGTCCTCGAGTGCGCCGGTATCCACGACGTCCTGAGCAAGTCGCTCGGCTCGTCGAACACCATCAACATCGTGCACGCGACCGTCACGGCGCTGCAGCAGCTCGAGGAGCCCCGTGCGGTCGCAAGCCGTCGCGGTCTCCCCGTCGACCGGGTCGTCCCGGACCGTCTGCTCCAGGCCGAGGCCGCTGCTCTGCGTGCCGCGTCCGAGAAGGCAGGTGCGTGATGGCGATGCTGAAGATCACGCAGACGAAGTCCGTTATCAGCGAGAAGCAGTACCAGCGCGACACGCTCCGCAGCCTGGGTCTCAAGCGCATCGGCCGTACGGTCCTGCGTGAGGACAACGCCCAGAACCGCGGGTACGTCGCAACGGTCGCGCACCTCGTGAAGGTCGAGGAGGTCGACGCATGAGCGACGAGAAGAACGAGCGCGTGCAGGTCCTGAAGCTGCACCACCTCCGTCCGGCAGAGGGCGCCAAGAAGGCTCGCACCCGCGTCGGTCGTGGTGAGGGCTCCAAGGGCAAGACCGCCGGCCGTGGTACCAAGGGCCAGAAGGCTCGTTACCAGGTCAAGGTCGGCTTCGAGGGTGGGCAGATGCCGCTGCACATGCGCACCCCGAAGCTCCGCGGGTTCAAGAACCCGTTCCGCGTCGAGTACCAGGTCGTGAACCTGGACAAGATCGCGGAGCTCTACCCCAACGGTGGCGACGTCACCGTCGCGGACCTGGTCGCCAAGGGCGCCGTCCGCAAGAACGAGAAGGTCAAGGTTCTCGGTCAGGGTGACATCAGCGTGAAGCTCACGGTCTCGGTCGACAAGGTCTCGGCGTCCGCCGCCGAGAAGATCGCGGCTGCTGGCGGCACCGTCTCCCAGTAACCCCGTCGGCGGCCCGTGCGTTTGCGCACGGGCCGCCGTTACGGTTTCCTTGACAGTGGTCGGCGTCCGCCGGCCAGGTCGGTCCTGCCGACCACACCGGTGACGGCCCCTCGACGGGCCGCCGGTCCCAGAAGTTCGGAGTCCTCGTGTTCAGAGCGGTCGCGCGCATCATGCGCACCCCAGATCTTCGCAAGAAGATCGGCTTCACCCTCGCGATCATCGCGCTGTTCCGCCTGGGGTCGTACATCCCCGCGCCGTTCGTCGACTACGCATCCGTGCAGACCTGTCTCGCCAGCGCATCGTCGCAGCAGGGCCTGTACGACCTGATCAACCTCTTCTCCGGCGGCGCGCTGCTGAAGCTCTCGGTCTTCGCGCTCGGCATCATGCCGTACATCACGTCGTCGATCATCGTGCAGCTGCTCCGCGTGGTCATCCCCCACTTCGACGCCCTCTACAAGGAGGGGCAGTCCGGTCAGGCGAAGCTGACGCAGTACACGCGCTACCTCACCATCGCGCTCGGCGTGCTGCAGTCCACCACCCTGATCACGGTCGCCCGCTCCGGCGCCCTGTTCGGCACCAACGCCTCGGCCTCCTGCTCGTCGATCATCTCGAACGACAGCTGGTACGCGATCATGCTCATGGTCGTCACCCTGACCGCCGGTACCGGCCTCATCATGTGGATGGGCGAGCTCGTCACCGAGCGCGGCATCGGCAACGGCATGTCGCTCCTCATCTTCACGTCCATCGCGGCGCAGTTCCCCTCGGCGCTCTGGGCGATCGAGCAGTCGAACGGCTTCGAGCTGTTCCTGTTCGTCATCCTCGTCGGCCTGGTCATCATGATGGCCGTCGTGTTCGTCGAGCAGTCGCAGCGGCGCATCCCCGTGCAGTACGCCAAGCGCATGGTCGGTCGCCGCACGTACGGCGGCAACAACACGTACATCCCGATCAAGGTGAACATGGCCGGCGTCGTGCCCGTCATCTTCGCCTCGTCGCTGCTGTACCTGCCGGCCCTGGTCGCGCAGTTCAACCAGCCCTCCGACGGCAGCGAGCCGGCGGCGTGGGTGACCTGGATCCAGAACAACCTGACCTCGGGTGACAACTGGTTCTACATGGTCCTGTACTTCCTGCTCATCGTCGGCTTCACGTACTTCTACGTCGCGATCACCTTCAACCCCGAAGAGGTCGCCGACAACATGAAGAAGTACGGCGGCTTCATCCCGGGCATCCGGGCCGGTCGTCCGACGGCCGAGTACCTCGACTACGTTCTCACCCGGGTGACGTTGCCCGGCTCCCTGTACCTCGGTCTCATCGCCCTGATCCCGCTGGCGGCGCTGGCGTTCTTCGGTGCGAACCAGAACTTCCCGTTCGGCGGCGCGAGCATCCTCATCATCGTGGGTGTCGGCCTCGAGACCGTGAAGCAGATCGACTCGCAGCTGCAGCAGCGTCACTACGAAGGGCTTCTCCGTTGAGCGCACGTCTCATCATCGTCGGACCTCCCGGAGCCGGGAAGGGCACCCAGGCAGGTCGCATCGCCGACGCGTTCGGGATCCCCGCCGTCTCGACGGGTGACATCTTCCGCAAGAACGTCGCAGAGGGCACCCCGCTCGGCGTCCAGGCGAAAGCGATCATGGACGCGGGCGACTACGTACCCGACTCGCTCACGAACGAGTTGGTGAAGTCCCGCCTGCACGAGGCCGACGCCGAGAACGGCTTCCTGCTCGACGGCTACCCCCGCACGGTCGGGCAGGTCGAGTACCTCGACGCGCTCCTCGCCGAGCAGGGCACCGGCATCGACGCGGTCGTGCAGCTCGTCGCCGACCAGGACGAGCTCGTCGGCCGCCTCCTGAAGCGTGCCGAGGAACAGGGCCGCAGCGACGACAACGAGGAGACCATCCGTCGTCGGCAGCAGGTCTACACCGAGCAGACCGCTCCGATCGTGGCGGCGTACGGCGAGCGTGGGCTCGTCGTCGACGTCGACGGCCTCGGTGGCATCGACGAGGTCGGCGACCGGATCCAGGCCGCGCTGTCCTCGCGTGGGCTGACCGCGGGCGTCTGACGCCAGCGTGGTGCGGTTCCGCAAGCCCTCGATCTACAAGACGCCGGACGAGCTCCGCGCCATGGTGCGTCCGGGTCTGCTGACCCACGACGCACTGGCGGCGGTCCGCGACGCGATCCGTCCGGACATCACCACGGGCGAGCTCGACGCGATCGCCGAACGGGTCATCCGTGACGGCGGCGGCATCCCGAACTTCCAGCTCGTCCCGGGCTACCGGCACACGCTCTGCGTGTCGGTGAACGACGAGATCGTGCACGGGATCCCGGGGGAGCGTGTGCTCCAGCCCGGTGACGTCGTGTCGGTCGATGCCGGTGCCGAGGTCGACGGCTGGAACGGTGACAGTGCCTTCACGGTCGTCGTCCCGGGTGGTGACGCCGGTGTCAGTGCGGCCCGGCAGACGCTCTCGGACACCACCGAGCGCGCGCTCTGGCACGGCATCGCTGCGCTCGCGCACGCGAAGCACCTGCACGAGGTCGGCGCCGTCATCGAGGACGCCATCGACGAGACCGGCGCGTGGGGCATCGTCGAGGACTACACCGGCCACGGCATCGGCCGCTCGATGCACGAGGACCCGCCCGTCTTCAACTACCGCGTCCGCGGCGCCGGTCCGGCGATCAAGCCCGGACTCGTGGTCGCGATCGAGCCGATGGTCACGGCCGGCACGATCGACAGCTCGACGGACGACGACGACTGGACCGTCCGCACGCTCGACGGTTCCGACGCGGCGCACTGGGAGCACAGCATCGCGGTGCACGCCGACGGCATCTGGGTGCTGACGGCGGCCGACGGCGGCGCCGCGGGCCTGGCCCCGCTGGGTGTGACGCCGGTCCCGATCCCGTAGGTCGCGCCTCCCGTCGGTCGCGTCTCCCGCAGGCGGGACTGCCTGACCCGGCGCGTGAGCGCTGTTGCGTCCGGTCCCGTCGGACGGCCAGGAGGCGCGGTGCGGCCCCGCCACGCGCCTCCGGTCCGCACCTGCGCACGTCCACGACGTCTGCACCGTGTGGACCACGTGCACTCGTCGTCAGCGTGCGCACCCGCGCGCGACGCGCGACGCGCAACGGGCACCGCGCGACGCGCTCTGCGCGCCGGCCTCAGTCGTTGCCGACGGAGCAGGTCTCCTCGGACGCGCTCTGTCCGGTGATCGACGAGGGCAGCGGCGTCGCCGAACCGGTCGCGGCGCTCGTGGCGCTGCCGGACGCCGATCCGGACGCCGTGCCGGTGCCGGCCGCGGTACCCGAGGACGTCCCGGACGAGGACCCACCGGCCGACGAGGTGCCGGTCGAGGTCCCCGTGGACGGAGCAGCGGTCGCCGTCCCGCTCGACCCGGAGGACTCCTCCGACGCACGCCCCGTGCTCGAGTCGCTCAGCGAGGTCTTCTGGTCGTTCTGCAGCGCGACGTTGAGGGTGTGTGCGGCGTCCTGGTCGACGATCACGCGTGCGCTGTCCTCGGGGTCGTCCGCGACCGGGTACTGCACGAAGAGCATGTTCGCCGTGCTCATCCCGCGCAGGGCCCCGGCCAGTCCGACGAGCGTGCGCGCCTGGGCGAGGCCGTCGGACAGCGTCATGTTCGACAGCGCGGCGCCGGCGAGCTTGTAGAGGGTGATCGGGTTCGAGAGCGTCCCGTCCGAGGTGACCTTGCGCAGCAGGGCCGACAGGAACACCTGCTGCGAGCTGATGCGCGCGAGGTCGCTCCCGTCGCCGACGCCGTGCCGGGTGCGGAGGAACGCGAGCGCGTCCGTACCCTCGAGCTTGTGCGAGCCGGCCGTCAGGTGCAGGTTCGTGTAGGAGTCGTTGATCGGGTCCGCGACGCACACGTCCACGCCGCCGAGGGCGTTCGACATCTCGATGACGCCGTCGAACGTGATGAGCCCGGCGTACGGGATGCTCAGCCCGGTGAGGTTCTCGACGGTGTCGACGACGCACGAGACCCCGCCGTTCCCGAGGGCCGTGTTGAACTGCGCGGACGTGGCCGCCGGGTACGTGGTCCCGCTCTCGGGGTTCGTGCACGCCGGGATCGGCACCATGAGGTCGCGCGGGAAGCTCACCGCGGTCAGCTGGGTGTGGTCCTGCGAGATGTGGATGAGCATCGTGACGTCGTTGCGGGCGCCCTCGACGTCCTCGTCCGAGTCGAACTGTCCGATGCGGGTGTCGCTGCCGATGAGCAGGATGTTCGCACCGCCCTTGATCGCGGTGATGTCGGCCGTCTGCGCGGTGCTCTGGTCGTCCGTGCTGAGCTTGACCGTCCTCGGCGCCGTGGCGAGCTGCGCACCCGCGATGGCGGCGACGCTCGTCCCGCTCACGAGGACGACGGCGAGGGTGGACGCCACGATCGACGCGAGCGTGCCCCATCCGCGGCGGCGCGGGAGGCGGCCGTGGCGGGCGAACGGGCGTCGGGTGGCGTCGGGCACGTGGTCTCCGTTCGGTGGTCCGTGCGGCGCGGTCTGCACGGGCGGGGGGCGACGGCCACGCTAGGGGCCGGTGACCAACGGGACCCCGGAGCGCGCCGTCAAACCACTGTGGAACGCTCAGACACCGCTGTGAAGCCCCAGACGTGGGGACTTCGCCGTCTCCACTTGGCAATCCTGGGTTTACCACATAGGATCGATCTTTGGTGTGTCATGCCTACTGGGCGTGGCGCCCGACCCGCAGACCGGCTCGGGGATCACACCGGTAATCCAACCAAGCGACAGTGAGGCTATGGCCAAGAAAGACGGCGTCATCGAGATCGAGGGCTCGGTGCTCGAAGCTCTGCCCAACGCGATGTTCCGCGTTGAGCTGACCAACGGACACAAGGTCCTTGCGCACATCTCCGGGAAGATGCGCCAGCACTACATCCGCATCCTCCCCGAGGACCGCGTGATCGTGGAGCTGAGCCCGTACGACCTGACCCGCGGCCGGATCGTCTACCGCTACAAGTGATCCGCGAGCTGGAAAGGAACGGCCCGGCAACCCTGCCGAGCACGAAGCCAGCGAGCACGAGGAAAGAACAATGAAGGTCAACCCCAGCGTCAAGCCCATCTGCGAGCACTGCCGTGTCATTCGCCGCAAGGGCCGCGTCATGGTGATCTGCAAGAGCAACCCGCGTCACAAGCAGCGCCAGGGCTAGTCCCGGCTGCCTGACGCGATCGCCCTCGGGCGGCTGCGAGCAGGATCCACAACTCAACATCGAACGCAGTACCAAGATCCGCGCGAGCGGGGACACCTCGGGTCGGAGGCCCGAGCACCGGTACTGCTCCACACCTCCATCGACAACAGGAGCAGCCATCACATGGCACGTCTAGCAGGCGTCGACATCCCGCGCGAGAAGCGCGTGGAGATCGCACTCACGTACATCTACGGCGTCGGCCGTACCCGCGCGGTCCAGGCACTCGCCGAGACCGGTATCTCCGGTGACATCCGCGTCAAGGACCTGACCGACGACCAGCTCGTCGCCCTCCGTGACTTCATCGAGGGCAACTTCAAGGTGGAGGGTGACCTCCGCCGTGAGGTCGCAGCCGACATCCGCCGCAAGGTCGAGATCGGTAGCTACGAGGGTCTTCGCCACCGTCGTGGTCTCCCGGTGCGCGGTCAGCGCACCAAGACCAACGCGCGTACCCGCAAGGGACCGAAGCGCACCGTGGCAGGCAAGAAGAAGGCTCGATAGGAGACCCCGATGGCTACCCCCAAGACTGCCGCGCGCAAGCCGCGCCGCAAGGAGAAGAAGAACGTCGCCGTGGGCCAGGCCCACATCAAGAGCACGTTCAACAACACGATCGTCAGCATCACCGACCCGTCGGGTGCCGTCCTCAGCTGGGCGTCCTCGGGTGCCGTGGGCTTCAAGGGTTCGCGCAAGTCGACGCCGTTCGCGGCGCAGCTCGCCGCCGAGTCCGCTGCGCGTCAGGCGCAGGAGCACGGCGTCAAGAAGGTCGACGTCTTCGTGAAGGGTCCGGGTTCGGGCCGCGAGACCGCGATCCGCTCGCTCCAGGCCGCTGGCCTCGAGGTGGGTTCGATCAACGACGTCACGCCGCAGGCGCACAACGGGTGCCGCCCGCCCAAGCGCCGTCGCGTCTGACGCGAGGAGCAACCGGCCGCGCCCTGCTCGTCCCCTGACGGGAGCGAGCAGGGCCCGCGGCCATTCCTGGTCGTTCGATCGCGCAGGCCGTGCCGTCCTGGCAAGCGCGTGCGCGTGATCACAACTCAACAGACCCGTCGGGGCCCGGTCGGCCCCGTCGTACCGCCGAGTGTCATATAGCGGACACTCCGCCGAAAGGAATCCCACAGTGCTCATTGCACAGCGCCCCACCCTGACCGAGGAGACGATCTCCGAGTTCCGCTCGCGCTTCGTCATCGAGCCGCTCGAGCCGGGCTTCGGTTACACCCTCGGCAACTCGCTGCGCCGCACGCTCCTCTCCTCGATCCCCGGCGCGGCTGTCACCAGCATCCGCATCGACGGCGTCCTCCACGAGTTCAGCACCGTTCCCGGTGTCAAGGAAGACGTCACCGAGATCATCCTCAACATCAAGAGCCTGGTCGTCTCCAGCGAGCACGACGAGCCGATCACGGCGTACCTGCGCAAGCAGGGTGCCGGTCAGGTCACCGCAGCGGACATCTCCGCTCCGGCCGGCGTCGAGATCCACAACCCGGACCTCGTCATCGCGACCCTGAACGACACCGCGCGCTTCGAGCTCGAGCTGACGATCGAGCGTGGCCGTGGCTACGTCTCGGCGACGCAGAACCGTTCGGAGTTCAGCGAGGCCGGTCAGATCCCGATCGACTCGATCTACTCGCCGGTCCTCAAGGTCACCTACCGCGTCGAGGCGACGCGTGCCGGTGAGCGCACGGACTTCGACCGCCTGGTCGTCGACGTCGAGTCGAAGCCGGCCATCACGCCGCGCGACGCCATCGCGTCGGCCGGTCGGACGCTCGTCGAGCTGTTCGGGCTTGCCCGCGAGCTCAACACCGCGGCCGAGGGCATCGAGATCGGCCCCGCGCCGGTCGACGCCGTGCTCTCGAACGAGCTGCAGACCCCGATCGAGGACCTGGACCTGTCGGTCCGCAGCTACAACTGCCTCAAGCGGGAGGGCATCAACACGGTGTCCGAGCTCGTCGCCCTGTCGGAGACGCAGCTCATGAACATCCGCAACTTCGGTCAGAAGTCGGTGGACGAGGTCAAGGACAAGCTCACCGAGCTCGGCCTGTCCCTCAAGGACACCGTCCCCGGATTCGACGGCGCCCACTTCTACAGCGGGTACGACGAGGACGAGTCCAACAACTGACCTCGCGCTGACGCGCACGCGCGCCGCTGACGCAGCGCGCAACACTTTCACCACTGGAGAACTGACATGCCGAAGCCCACCAAGGGCCCCCGCCTCGGTGGCGGCCCCGCCCACGAGCGCCTGCTCCTGAGCAACCTCGCCAACGCCCTCTTCACGCACGGTCGCATCACGACCACCGAGACGAAGGCCAAGCGCCTCCGTCCGGTCGCCGAGCGTCTCATCACGTTCGCGAAGCGTGGCGACCTGCACGCGCGTCGTCGCGTGATCAGCATCCTGCGCGACAAGTCCGTCGTGCACACGCTGTTCACCGAGATCGCCCCGCAGGTCGAGGACCGTCAGGGCGGCTACACCCGCATCACGAAGCTCGGTTTCCGCAAGGGCGACAACGCTCCCCTCGCGTCGATCGAGCTCGTCCTCGAGCCGGTGTCGAGCACGCCGGCCCCGGTCAAGCGCGACGCGGCCCCGGCCGCTGCTGCTCCGGTCGAGGAGCCTGCCGCCGAGGACACCACCGACGAGGCCCCGGTCGAGGAGACCGAGACCACCGAGGAGTCCGCTCCCGTCGCCGAGGAGACCGAGACCGAGGCAGCTGCCGAGGTCGAGGCCGACGCCGCCGAGAAGTCGGACGACAAGTAGTCACAGCCCCACCACGACGAAGCCCCCGCAACACGCGTTGCGGGGGCTTCGTCGCGTCCTGGGGGTGACCGGGCGGCGGCCTGGAGGCGCGGTGCGGGCCCGCCCCGTTCCTCCTGGCCCACAGGCGGCCGAGCCGCAGAACGCGGACCGGCTCCGTCTCACAGGCGCGGCACCGTATCGTGACCGGCCGACACGACGAGAGGGACCGATGCAGTTCGAGCACATCGCGGGTGTGGGGACCCGGGTCTGGCGGTGGAGCCGGACCTCCGGGACGCAACCGCGCCTGCTCCACGCCGCGAAGGCCGCCGTCGCAGCCGTGCTCGCGTGGTTCATCGCGCGACACATGCCCGGGGTCGCGGCGGAGTACCCGTACTACGCACCGCTCGGTGCCGTCGTGGCGATGCAGACGACGGTGTTCGCGGGCATCCGGAGCGGGGTCCAGACGCTCGTCGGCATCGCGCTCGGCATCGTCATCGCCGGGTTCACGATGTGGGTCGGTGACCCGGGCTTCCTGGCGATCGCGCTGGCGGTGGGCATCGGGGTGCTCGTGGGCGGGTTCCGCGTCCTCGGCGAGGGCAGCTCCTGGGTGTCCACCGCCGCGCTCTTCGTCCTGCTCGTCGGTGGCGCCCACGCCGAGGGGTACTCGCTCGGGTACCTCGTGCAGATGGCCGTCGGGGTCGTGGTGGGCCTCCTGGTGAACTTCCTCGTCTTCCCGCCCCTGCGCTTCTGGGACGCCGAGCACCGGATCGACGCGGTAAACCAGGTGCTCGCAGACCACCTGGACGGGCTCGCCGAGGTCCTCGCAGGGGGCGAGCGCGACGAGAAGGCCTGGGACCGTCAGCAGGACCGACTGGACCGCGCCATCGCCGACGTCCGCTCCCGGGTGTCGATCGCGCACGAGAGCCGGCGGCTGAACCCGCGCGGGGCACTCCGTGGGTCCCGGGCACGGCTCGAGCAGGACGGTGCCCGCTTCCGTGCCCTCGAGCGGGTCGCCTGGTACACGACGGACCTCACCGAGCTCGTCGCCCGGTCGGGTCCGGTGTCGGAGGGGCTCGGGCGACCGGACCCCGAGTTCGCCGAGCCGCTCGCGACGGCCCTCCGTGAGCTCGCGTGCATGGTCCGCGGCGAGTGCCCCGAAGAAGCGGGCGACGACGCGATCGCCGAGGTCGAGCGGGCGCTGGACGCGTCGCGCGAGAACCCGTCGCACGTCGCGGTCACGTCCGCCGCACTCGTGGCGATGCGCGGCATCGTGGAGTCCGAGCGCCGGGCGACGAACGACCTCGACACCCGCACGGGGCCGTCCGCCTTCCGGAACGCCCGCGGCTGACGCCCGAGGCTCGACCTAGACTCGGGACGTGCCCGTCCACTCTCGTGTCGCCGTCCTCGGGCCGGTCGAGGTCGAGGACCAGCAGGGGCGCCCGACCGCCGTCCCCGGGGCCCTGGCGCGCGGGTTCCTCGTCGCGCTGGTGCTCGCGCGCGGCCACGCCGTGACGACCGAGGCGCTCATCGACGAGCTCTGGGGCGACGACCAGCCGCGCGGCGCCCGTGCAGCGCTGCAGACCCTCGTCTCCCGGCTCCGGCGCAGCACGGCCGACGGCGTCGTCGTGTCGACGAGCACCGGGTACGCACTCGGGGTCGACCCCGGCTCGGTCGACCTGACGGCCGCCGAGCGCGCGGCTGCCAGCGAGGACGTCGCGGTGGTCCGGGCAGCGCTCGACGGCTGGCGGGGCGACCCCGGCGCGGACGTCGACGGGGACCTCGGCGCCACGCTCGCCGACCGCGCGGCCGGCGCCCGCCGTGCGCTCCGACGCCGGCTGGGCGAACTCCTCCTCGACCGCGGGGACGCGGCGGAAGCGGCCGCGCTGTGGCTCGCAGAGTCCGAGGCGAACCCGTTCGACGAGGTCGCCGTCGCCGGGTGCATGCGCGCGCTGGTCGCCGCCGGCCGGAACGCCGAGGCGCTCGCCGCGTTCGCGACGCACCGCGACCGCCTCGCGGACGAGCTCGGCGCGGACCCCTCGGCCGACCTGGTGCGGCTGAACGCCGATCTGCTCCGCCGGTCCGCCGCCGACTCCGGTCGTGCTCGTCGGGTCGGGCTGCGGGCCGCGCCGAACACGCTCGTCGGACGGCAGGAGGACCTCGCCGCCGTCACGGACCTCCTGTCCCGCAACCGGCTGGTCACGATCCTCGGTGCGGGTGGGCTCGGCAAGACCCGCCTCGCGCAGGCGGTCGCCGCCGGTGTGCCGCCGACCACCGGCGTGGTGGTGTTCGAGCTCGCGCCGATCGCCACCGCCGAGGACGTCGTCCCCGCGCTCGGTGCCCTGCTCGGGGTGGCCGAGTTCCGCTCCGCCCGGGCGCTGCGGGAGGTCGTCGTCGCCGACCTGCGTGCGCGGGTGGGGCGGGCGCTCGGGGAGGCCCCGACGATCCTCGTCCTGGACAACTGCGAGCACCTCGTCGGCGACGTCGCCGGGTTCGCCGCCGACCTGCTCGCGAGCATCCCCGACCTCCGGATCCTCACGACGTCGCGTGCACCGCTCGCGATCGCCGGCGAGGTCGTGGCGCCCCTCGCGCCCCTCCCTGTCGAGGCCGACGGCGCCGCGGTCCGGCTGTTCACCGAGCGCGCCCGGGCCGCCCGACCCGGGGCCGTGCTGCCCGTGGACACCGTCCGCCGCATCTGCACGCGGCTCGACGGGTCGCCGCTCGCGATCGAGCTGGCCGCGGCGCGGATCCGGGGGATGAGCATCGACGAGATCGAGCGCCGGCTCGACGACCGCTTCGCGCTGCTCCGGGGCGGCGACCGCAGCGCGCCGGAGCGGCACCGCACGCTCCTGGCGGTCATCGAGTGGAGCTGGCGCCTGCTCGACGCGGGCGCGCAGGACCTCCTGACCCGCCTGGCACTGTTCCCGGACGGCCTGGCGGTCGACGCCGTCGAGGCCGTGGCCGCGCCGGACCGCCGGGACGATGCGCTCGACGACCTTGCCGAACTCGTCGAGCAGTCCCTCGTGCAGCTCGTCGAGGTCGAGGGGGAGCCGGTCCGCTACCGCCTGCTCGAGACCGTCCGCGAGTTCGGGGCCGCACGGCTCGACGAACGCGGCGCCACCGAGGCGGTGCGCACGGCGATGATCCGCTGGGGGCGGGACTTCGCCGCCGCCAGGAACCTCTTCACGCTCACCGGTCCAGAGCAGCTCGACCGCTTCCACGAGGTCCAGCGCGAGGCCGACAACCTCGTGACCCTGCTCCGCTGGAGCCTCCGCGCCGACGACGCCTCGGCGACCGCGCACGTCTTCGCCGCCCTCGGGGCCTACTGGACGCTCCGGGGTGCCCACGGCGAGGTCACCGCGATCGCGTCCGACGTGGTCGCGGTGCTGCGCTCGGGTCCGCCCGCGGCCGAGGACGTCGCCGCGGTGCACGTCGGACTCGTCGTCGCCGGGGCGTCCTCGGCGTTCGACGACCGCCGGACCGCTGCGTGGGCGATCTCCACGCTCCGGCGCCTCCGCCGCGTCGGGACGACGGGGTTCCCGGTGCTCGACGCGCAGGCGGCCCTGCTCCTGACGCTCGGGCGTCCGGCGGCGGGCACCGCGCTCCTCGCGCGCCTCCGCGACGACCCCGACGAGGGCGTGGCCGGTACCGCCAACATGCTCAGCGCGCCCCTCGCCGAGAACGACGGCGAGTTCGCGGCGGCCCTCCGGTACGCCACCCGGGCGCAGACGCTCGCGGAGCGCACCGCCGACGCGTGGACGATCGGCACCGTGGCCGTCACCATGACGCAGCTCCTCGCCCAGACCGGCCGGTACGCGGACGCCCTCGCGAACGCCGACCGCGCCCGTGAGCAGCTCGAGCGCTTCGGCGCCGAGGACGACCTGTACGAGATCGGCTGGACCGTCGGGCTCTGCTCGGCCGCGACCGGCGCCGTGGACACCGCCCGGTCGATCGCTGCCGAGCTGCAGCACCGACCGGTCTCGGGGCGCGGCGGCTTCGACGGCGACCGCTCCCAGATCGGCGTGCTCGCCGTCGCGATCGGCGCGGAGTGCCTCCGGTTCGAGGGCGACCTCGACGCTGCCGCCGCGCAGTACACGGCCGCGTGGGACTGGGTGCTGCCGCACCGGAAGGCGACACCGCACTGGACCGTGATGGCGGGCGCGGCGCGGATCGCAGCGGTCGACGAGGCGGCGCTCGGCGCGCCCGACGGAGCCACACCGCGCCTCCAGGCCGACGAACGCGCGGTCGCTCGCCGCATCCGGAAGGCCGCACTCGTGATGATCCGCGTCCACCCGTGGTGGCTCGACCTGCCCGTCATCGGCACGACGCTGGCGGGACTCGCGGTCGCGGCGGCGCGCAGCGACCGTCCGGCCGAGGCGGCCCGGTGCTGGGGTGCCGCGATGCGGTTCGGCACCCGGCAGGACTTCGCGGTGCTCGCCCACGGACGGCTCCGACCGCTCCTCGTCGACGCGCTCGGCGCGGCCCGCGTCGCGGACGCCGAGACGGCCTCGGCCGGATGGGACCGGACCGAGGCCGTCGCGCGGGCGAGGACGCTGCTGGAGGACCTCCGCTACGCCTTCCGCATGTAGGCGCGGACCGTCAGCGGCGCGAACACGGCGACGACCACGGCGGCACCGAGCAGGCTGATCCAGAGGTCACCGGTGACGGCGCCGTGGTTGATCAGCTCGCGGACGGCGGTGATGAGGTGCGAGATCGGGTTGACCTCGGTGAACCAGCGCAGCCAGCCGGGCAGGGTGTCCGTGGGGACGAACGCGTTCGACAGGAACGTCAGCGGGAAGAGCACCAGGTTGGCGATGCCGGAGACGCTCGACGCGGTGCGGGCGACCACGCCGAAGTAGGCGAAGATCCAGCTGATCGACCAGGCGACGACGATGACGAGCACGCCGGCCAGCACGACCGCCGCGGCACCGCCCTCGGGACGCAGGCCCATGATGATCCCGACCGTGAACGTGATGGCGGTGGCGATCGCGTACCGGACCGTGTCGGCGAGCAGCGCACCGGCGAGCGGCGCGATGCGGGCGATCGGCAGGGACTTGAAGCGGTCGAACACGCCCTTGTCCATGTCCTCGCGGAGCTGGACACCGGTGACGATCGAGGACGTGATGTTCGTCTGCACGAGGATGCCGGGGATGATGACGGGCAGGTAGCTGGACACGTCGCCGGCGATCGCGCCGCCGAAGATGTACGTGAACATGACGGTGAAGACGATCGGCATGAGCGTCACGTCGAACAGCTGCTCGGGCGTGCGACGGACCTTCACCAGGCCGCGGTACGCCATCGTGAAGGACTGTCGGACGGTCGCGCCGAGTCCGGAGCCGCCGATGCCGGGGCGTGGGGCGACCCGTGGCGCCGATGTGGGGGTGGGGGCGATGGTGGTCATGCGATGCTCCCTTCGAGCTCGCGCGTGGTGTCGTCGTCGGTGGTGGCCGGGGCACCCGTGATGGTCAGGAACACCTCGTCGAGCGTCGGCTTCTGCACGCTCATCTCGGCGAGGGAGATGCCGGCGTCGCGGAACGACACGAGCAGGTCGGTCACGCGGTCCGGGTCGGACATCGGCGCGGTGAGGCGCGAGCCCTCGGGGCTGGCCACCGCGTCGACGCCGAGGCTGTTCCGCACGATGGTGCGGGCAGCGTCGAGTCGGAGCGGGTCGGCCAGCCGGAGCTGGAGCGAGCTCGACCCGATGGACGCCTTCAGCTCGTCGCCCGTGCCCTCGGCGACGACGCGGCCGTGGTCGATCACGGCGATGCGGTCGGCCAGCTGGTCGGCCTCGTCGAGGTACTGCGTCGTCAGCAGGACGGTGGAGCCGGTCGCGACGAGCTCCCGGATCGTGTCCCACATCTGGGCGCGGGTGCGGGGGTCGAGACCCGTCGTGGGCTCGTCGAGGAACAGCAGCGGGGGCTGTGCGATGAGGCTCGCGGCGAGGTCGAGACGCCGACGCATGCCGCCGGAGAAGTTCTTCAACGGACGCGACGCAGCCTCGGTCAGCCCGAAGCGCTCGAGCAGCTCGGCGGCCTTCCGCTTCGACTCGGCGCGGCCCAGGCCGAGCAGGCGCGAGAAGATGACGAGGTTCTCGGTCGCGCTGAGCGTCTCGTCGACGCTCGCGTACTGGCCGGTCACGCCGATGAGGGAGCGGACGGCCTGCGCCTCGCGGCGGACGTCCCGCCCGAAGATGCGGGCCTCGCCGGCGTCCGCCTTGAGCAGCGTCGCGAGCATGGAGATGGTGGTGGTCTTGCCGGCGCCGTTGGGGCCGAGCACGCCGTAGACCGTGCCGGCCTCCACGCGGAGGTCGACACCGTCCACTGCGCGGTTCGTCCCGAAGGTCTTCACGAGGCCGGTGGCCTCGACCGCGAGCGGTGTGGTGGTCATTCGCGCAGGTCCTTTCGTGGTGACCCGACGTGGTTCGTCGATGTCGAGGACGATGGTGCCGCGGCCCGCTCACGCGGCACTGACGCGGCACTGACACCGGGGCGGGGCCCGTGTTAGCACGGGGGCCAGGAGGCGCGGTCCGGCCCCGGTACGGTGGCCTGGTGGACGAGACGGCGGGCCCGCAGGGCGGCGGTGACGGTGGCGGCGTGCGGCTGCGGTTGGACATCGCGTACGACGGTGCCGCGTTCTCCGGGTGGGCCCGGCAGCCGGGTCTCCGGACCGTGCAGGGCGCGCTCGAGGCCGCGCTCGCCACCGTCTTCACCCGGTGGGGCGAGCCGCCGCTGCTCACCGTGGCCGGGCGCACCGACGCGGGCGTGCACGCCACCGGGCAGGTCGCCCACCTCGACCTCACGTCGGCGCAGTGGGACGCGCTGGCCGCCAAGCGGGGGTCGGGGCGCTCGCCGCTGGACGGGCTCGTCAAGCGTGTGAACGGCATCGCGGCGCCGGAGGGGGACGTCGTCGTCACCCGGGCCTCGGTCGCGCCGGAGGGGTTCGACGCCCGGTTCTCGCCGCTGTGGCGCCGCTACTCGTACCGGATCGCGGACGCCGACGCCTGGCGCGATCCACGTCGACGGGGGCACACGGTCTGGCACCCGACGCGGTTGGACCCGGCGGCGATGGAGCGCGGTGCGCTGCGGCTGCTGGGGCTGCACGACTTCGCGACGTTCTGCAAGCCGCGCGAGGGGGCGACGACCATCCGGACGTTGCAGGAGTTCCGCTGGGACCGCGAGCCGGACGGCGTGCTGGTGGCGCGCCTCCAGGCCGACGCCTTCTGCCACTCCATGGTGCGCGCGATGGTGGGGGCGACGATCGCCGTCGGCGAGGGCCGGTTCGGCGCCGACCGGCTCGAGGACCTGCGGGTCGCCGAGGCCCGGACGAGCGAGTTCACGGTCGCGCCGGCGAAGGGCCTCACCCTGACCGAGGTCGGGTACCCGGCGGACGACGACCTCGCGGCGCGGGCGTCGCAGACCCGTGCGCGACGCGAGTGAGCGGATCCATGCTCGTTCGCCACATTGATATCGCACACTGAAATTTGACCGTTGACATCCTGACTGTCAGAGTGGCACCGCGCGGCAACGATGCTCGCGCCGCACCACACAAGGGGATGGCAATGAACAGGATCGGTACGGCAAGGGTGATCGGGGCGATCGTCGTCGGCACGCTGATGGGAACCGCCGGAGCGACAGCTGCGTCGGCAGCGCCCGTTACGGCGTCCAGTTCGAGTGTCAGTTCGGCAAGCTTCGTCAGCGCGACCGGGGGCACCACGACAGGTGGACCCGTGGGTGGCTCGACGACCGGCGCGCCCATCGGCACGGATGGGGCCTCCACCAACGGGATCCCGATCGGTCCGATCATCAACTGGGTCAAGCGGAACGCACCGTCGTTGATCACGCCGATGAAGAACGCCGTGAAGAAGGGCTCGGCCGCGTTCAAGAGGTGGTGGGCGGGGGTCGCCGGTTGGATCAAGGCCGCGATCAACGCGATCGCGACGATGACGATCCAGCAGCTCTTCGACGCTCTGTGGAACTACTTCTTCTGAGCTCCAGGGAGGCATCATGACGATCGATCTGTGCAACGTGGGGGTGCGCGGACGCGGACGGCCGCGGCTCGACGACATCACGATCCAGTTCGCTCCTGCCATGACGTACGGCCTCGTCGGTCCGAACGGTGCGGGGAAGACGTCGCTGATGGCCGCGGTCGCGGGGCTCGTGAGACCGTCGACGGGGACCATCAGCGTTGCCGGAGGGCAGTCGGTCGTCATCGGCGCCGTCCTTGCCGAGAACGGGCTCCATCCTGGGCGCACCGTCCGGGAGACACTGCGTCTGCGGGCCGCCTACGTGGGAGCGCCGCGGAGCGACGTCGCAGCAGCGCTGCAGTCCTCCGGGCTCGAACGGGTGGCGCGAAGGCGCGTCGGGGCGTTGTCCCTCGGGATGAAGATGCGCCTCGGGATCGCGGTTGCGCTCCTCGGGGATCCAGCCGTCGTGCTGCTCGACGAGCCGATGAACGGCCTCGATCCGAACGGGATCGTCTGGGTGCGTGAGACCGTGCGCCGCCTGCGCGCGCGCGGCGCCGTCGTGGTGATCTCGAGCCACCTGCTGTCCGAACTCGAGTCCATGATCGACGTCGCCGTCGTCATGAGCAGTGGTCGCATCGCTTGCGTGCAGTCGATGAACCTCCAGGCGTCCAGCGGATGCATCATCGAAGTGTCCGACACAACGAGGATGATCGACGCGCTGACCGCGTCCGGAGAGACGGCGGAACGTCGCGGCGACCGGATCCTTGCTGGCTGCGCGGTCGCCGAGGGAGTGCGACTGGCGGTCCGTCACGACATCGACGTCCGCTCGATCGTCCCGGCCTCTGTGGATCTCGAGATGCTCTACGCAGAAGCCTCAGCGGGAGAGCACATCGCGGAGGTCGGTCGATGATCAGCGCTTCCCAGCACGTCCGCCTCGAACTGCGCAAACGCTTGGACACTCGAGGAGCCATGATCGGCTACGGCGCCATCGTGCTCCTCGTCGTCCTGTGCGCGATCTTGAGCGTCTCGCTCGTGCTCCGAAACGGCTCGTTCGATGCCGGGGAGGTCATCATCACGGTGAGCTTGCCCGGGGCCCTCGTCTCGGCCGTCATCGGGGCAGTGTGCGGTGTCGGAGACGGACGCGCCGGAGGAGAGCGCGACGGGATCCTCACCGGGCTCCCTCGCGGCACGATCTACGGAGCGCGAGCCGCGGCCTGCGCCTGCTTGGTGGCCGGCGTCGTGCTCCTGTCGCTCGTCGCAGCCGCGGTCGGCGTGGTCGGAGCGGTGTCCCTCGGGGGCCACCTCAACTCGGCCTCGATCGGAACGCCGATCGGGCAGGTGGCGGCGCTGACTCTGTCGTCGGCGGCCATGGCCTTCGGGATCGGGGCTTCCGTGCGCTCGCTCCCCCTGGCGCTGGTGAGCGTCGTGCTCATCGTGCTCGTGGCGGACGTGGCATTGTCATTCGGCGGCGCGTGGACCGAATGGATTCGTTTCAGCGCGGTGCAGGGCGGCGTTCTCGGCGAATCACGCGTACTGCCGGCGGTCACCTCCGGTCTCGTCTGGATCGCAGTCCCGTGCCTCGGCGGATACCTCAGAACACGCACGGTGGAAGCATGACCCAGGAGCGCCCGGCGAAGGCCGCCCGTCGGCGACGGGCCGCGATCATCGTGCTGGTGATCTTCGCCACCACCGGAGCTCTGGTCGCCGGTGTCTCGCACCAGGACCCGTGGATCCGCTGGCTGGCGCTGCTGCTCGGAGTCGGTGCGGCAGGGGGATCACTGGCGTTGGCCGCCAACCGGAACTCGCTGATCGGCTGGTACGCGGCGACCGGCGGCGTGCTCCTCTTCCGACTCGCCAAGGACCTCGTCGCAGGCTGATCGACCAGGAGCACGCCCGCTCGGCGGTACCGTCGGGGGATGACCTCCCGCGAACCCCGCTCCGTCGTGTCCGTCGCACCCGGGGTGGTGTTCGTCGAGGGGCCCGTCTCGAACTGGGTGGTCCTCGCCGAGGAGGACGGTGTCGCACTGATCGACGCCGGCTACCCGGCCGACACCGACCTCGTGCTCGACACCGTGCGGTACGCCGGCCACGAGCTCGACGACCTGCGCCGGGTGTACGTCACGCACGGGCACGTCGACCACGTCGGCGGCATCCCCGGCATCCTCGAGCGGTACCCGCACGTCGAGGTGCTCGCCCACGCCGACGAGCTCGACAACGTGCGCGGACCCGCGCGGCAGCAGGTGACGCCGGCCGAGATCGGTGGACGGCTGGCCGCACCCAGGGTCCTCCGGTGGCTCGCCCGCGCAGTGCGCTCCGACGCGCTGCGACCCACCGCGGTGCCGACCGCCCGCGCGTTCACGGGTGCGGACTTCGTCGGCCGGGCGATCGCACCGCTGCCGGCCACCGGGCACACGGACGGGTCCACGGCCTACCTGCTGCCCGCCGCGAACGCGATCGTCACCGGGGACGCCGTCGTCAGCCGGCACGACACGCAGCCGTCGTCGTGGGAGCCGCGGCCGCGCATGATCACGTCGTTCTTCACGGCCGACCAGGAACGAGCGCTCGAGTCCGCGCGGGCGCTGCCGATCCCGGACGTCCTGCTCCCCGGACACGGGCCGGCCGTGCACCGCGTCGGGTCCACCTGGCGGCCCATCGGCGTCTGAAGGACTACGAATGTCACGCCCCGAGAGTCAGTCGTCGAAGAGGGTGGGCTCCCGGGGCTTCTCTTCCGCGATGTCGGTATTCGAGGACGGGGATTTCGAGTTCTTTGCAGGGGTCGTCGTCCAGCCCGGGTCGTAGATCCACTGTGCTCGGCGGAGCTTGTCGCCCTGACCTTGCTTCCAGAACTCCACTGGAGCCTTCCGGGCGCGACGGGTGATGATCGCGGGGAGGTCCACCATGAACACGACGGTGTCCACTCCTCGGTGCGCGCTCGTGTTGGGTCGGGTGGTCATGATTCGGTGCACGAAGCGAAGGTCCTCGAGTTCAACGATCTCGCGACCCCAGTCGAGGTCTATGTGATCCTGGCGAACGAGGAAGAAGAACGTGTCTCGGTCTCGAACGAACTTCACGACGTCCTCGAATCGCCGTTCGAGCGATGACGCGTCTCGCCCAGCATCATTCCGCAGGTCCTTCTGCTTCCGCTCGAGGCGAACGCGAGCCGCCGCTTGTATGTCCTCGGTGTCGATCATGAACTGCCCATCGGCCTTCTGCTCGCGTTGTGCGCTCTCCCAGGCCTGATCGGCAGCAGCGATGAGGAGATCAAAGTAGTCGCGGCTGACGGCGCCGCCCGCGATCAGGACGGCACGCTCTCGACCCTTCTCAGTGAGGACATCCTGGAGTCGCAGGTCGATCGGGCGAAGGATGTTCGCGGTGACGTCTTCGAGGAAGGCCTTGGCGGTGTGGAAATCTGCCAGTCCGACGTCCAGGGAGAGATGCTGGACGTCGTGTGGCGGCTGCATTCCGCGGGGCGGGTCCCCATCAGCGAACGTCTGCGTTCGAGACTGGACGCTCCCGATCTTGAGCCACACGTTGCTCTTCTTCGTGAAGCCGTGCAGGTGATCGAGAACGAGTGGTTGCGTTGCGCGAGGGACGAAGTAGAAGTCGTCCAGCACGACGATGAGCGACTTCGCTCCCTCTTGATTCGCGGACAGTTCCAAGACGTCCGCGATCGCAGGCGCCAGATCGCGGAGGAATTCTTCCTTGCGGCGCGTGCGAGTGGTGCTTCGGCTGTGCTTCTTGCTGATCTCGCGCCTCGCCGAGCTCTTGCCCGTCACACGGGCGAAACTCGCAGCCATCGCGCCGCCCATGCTCACCTTGTAGTCACGACCGTGCGCATCGCTGTCCGAGTGATGTTCTTCAATCTCGGGTCCAGCGTCGCGAAGAAAGTTCAAGATGCCGGTGAGCTCCTTGATGCGGCTTCGGAGCGTCAACGTCTGTCGCTTCAGCTTCCAGGCCGGCCGGATCGCGCCGATGATGTCGAGATGATCTCGATCAGTACGTCCGGGTAGTCGCGAGACTTGTGCTCCTCAACATCGACGAAGATCACGCGTCGTCCCTTGGATTCAGCGCGCTGATGCAAGATCGACAGCGTCGTCGATTTGCCGACACCACGACGGCCGGTCAGCAGGTGGTTCACGTTCGCCTCGAGAGAGGTGATCAAGCCCGGCGTGAGCTCGATGAATCGATCGCTCAGCGCATCGTCGTCGTGCTTCGTCGTGCGTAGCGCGTTGGTCAGGGCCGTCTTGAACGGTTCCAGTTGGTCTCTCTGAAGCATGATCAAGACGATCTTTACTCGTCATGCAGCATTTTGCACGTCGGCGTCACGGCGTGTCGCACACGGAGCTGAATGCCGTCTCGCGCCGCCTGCACCCCGATCAGGGGTGGAACGGATCGTTCACCCGCCGGAAACCTGAGGGGCCCCGCAGGTCGGTACCGTGCGACCATGCACAGATCCGTCGGGCGCACTCTGCTGTGCGCCACCGCTGCAGCCGCGCTCGTCGCCGCTCCGCTCGTCTCCGTCTCCACGGCCACCGCGAACCCCCAGGGCTCCGGGCTCGTCATCGCCGAGGCCTACCTCAAGGGCGGCAGCGCGAACCAGCCCTTCACGAACAAGTTCGTCGAACTCGGCAACCCCACCGACAGCCCCGTCAGCGTCGACGGCTGGTCGGTGCAGTACCGCGCGGCGACCGGTACCGGAGCGCCCTCGGTCGGCAAGCTCGCCGGCTCCGTGCCCGCGCACGGCACCTACCTCGTGCAGATGGGCTCGAACGGCACGAACGGCGAGGCGCTGCCCGAGCCGGACGCCGTCACCGGGCTGAACCCCTCCGGGTCGACCGGCACCCTCGTCCTCGCCGACCAGGCGACGGCGCTGACGCTCCCCGCCGGCGCCGTGACGACGGGCACCCCCGGCGTCGTCGACCTGCTCGGCTACGGCACGTCGAACACCTTCGAGACCGCGGTCGCACCGACCGGCACGGCGAACGCCGTCCCGGACGCGCTCACCCGTCAGGGCACGACCGACACCGACTCGAACGCCGCCGACTTCCGGGTGACGACGAGCGTCACGCCGGAGAACGCCGCGGGCGAGACCACGCAGCCGACGGACCCGACCGACCCCACGGACCCCACCGACCCCGGTGACGGCGGCACGACCCCGGCCGAACGGGTCACGATCGCGCAGCTGCAGGGCACCGGCGACGCCTCGCCGTACGCCGGGAAGACCGTCACGACCGACGGCGTCGTCACCGCGGTGTACGCCACCGGCGGCTTCAACGGCTACACGGTCCAGACCGCCGGCACCGGCGGCGCGCTCGACCTCGGGAAGCACACCGCCTCCGACGCCGTCTTCGTCTACTCGTCGGCGACCGTCGGCAGCGTGGCGATCGGGGACGCGGTGCGCCTCACCGGCACGGTGTCCGAGTTCAACGGCCTGACCGAGCTGACCGTGCCCACCTCGTCCGGCCTGACGAAGCTCCCCGCCGCGGGGGTCGTCCAGCCGGTCCCGGCCACCCTGACCTTCCCGCGCACCGACGCACAGCGTGAGTCGCTCGAGAGCATGCTCGTGGCGCCGCAGGGCGACTACACCGTCGCGGACAACTACACGACGAACCAGTACGGCGAGGTCGTGCTGGCATCGGGGAAGCAGCGCCTGCTCCAGCCGACCGAGGTCGCCCGTCCGGGCAGTGCCGAGGCCGCCGCCGTCACCGCGGACAACGCGGCGCGCAAGGTCGTCCTCGACGACGGTGCCAGCACGAACTTCCTCAGCGCGGCGAACCAGTCGATCCCGGTGTCGTGGCTCACGCAGGGCCCGGTCACGGTCGGCGCCGCTGCGACCTTCCACGAGCCGGTCGTCCTCGACTACCGGAACGACTCGTGGAAGTTCCAGCCGACGTCGCCGATCACCGGCGCCACCCCGGCTGCCGACCTGCCCGCGTCGTTCTCGGACGTCCGCACCGCAGCCCCGGAGAACGTCGGCGGTGACATCCGCCTCGCCGGGTTCAACGTCCTGAACTACTTCCCGACGACCGGCGACCAGCTCACCGGCTGCACCTACTACACCGACCGCGACGGCGACCCCGTGACCGTCCGGGGCGGCTGCGACGCCCGCGGTGCCGCGAACGCCGACGACCTCGCCCGCCAGCAGGTGAAGATCGTCAAGGCGATCAACGGCCTCGGCGCCGACGTCGTCTCCCTCGAGGAGATCGAGAACTCGGCGCGCTTCGGCCAGGACCGTGACGCGGCCGTGGCGACCCTCGTGGCCGCGCTCAACGCCGCGACCGGCAAGGACACCTGGGCCTACGCGAAGTCCCCGTCGAAGCTCCCGTCGAGCGAGGACGTCATCCGCCTCGCGCTCATCTACAAGAAGGACCGCGTGCAGCCGGTCGGCTCGTCGACGATCCTCACCGACTCGACGGCGTTCACGAACGCCCGCCAGCCGCTCGCGCAGGCCTTCGCCCCGGTCGTCGCGAAGCCCGGCAAGGGCAAGGGCGCGCAGAAGCCCTCGGCGAAGGACACCTTCCTGGTCATCGCGAACCACTTCAAGTCGAAGGGCTCCGGCGAGGGCGTCGACGCCGACCAGGGCGACGGGCAGGGTGCGTCGAACCACTCGCGCGTCGAGCAGGCGAAGGCGCTCGTGACGTTCTCGACCGCGATGCAGCGCCAAGCGCGGACCGACAAGGTGTTCATGCTCGGCGACTTCAACGCCTACAGCGAGGAGGACCCGGTCGTCGCCCTCGAGGACGCCGGCTACACGGACCTCGGCCCGACCGAGGACGCGTCCGAGTGGTCGTACGTCTTCAGCGGGCTGAGCGGCTCGCTCGACCACGTGTTCGCGTCCCCTGCTGCGCTGGAGACCGTCACCGGCGTGGACATCTGGAACATCAACTCGGTCGAGTCGGTGGGCCTCGAGTACAGCCGGTACGACTACAACGTCACGGACCTGTACCAGGACGACGTGTACCGGGCGAGTGACCACGACCCGGTCGTGGTGGGCATCGACCTGCCGGGGGTCGGCACCCCGGGAGGCGGGAACCCCGGCCACGGCGGCGACCCCGGACACGGCGGGAACCCGGGCCACGGCGGTCCGGTCGCGGACGCGCTGGCGGCGCTCGCCGCGCTGCTCGCGTGGTTGCGGAGCCTCTTCGGCTGACGTTCGCTGCACCGGACGGGAGGCGCGGTGCCAGCCGGCACCGCGCCTCCCGTCCGTCCTGTCTCCGTTTGACCGCCGTCACGTGCGTCGGGTAGGCTCTTACCTTGGTCTGCGCGCTCTGTGCGCCGGACAGTCAGATGAGCCCTCCACCGGGCCGTTCACACGGGTTCTCCCACGTGAACACCCACCGGAGCGGGATTCACGGACTCCTCACCTCGACACGAAAGCAGCACCACTGTGACTCGTACGTTCTCCCCGAAGCCGGCAGACGTCCAGCACGACTGGATCGTCATCGACGCGACCGACGTCGTCCTCGGCCGCCTCGCCACCCACGCCGCGGCGCTCCTGCGCGGCAAGCACAAGGCCACCTTCGCCCAGCACATGGACATGGGTGACTACGTCATCATCGTGAACGCCGACAAGGTCGCCCTGACCGGTTCGAAGCTCGCGAAGAAGGTCTACTACCGCCACTCGGGCTACCCGGGCGGCCTCACGGCGACCTCCTACCCGGAGATGCTCGAGAAGCACCCGACCCGCGCCGTCGAGAAGGCGATCCGCGGCATGCTCCCGAAGAACACCCTCGGTCGCGAGCAGCTCAAGAAGCTGAAGGTCTACGCCGGCGCGGAGCACCCGCACTCGGCGCAGCAGCCCAAGGCGTACACCTTCGACCAGGTCGCACAGTAGTTCCGGCCACGACGACTTCCAAGGACTAGGTAAAACTCATGGCTCAGATCGCTGACTCCCTCGACCAGACCCCGGAGAGCTTCACCACGGAGAGCGCACCCGCCGCTTCCGAGGCCGCTCCCCGTCAGATCCTCAACGTCTCGGGCGGTGCCGTCGGGCGCCGCAAGGAGGCCATCGCACGCGTCCGTCTCGTCCCGGGCTCCGGCTCGTTCGTCGTGAACGGCCGCTCGCTCGAGGACTACTTCCCGAACAAGCTGCACCAGCAGCTCATCAACGACCCGTTCAAGGTGCTCGAGCTGCTCGGCGCCTACGACGTCGTCGCCCGCATCACCGGTGGTGGCCCCTCGGGTCAGGCTGGTGCGCTCCGTCTCGCCATCGCCCGTTCGCTGAACGAGATCGACCGCGAGAACAACCGCGCCACCCTCAAGAAGGCCGGCTTCCTCACCCGCGACGCCCGCGTCATCGAGCGCAAGAAGGCCGGTCTCAAGAAGGCCCGCAAGGCTTCGCAGTTCTCGAAGCGCTAGTCGTCACCGGCTGAAGATCGCAATGCCGCGTCTGTTCGGTACCGACGGGGTTCGTGGTCTCGCCAACGGCGAGCTGACGGCCGCGCTCGCACTGGGTCTTGCCCAGGCGAGCGCGGCCGTCCTCACACACGGACACCACGCGGACGCCCGCCGGGCGTCCGGTCGACCGCGCCCTCGTGCGGTCCTCGCGCGCGACCCGCGCGTCTCCGGCGAGTTCCTCGGTGCCGCGGTCGCGGCCGGGCTCGCCTCCGCCGGCGTCGACGTGCTCGACGCCGGGGTCATCCCCACCCCCGCTGCGGCGTTCCTCGTCGCGGACATCGACGCCGACTTCGGCGTGATGATCTCCGCGTCGCACAACCCCGCTCCCGACAACGGGATCAAGTTCTTCGCCACGGGCGGCCGGAAGCTCCCGGACGAGGTCGAGGACCGCATCGAAGCGGCCATGCACGACCACTCCGCACCGACCCCCACCGGTGGCGACGTCGGCCGGATCACCCGGTTCGCCGACGCCGAGGACCGCTACGTCGTCCACCTGCTCGGCACGCTGCCGCACCGGCTCGACGGCATCCACGTCGTGCTCGACTGCGCGAACGGCGCCGCCGCGGGTGTCTCGCCCGAGGTGTTCGTCAACGCCGGGGCCCGCGTGACCCTGATCGGTGCCGACCCGGACGGCATGAACATCAACGACGGTGTCGGGTCCACCCACATCGACAACCTCGCCCGTGCTGTGCTCTCGCACGGAGCGGACGTCGGCATCGCCCACGACGGTGACGCGGACCGCTGCCTCGCGGTCGACGCCGCCGGCAACGCGATCGACGGCGACCAGATCATGGCGATCCTCGCGCTGTCGCTGCAGGAGCGCGGGCGCCTGGCGTCCGACACCCTCGTCGCGACGGTGATGTCGAACCTCGGGCTGAAGCGGGCCATGGCGGACGCGGGCATCACGATGCTCGAGACCGGTGTCGGCGACCGCTACGTCCTCGAGAAGATGACCGAGGGCGGGTACTCGCTCGGTGGCGAGCAGTCCGGCCACATCATCTTCAACGAGTTCGCGACCACCGGCGACGGCATCCTCACCGGGTTGCACCTCGTCGCCGAGATGGCCCGGACGGGCAAGACGCTCGAGCAGCTCGCGTCGTGCATGACGGTGTTCCCGCAGGTGCTCGTGAACGTGCGCGGGGTGGACCGGCACGGCCTGGCCGACCAGGGCGTGCAGGACGCCGTCGCCGCTGCGACCGCCGCACTCGGCGACGCGGGGCGCGTGTTGCTCCGGCCGTCCGGCACCGAGCCCGTCGTGCGGGTCATGGTCGAGGCGGCCTCCCAGGCCGATGCCGAGCGGATCGCCGAGGAGCTCGCGGCGGTGGTACGCGAGCGCCTGGCGCTCGACGCGGCGTAGGCGCGCGGCGCGCGTTGGCGCGCTCTGGCGCGCTCTGGCGCGCTCGCACAACCAAAGTCCGTCGGAACCACGCAGATGCGTGGTTCCGACGGACTTTGCTTGTGCGGCGGCAGCTCGAGCCGTCCCGCGGCGGCGGCCGCGGCGGCGGCCCGGGCGGCAGCCGCCCGGGCGAGCCGCGTCGAACCACGGATGCGACATCGCACCAGCCCCTGCGCCCGGTTCCACGTCGGATTCGTGGTTCGTCGTCGCGCCCCGCCGCCGGCGGCGCCCCGCGCCCCGCCGCCGGCGGCGCCCCGCGCCCCGCGGCGTCCGGCGCGGCCCGCGCCCGCCGCCGCCGGCGGCGGCCCGGGCCCCGCGCCCCGCGAGCCCCGCGCCCCGCACGTCAGATCTTCCGGAGCAACACCGACGACACCTTGTGGTCCGCCGCCTTCTTCAACACGAGGGTCGCCCGGGAGCGCGTCGGCAACACGTTCTCGATGAGGTTCGGCTCGTTGATCGCCCGCCACACCTCGGTCGCCGTCCGCACGGCATCCGACCGGGAGAGCGAGGCGAACCGGTGGAAGAACGAGTCCGGGCTCGCGAAGGCCTCTTCCTGCAGCGCGAGGAACCGGTCGACGTACCAGGCCTCGATGTCCTTCGTCTTCGCGTCGACGTAGATCGTGAAGTCGAAGAGGTCGGACAGTGCCAACCGCCCGTGCACCGGCGGCGCGAGCACGTTCAGGCCCTCGACGATGAGGATGTCCGGCTGTCGCACCACGATCTCGGCGTCCGGCACGATGTCGTACACGAGGTGCGAGTAGTACGGCGCTCGGACCTCGGTCGCGCCGCTCTTCACCTGGCTCACGAAGCGCAGCAGGGCCCGGCGGTCGTAGGACTCGGGGAAGCCCTTTCGGTCCATGATCCCGCGCCGCTCGAGCTCTGCGTTGGAGTAGAGGAACCCGTCGGTGGTCACGAGCTCCACGCGCGGGGTGTCCGGCCAGCGCTTCGTCAGCTCGCGGAGCAGTCGTGCGACGGTCGACTTGCCGACGGCGACCGACCCGGCGACACCGATCACGAACGGCGTCCGCCCGGCTCGGTCACCCAGGAAGGCCGACGTCGACGCGTGCAGGTTCCGTGCGCCCGCCGCGTAGAGCGTCAGCAGGCGGGACAGCGGCAGGTAGACCTCCTGCACCTCCTGCATGTCGAGGCGGTCACCGAGACCGCGCAGCTGCACGATCTCGGTCTCGGTGAGGGACAGGTGCTCCTTCGGAGCGAGCTGCGACCACTCGCCACGCGGGATCTCCACGAAGGGGGTCGGGTGCGCGACGGTGGTCTCCGGGATCGGCATGGGAACGAGCGTACAGACGGGAGGCGCGGATCACGTGAGCCGACCGGCCCGCGTGATCCGCGCCTCCAGTCCGACGTCCGCGCCCCGGCTCGGCGTGCCCGATCAGGCGGGCAGCGCCGCCTCGATCGCGGCGATGACCTGCGGTGCATCCGGCTTCGTCGTCGGGCGGAACCGCGTCACCGTGCCGTCCGGGGCGACCAGGAACTTCTCGAAGTTCCACGTGACCCGCCCGGCCTTGCCGTCGGCGTCCGGGGTCTCCTTGAGCGCCTGGTAGAGCGGGTGGGCGCTCTTGCCGTTCACCTTGACCTTCTCGGACATCGGGAACGTGACGCCCCACGTGGTGGAGCAGTACTCGTCGATCGCCTCGGACGAGCCGAGCTCCTGCAGGAACTGGTTGCTCGGGAAGCCCAGGACCGTGAAGCCGCGGGGGCCGTACTCCTTCTGGAGCGCCTCGAGCTGCTCGTACTGCGGAGCGAGGCCACAGCGCGACGCGACGTTCACGACGAGCACCGCCTTGTCCGCGAACGCCCCGAACGTGGTGTCCTCACCGTGCAGCGTCGTGATCGCGATGTCGTCGAAGCGTCCCATGTCCCAAACGTTATCCCCAGCCCTGCTCGTTCGCAGGGTCGTCGTCCAGCCAGACCGTAGGATCGTCCCCATGTGTGGAATCGTCGGCTACGTCGGCAGCAACAGCAGCCAGGACGTCCTCCTCGGTGGTCTCCGTCGGCTCGAGTACCGCGGCTACGACTCGGCGGGCATCGCCGTCGTGGACGGGTCGCACGAGCTCGCGTCCGCGAAGAAGGCGGGCAAGCTCCAGGCCCTCGTGGACGAGCTGGAATCGCACCCCATCGCCGACGGCGGGACGGGCATCGGCCACACCCGCTGGGCGACCCACGGTGGCCCGACCGACGGCAACGCGCACCCGCACCTGGCCGACGGCGGCAAGCTCGCCCTCATCCACAACGGCATCATCGAGAACTTCTCCGAGCTCCGCGCCGAGCTCGAGGCCGAGGGCGTCGCGTTCCTCAGCGAGACCGACTCCGAGGTCGCGGCACACCTCGTCGCCCGGTCGTTCCGCACGACGGGTGACCTGACCGCCGCCATGCAGCAGGCCGTGCAGCGACTCGAAGGGGCGTTCACGCTCCTCGTCGTGCACGCCGACCAGCCCGGCGTCGTCGTCGGCGCCCGTCGCAACTCCCCCCTCGTGGTCGGCCTCGGCGACGGCGAGAACTTCATGGGCTCCGACGTGGCCGCGTTCGTGGCCTACACGCAGCGCGCCCTCGCCATCGGGCAGGACGAGATCGCCACGATCCGCCCCGACGGCGTCGACGTCATCCACTTCGACGGCACCCCGGCATCACCGAGCGAGTTCGAGGTGAACTGGGACGCCTCCGCGGCCGACAAGGGCGGCTGGACGTCGTTCATGGCGAAAGAGATCAGCGAGGAGCCCGAGGCCGTCGCGAAGACCATCCTCGGCCGCGTGCACGACGGTGCCGTGACGCTGACGGACCTCGACCCGATCGCCGACCGCCTCGCGCAGGTCGACCGGGTCATCGTCATCGCCTGCGGCACCGCGGCCTACGCCGGCATCCTCGGCAAGTACGCGATCGAGCAGTGGGCCCGCGTCCCGGTCGAGGTCGAGCTCGCGCACGAGTTCCGCTACCGCGACCCGGTGCTGAACGACCGCACGCTGGTCGTCTCGATCAGCCAGTCCGGCGAGACCATGGACACGCTCATGGCCGTGAAGTACGCCCGCGAGCAGGGCGCCCAGGTCCTGTCGATCTGCAACACCCAGGGCGCCACGATCCCCCGCGAGTCCGACGCCGTGATCTACACGCACGCCGGGCCCGAGGTCGCCGTCGCGTCGACCAAGGCGTTCATCGCGCAGGGTGTCGCGCTCTACCTGCTCGGGCTGCACCTCGCCACGCTGCGGGGCACCCTCACGGCCGAGCAGATCGCCGAGCAGGTCGCCGAGCTCGAGGGCCTCGCACCGAAGCTGCAGCAGACCATCGACGACGCGTCCGGCATCAAGGACCTCGCCCGTTGGATGGCCGACACCCGGAGCGTCCTCTTCCTCGGCCGCCACGTCGGCTACCCGATCGCGCTCGAGGGCGCCCTCAAGCTCAAGGAACTCGCGTACATCCACGCCGAGGGCTTCGCCGCCGGTGAGCTCAAGCACGGCCCGATCGCCCTGATCGAGCCGGGGCAGATCGTCTTCGTGATCGTCCCGTCGCCGCGTGACCCGCGGTCGCTCCACCCCAAGGTCGTCTCGAACATCCAGGAGATCCGCGCCCGCGGTGCCCGGGTGATCGCGATCGCGGAAGAGGGCGACGCCGCCGTGCTGCCCTTCGCCGACGAGGTGCTGCGCATCCCGCTCGCGACGCCGCTGTTCGAGCCGCTGCTCGCGGTCGCACCGCTGCACATGTTCGGCATGGAGCTCGCCGCGGCCAAGGGCCTCGACGTCGACCAGCCGCGCAACCTCGCGAAGTCGGTCACCGTCGAGTAATCCCACGATGATCATCGGCATCGGTGTCGACGTGGTCGACCTGGAACGGT
The DNA here is from genome assembly GCF_037144815.1 of Curtobacterium sp. USHLN213. Lineage (NCBI taxonomy): Bacteria > Bacillati > Actinomycetota > Actinomycetes > Micrococcales > Microbacteriaceae > Curtobacterium > Curtobacterium sp. USHLN213. The sequence continues at coordinate 264,037 of NZ_JBBCYQ010000004.1, read as the reverse complement.
TCGAGCGGGTGCTCGACCGGACGCCCGCGATGCGCACGCGCCTCTTCACCCCGTCGGAGCTCGTTCGCGACGGGGAACCCCGGCCGATCGCGTCGCTCGCCGCGCGGTTCGCGGCGAAGGAAGCGCTGATCAAGGCGTTCGGGTCGAGCGCCGGGCTGAGTTGGCAGGACCTCGAGGTCGTCTCCGACGACCAGCGGAACCCGTCGCTGACGCTGCGCCAGGGGGCGCGCCAGGTGGCGGACGGGCGCGGGGTGACGAGCGTGCACCTCTCGCTCTCGCACGACGGAGGGATCGCGACGGCGTTCGTGGTCCTCGAAGGGAAGCAAGCGTGAGCGCGTTCACCGGCATCACGGTCGATCGGGAGGCGCTGATCGCCAACTACGCGACCGTCGCCGAACAGGTGGCTCCGTCCGGCGTCATCGCGGTCGTCAAGGCCAACGGCTACGGCCACGGCGCAGCGGAGTCCGCGCAGGCCTTCGTGGACGCCGGCGCGGAGTGGCTCGGCGTCGCGGACATCGACGAGGGGATCGCCCTCCGCCACGCCGGCATCGACGAGGGCGTCCGGATCCTGGCGTGGCTGCACGCCCCCGACGAGGACTTCCGTCGCGCCGCGCAGTACGGCATCACCCCGGCGGTCTCGAGCGTCGACCAGCTCTCCGCCGCCGCCGACTCCGAGGTCCCCGCGGTGCACATCTGCGTCGACACCGGCCTGAGCCGCAACGGCGCGGTCGAGTCCGAGTGGGCCGAGCTCTTCGCCACCGCCGGTCGCCTTGCCCGCAGTGGCAACCGCACCCGCATCGAGGGCCTCATGTCGCACCTGGCGAACGCCTCCCGCGCCGACGACCTCGACCAGGACGCCGCACTCCAGCGGGCGCTCGACGGTCTCGCCGCGAACGGCATCGTTCCCGACATGGTGCACCTCGCCGCCAGCGCCGCGAGCCTCGCCGTCGCGGAGACCCGGCACGACGTCGCCCGGGTCGGCCTCGCGCTGTACGGCCTCAGCCCGTTCCCCGACCGCACCTCGGCCGACCTCGGGCTCCGCCCCGCGATGCGCGTGACCGCCGCGGTCCTCCGGACGGTCCCGGTGCGAGCTGGCGAGGGCGTCAGCTACGGCTACACCTGGCGTGCGACGACGGACACCCGGCTCGCGGTGATCGGGCTCGGGTACGCGGACGGCTTCGACCGCGACTTCGGCAACCGCGTCTCGGTCCGGATCGGCGACCGCACCTTCCCGGTCGTCGGTCGCGTGGCGATGAACGCCATGCACGTCGACATCGGCGACGCCGACGTCGAGATCGGCGACGAGGCCGTGCTCTGGGGCGACCCGGCGAACGGCGACCCCGCGGTCGAGGACTGGGCCGCCGCAGTCGGCACGATCAACTACGAGGTGGTCGCCCGGGTGGGCCGCAGCGTCGAACGGAGGACCTCGTGAACGCGCCGCTGCGCCGAGCCCGGATCGACCTCGACGCCTACCGCGCCAACCTCGACCTGGTCCGCGAGTGGATGGACCCGGTCGAGCTCATGGCGATCATGAAGGCCGACGCCTACGGGCACGGTCTCGAGCCGATCGCCCTCGCCGCGGTGGACGCGGGCATCCGGTGGATCGGCGTGCTCACGGTCCCCGCGGCCCTGCGTCTGCGCTCGATCGGCGTCGGCGAGGACGTCCACCTCTTCACGTGGCAGCACGACCCCGCGCTGGACTTCCGCGACGCGATCGACTCCGCCGTCGACCTCGGCGTCTCGAACGTGCCGGAGCTGCAGCGGGTGATCGACGCCGTCGACCAGCGTCCCGCCCGGGTGCACCTCGGCTTCGACTCCGGCCTGCACCGCGACGGTTCGACGCCGGACGACTGGCCCGCCCTCGTGACCCTCGCCCGTGACGCCCAGCGTGACGGGCGCATCGAGGTCGTGGCCGCCTACACGCACCTCGCCGAGTCCTCCGACGACGAGGACGCCTCCGCCGTGGCGCTCTTCGACGACGCGGTCGAGCAGGCCGACGACCTCGGGCTCGACATCCCGACGGAGCACGTCGCCGCCTCGCTCGCCGGGCTCGAGCGCAAGGAGTTCCGCAAGGACATGGTCCGGATGGGCGCGAACCTGTTCGGCATCCCCGGTGCCGACGGCGTCTCGGCGGCCGACCTCGGTCTCGAGCCCGTGATGACCCTGACCGCGTCGGTCGCGAAGACGAAGCGCGTGCCCGTCGACACGGGTGTCTCGTACGACTACACGTACCGCACCACCGCCGAGACCACCCTCGCGCTCGTCCCGGTCGGCTACGCGGACGGCGTCCCGCGGCTCGCACAGGGCCGCATCGAGGTCGCGATCGGCGGCACGCGCTACCCGATCGCCGGTCGCGTCGCGATGGACCAGTTCCTCGTGGACGTCGGCGACGACGACGTCCGGGTCGGTGACACCGTCGTGCTGTTCGGCACGGGTGAGCACGACGAGATGACGGTCCTCGAGTGGGGTGACGCGCTCGGCACCATCGGCGAGGAGATCGTCTGCCGGATCGGCACCCGGGTGCCCCGCGTCTACGAAGGGCACCGGGTCGAGGGCCACGTCGCCGAGTACCTCCGGGGCGAACGGTGACCGACTCCCACGTGCTGCTCGACACCACGGTCCGGACCACCGAGGAGATGGGTGCACTCGGCGCCCGACTCGCGGCGGCCCTCCGCGCCGGTGACCTCGTCGTCCTGACCGGTCCGCTCGGCGCCGGCAAGACCACCCTGACCCGAGGGCTCGGCGCAGCGCTCGGCGCCCGCGGCCAGGTCTCGAGCCCGACGTTCGTCCTCGCCCGGACACACCCGACCTCGGCCGGGCCGGACCTCGTGCACGTCGACGCCTACCGACTGTCCGACCCGGTCGAGCTCGACGACCTCGACCTCGACTGGGACGCCTCGATCGTCGTCGTCGAGTGGGGGCGCGGGTTCGTCGACGGCATCTCGGACAGCGTCCTCGACGTCGAGATCGTCCGCGCGACCGGTGCCGACGACGCGGTTGCCGGTGACGACAGCAACCCGGACGACCTCGACCCGGACGACGTCCCCGACGAGCCGCGCCGTGTGATCGTCACCGCCTCCGGCCCGCGCTGGGGTGGCTCCCTCATCTGAGGGTCTTGAACGGGAGCGGGCCCGCTGACCGGTCAGTCAGCGGGCCCGCTCTCGTGTCGGTGGCCTACTTTGCGGTGATGGTGTGAGTCATCTCGTGGGTGCCGGAGGTGAGGGTCCAGGTGACCGTGTCGGCGGTGTAGGTGCCGCCGGTGGTGAAGGTCCAGTCGCCGGTGGTGTTGGTGGTGATGGTGCGCAGGAGTGTGCCCTTGGTGTCGCGGAGTTCGACGGTCTTGTTGGGGGTGTTCTTGCCGGTGACGGTGATCTTCTGACCCTTGACGTAGTCGGTGGGCGAGGTCACGCGCAGCGGGGACTCGGCCTTTGCGGTGATGGTGTGGGTCGTCTGGTGGGTGCCGGAGGTGAGGGTCCAGGTGACCGTGTCGGCGGTGTAGGCGCCGCCGGTGGTGAAGGACCAGGTGCCGTCGTTGCCGGTGGGGATCTGGCGGAGCAGTGCGCCCTTGGTGTCGAGGAGGTTGATCTTCTGGTTCGGGGTGTTGGTGCCGGTGACGGTGATCTTCTGGCCCTTGACGTAGTCGGTGGGGGAGGTCACGCGCAGCGGGGATTCGGCCTTTGCGGTGATGGTGTGGGTCATCTCGTGGGTGCCGGAGGTGAGGGTCCAGGTGACCGTGTCGGCGGTGTAGGTGCCGCCGGTGGTGAAGGTCCAGTCGCCAGTGGTGTTGGTGGTGATCGTGCGCAGGAGTGCGCCCTTGGTGTCGCGGAGTTCGACCTTCTGGTTCGGGGTGTTCTTGCCGGTGACGGTGATCTTCTGGCCCTTGACGTAGTCGGTGGGGGAGGTCACGCGCAGCGGGGACTCGCTCTCGCCGTCAGCAGCAGTGAACGTCTCGGTGATCGATGCGGTGTCGCCGTAGTGGAAGGCGAGTGCAAGCTCGTCCTTGCCCGCGGTGTACTTGGCGGGAATCGTGAGCGCCCACTTTCCTGACCAGCTGGTGTCCAGGGTGATGGGGTCGTTCCGGTTGGCTCCGACAAGCGTCGCCCAGACGTTCTCGTTCCGGGGAGCGGTGCCGGTGACGGTGAGGTCCTCGTCCGGGGTGAAGACAGACTTCGATGTCACGGCGAACGAGGGGGTCGCGTCTTCGCTCTTGGTGAACGTCTGCGTGATGGTGCTGTTGTCGCCATAGTGGAAGGCGAGTGCAAGCTCCTCCTTGCCCGCGGTGTACTTGGCGGGAATCGTGAGCTCCCACTTCCCGGACCCGTTCGGGTCGAAGGAGATGACCTTGTTGCGGTCGGTGTCGGCGAGGGTCGCCCACACGTTCTGGTGCTTCGGAGCGATGCCCGTGACTGTGAACTCGTCGTCCGGCGCAAAGACGGGCTTTGAGGTCACAGCGAATGCCGGGATGGCGGCCTCGGACGCCGTGAACTTCTGCGTGATCGTCGTATTGAGCCCGTAGTGGAAGGCGAGGGTGAGTTCGGTCTTGTCCGACGTGTACTGCTTGGGGACGATGAGCGTCCAAGCCCCGGTCCACTCGCTGTCGATGGCGATCGGGACGTTGCGGTCCGCGTCGACGAGGGTCACCCAGACGTTCTGTCGCTTGGGCGCGGTACCCGTGACGGTGAGCGGGTGGCCGGCCGCGAAGACGGTCTCGGACGTCACCTCGAGCGGTGTAGTCGTGTCCTCGGACGCCGTGAAGGTCTTCGTGATGGTTGCCGAGTCACCGTGGTGGAAGGCAAGTGCGATCTCGTCCTTGCCGGCGGTGTACTGCGCCGGGATGGAGAGGGCCCACGTCCCGGAGTGATTACCGTCGAGGGCGATCACATCGTTGCGGTCGGCGCCGGCGAGCGTAACCCAGACGTTTTCGTTCCGGGGCCCGGTGCCGGTGACAGTGAACTCGGCGTCCTCGCTGAAGACCAGTTCCGATGTCACAGCGAACTCGGCGTTGATCGTCGCCGTGGCAGAGGACGCGAAGGCCGTATCGGGGGTGGAGGCGAACACGGGGGAGGCGACGATAGCGAGTCCGAGAGTGCAGACGCCGATGGAGCGGGTGATGTTCATTGTGGAAAGTTCTCCTGTTCGGTGGTGATGGTGGGTTACTTGCCGGTGATGGTGTGGGTCGTCTGGTGGGTGCCGGAGGTGAGGGTCCAGGTGACCGTGTCGGCGGTGTAGGTGCCGCCGGTGGTGAAGGACCAGGTGCCGTCGTTGCCGGTGGGGATCTGGCGGAGCAGTGCGCCCTTGGTGTCGAGGAGGTTGATCTTCTGGTTCGGGGTGTTGGTGCCGGTGACGGTGATCTTCTGGCCCTTGACGTAGTCGGTGGGGGAGGTCACGCGCAGCGGGGATTCGGCCTTTGCGGTGATGGTGTGGGTCATCTCGTGGGTGCCGGAGGTGAGGGTCCAGGTGACCGTGTCGGCGGTGTAGGTGCCGCCGGTGGTGAAGGTCCAGTCGCCGGTGGTGTTGGTGGTGATGGTGCGCAGGAGTGCGCCCTTGGTGTCGCGGAGTTCGACCTTCTGGTTCGGGGTGTTCTTGCCGGTGACGGTGATCTTCTGGCCCTTGACGTAGTCGGTGGGGGAGGTCACGCGCAGCGGGGACTCGCTCTCGCCGTCAGCGGCCGTGAACGTCTCGGTCAGTTCGTCCTTGCCGGCGACGAACGTGAGGTCGAACGAGTCCTCGTCAACGCCGGTGAACTCCTCCGGGGTGGTGAAGGACCACTCGCCGGCCTCGTTGACGACCGGTCCGCCGATGACCTTGCCCTCCGAGCGGACGAGGATGCTGTTCACGCGGCGGGTGGTCGTGCCGGTCACGGTGAACTGCTCGCCAGGCTCGTACTCGGTGGCCGAGGTGATGGTGATCTTCGGCGTGATGAGCCCGTCGGCCGCGGTGAAGGTCTGCTCGAGGGACTTGTCACCGGCGACGAAGCGGAAGTCGAACGAGTCCTCGTCGAGGATCGGCGCGCCCGCGGGGATGGTGAAGGACCAGTTGCCCTCGGCATCCACCAGGGGGGAGAACGGGATGTCCGAGCCGGCCCGCACCTGGATCGCGGTGACCTGCTGCGTGGTGGTCCCGGCGATGGTGAACGCCTGGCCTCGCTCGTACTCGGTCGCCGAGGTGATCGTGATGTGCGGCGTGACGATGCCGTCGGACGCGGTGAACTTCTGCGTGAAGGACTCCTGGAGGTTGCTGCGGAACTCGAACTCGAGCTCGTCCGCACCGGTGACGCGGCCCGGAACGGTGACCTGCCAGTTCCCGTCCTCGTCGGCCTGCCCGGAGAAGGCCGGGTTCTTGCCAGCCCACAGCGTGACGTCTCGGTGGGCGCTGGCGCCCTTGCCGGTGATGACCAGGTCCTCGCCGCGCTCGTAGGTCGTGCCCGAGGTCAGGGCGAACGACGGGATGATCTGGCCGTCCTCCGCGGTGAACTGCTGCGTGAACGACTTGTTGTAGCCCGTGCGGAACTCGTACGTCAGGCTGTCCGCCGTGGTGAGTCGACCGGGGACGGTGAACGTCCATTCGCCCTCGGCACCCGCGGCGACGGAGAGCGCGAGGTTGCCGCCCGCCCACATCGAGACGTTCTGGTGGGGCGCGGCACCCCGGCCGGTGATCACCAGGTCTTCCCCACGCTCGTAGGTGGTCCCAGAGGTGAGCTTGAACCCTCCGAGAACCGGACCGTCGGCCGCGGTGAAGGTCTCCGTGAACGGGTTCTGGAGGCCACTTCGGAACTCGTAGGTCAGGCTGTCGACCGTGGTGAACTCACCCGGGACGGTGAACTCCCAGTCACCTTCTTCGTCCGCGGCCACGGAGAGCTCGAGGTTGCCGTCGACCCACAGCGAGACGTTCTGGTGCGCCCTGGCACCCGTCCCGGTGATGGTCAGGTCCTTCCCTCGTTCGTAGTCCGTGGACGAGGTGAGCCGGAACCCGTTGCCGATCGCCGCGGTCGAGGACGACGACGTCGGGGCCGGAGCGGCCATCGCCACGGTGGCGGGAGCGATCGCGATCGACGTGCCGAGGGTTGCGATGACGCAGGCGGTGAGGGTGGAGCGCTTCTTCATGAACTTCCTTCGCATATAGGCAAAATGCAAAATATGATAGATCGCCCATGCTGAGCGTGGTCTGCGCACCGTCATACGATGGGACCGTGCTGCTCGCGATCGACACCTCCGCCGGAACCTCGGTCGCCGTCGTCGACCCGGGCAGCGGGCAGGCCCTCGCGACCCGCAGCACCGAGGACAGCCGCCGCCACGCCGAGGTCATCGGCCCGTTCCTCGCCGAGGTCCTCGACGAGGCCGGCATCACCCCCGCCGACGTCTCGGGCATCGTCTCCGGCATGGGGCCGGGGCCGTTCACCGGCCTCCGCGTCGGCATCGCCGCAGCCCGCACCTTCGCCGCTGCACGCGGCGTCCCAGTCCTCCCGCTGGTCAGCCACGACGCGGTCGCGGCCGACCAGGACGGACCCGGTCCGTTCGTCGTCCTGACGGACGCGCGTCGGCGCGAGGTCTACTGGAGCGCCTACGATCAGACCGGCACGCGCGTCGCGGGTCCCGGACTCGCCAAGCCGGCGGACCTCGACGAGGCGATCCGCGCCTCCTGGCCCGACGCCGTGGGCTGGGACCGCGTGACGGCCCTGTCCATCCCGGCCTGGAGGCTCGGCGCGCTCGCCGTAGACCGGCTCACCTCCGGCGCGCCCTTCGCCGAGGACGCGCCTCTCTACCTCCGCGATCCGGACGTCACGATGCCGGGTGCGCCCAAGCGGGTGAAGCAGTGACGCTGCCTGACGGGCTGCGCCTGCGGCGCGCCCACCCGCAGGACCTCGACGACGTGATGTGGCTGGAGCACGCGTCGTTCCCGACCGATGCCTGGTCGGCGTCGCAGATGTCCGGCGAGCTGTACTCGCTGCACGGGTACTACGTCGTCGTCGAGACGACCGAGGGCGGGGCGCCGACGATCGTCGGGTACGCCGGGCTCTCCTCGTTGGCGGGCAACCCCGTGGCGGACGTCCAGACGATCGCGGTCGCGGCAGAGCAGCGGGGGAAGGGCATCGGTCGGGTGCTCTTCACCGAGCTCCTCGACGAGGCGCGGCGGCGTGGCGTGCACGAGGTCTTCCTCGAGGTGCGCGCCGACAACCCCGTGGCCCAGGCGATGTACACGGCGTTCGGGTTCGAGCGGATCGCCGTCCGCCCCCGCTACTACCAGCCCGACGGTGTGGACGCGTGGGTGATGCGGGCGGAGCTCGCGACGGCTCCCGGCATCGGCCCGTCCGACGACGGTCCGTCCGGCGTCGGCCCGTCCGGCGTCGGCCCCATCGGACGGGAGGCCCTCGATGGCTGAACCACTCGTGCTCGGCATCGAGACGAGCTGCGACGAGACCGGTGTCGGGATCGTGCGCGGCAACGCCCTGCTCGCGAACGTCATCGCGTCGAGCATGGAGGAGCACGCGCGGTACGGCGGGGTCGTCCCCGAGGTCGCCGCACGGGCCCACCTCGAGGCGATGACCCCGACGCTGACCGCTGCGCTCGAGCAGGCCGGCGTCACCCTCGACGAGCTCGACGCCGTCGCGGTGACCGCGGGGCCGGGCCTCGCCGGGGCGCTCATGGTCGGGGTCGGCGCCGCGAAGGCCCTCGCGGTGGCGACGGGCAAGCCGTTGTACGGCGTGAACCACCTGGTCGGGCACGTCGGCGCCGACGTGCTCCGGTCGGACGGGTCCGAGATCGACCTGCCGACGGTGGCGCTCCTGGTGTCCGGCGGGCACACGTCGCTGCTGCTCGTGCAGGACCTCGTCGGCGACGTGGAACTGCTCGGCGAGACGATCGACGACGCCGCGGGCGAGGCGTTCGACAAGGTCGCGCGGCTCCTGGGACTGCCGTACCCGGGCGGCCCGCAGATCGACAAGGCCGCGGCGGACGGCGACCCCACCGCGATCCGTTTCCCCCGCGGCTTGACGCTGCCGAAGGACATGGCCGCGCACCGCTACGACTTCTCGTTCTCCGGACTGAAGACCGCCGTCGCCCGGTGGGTCGAGCGCTGCCGTGACGAGGGGCGCGAGGTCCCCGTGGCCGACGTCGCCGCCAGCTTCCGCGAAGCCGTGGTCGACGTGCTCCTCACGAAAGCGCTGCGTGCGTGCGCGGACACCGGCGTGCACCGGCTCCTGCTCGGCGGCGGCGTCGTGGCGAACGCCCGGCTGCGGGCCGTCGCCGAGGAGCGCTGTGCTGCGGCCGGTGTCGAGCTCCGCATCCCGCCGTTCGACCTCTGCACGGACAACGGGGCGATGATCGCGGCGATCGGCGCCCGGCTCGTCGCCGAGGGGCACGCGCCGAGCGACCTCGGGATCGCGGCGGACTCGACGCTGCCGGTGACGACCGTCCAGGTCTGACGCTCGCGGGCCGACGCCGTTCCGCATCCGGTCTGCGTCGTGCTCGCGTCCGGCCCGCAGGGGAGTGTCTGTGGGAGGATTCACATGAGGCGCCGACGACCGTGGCGCCGAGAGGGGTGGACGGTGTCCGATCAGAACCAGTGGCCGAAGCCGGGCGAGACGCCGGACAGCAACGCATCGTCGGTGCCGTCGAGTGCGGCCCACCCCGAGTCCGGGCAGCCGCAGCAGTACGGCGCGTCCGCTCCCGAGGCACCGGCGGCAGCGCCGAACGACCCGTGGGGGCAGTCCGGACAGCAGGCGCACCCGGGCTACGGTGCCCCGCAGGGTTCGAACCCCTACGCCGCACCGCAGAACCCGTACGCGGCGCCGCAGCAGCCGCAGAACCCGTACGCCGCGCAGCAGCAGAACCCCTACGGCGCTCCGCAGCAGCAGAACCCCTACGCCGCGCCGCAGAACCCGTACGCGGCCCCCGGCCAGCAGAACCCGTACGCCGCCCCGGGCCAGCAGAACCCCTACGCGGCCGCGGGCTACCAGCCCTACGCACAGCGCCCGAAGACCAACACGCTGGCGATCCTGTCCATCGTGTTCGGCCTCGGGGCCATCCCGCTGTTCTTCATGGCGATCCTGCTCGGTCCCGCCGGCGCGATCCTCGGCCACCTCGCCCTCGGCCGCATCAAGCAGACCGGTGAGAGCGGGCGCGCCCTGGCACTCACCGGTGTCATCGCCGGCTGGGTGATGACCGGTGTGTGGATCCTCTGGATCATCGGGCTGTTCGCGTTCGCCTCGATGGGGAGCTCGTACTCGAACTACGACGACTACGGGTCCGGCGCCTTCATTGGCTGATCAACGACAACGGCCCCTCGGACCACCACAGGTGATCCGAGGGGCCGTTGTCGTCGGTTACTTGCCGGTGATGGTGTGGGTCATCTGGTGGGTGCCGGAGGTGAGGGTCCAGGTGACCGTGTCGGCGGTGTAGGCACCACCGGTGGTGAAGGTCCAGTCGCCGGTGGTGTTGGTGGTGATGGTGCGCAGGAGGGCGCCCTTGGTGTCGCGGAGTTCGACGGTCTTGTTGGGGGTGTTCTTGCCGGTGACAGTGATCTTCTGGCCCTTGACGTAGTCGGTGGGCGAGGTCACGCGCAGTGGGGATTCGGCCATGGCGGTGAGCGTGTGCTGCACGGTCTGGGTGCCGGAGGTGAGGGTCCAGGTGACCGTGTCGGCGGTGTAGGTGCCACCGGTGGTGAAGGTCCAGTCGCCGGTGGTGTTGGTGGTGATGGTGCGCAGGAGCGCCCCCTTGGTGTCGCGGAGTTCGACGGTCTTGTTGGGGGTGTTCTTGCCGGTGACGGTGATCTTCTCGCCCTTGGTGTACTCGGTCCCCGAAGTCACCTCCAGGGCCAGCTCTCGTGCCGTGCCGGTGAGCGTGTGCTGCACGGTCTGGCCGCCGGAGGCGAAGTTCCAGGTGACCGTGTCGGCGGTGTAGGCGCCGCCGGTGGTGAAGGACCAGGTGCCGTCGTTGCCGGTGGGGATCTGGCGGAGCAGTGCGCCCTTGGTGTCGAGGAGTTCGACGGTCTTGTTGGGGGTGTTCTTGCCGGCGACGGTGATCTTCTCGCCCTTGGTGTACTCGGTCCCCGAGGTCACCTCCAGGGGCGACACCGGGGTCTGCGCGGCGGTGAGCGTGCGCTCGATCTCCCTTGCGAACTCACCGGAGCCGCTGGTCACCTTGACGTCCAACTGGTCGCCCTCCGTCACCGGGCGGGCACTGGTGATCGTCCACGCACCGTTGCCGTCCGCCTTCGTCGCTCCGACGTTGTTCGGGTCCGCCGCGGTCGGGAAGCGGGCACCGATCGAGACACCTGGGTCCGCTGTTCCGCTGATCGTGACGAGTTCGTTGGGTACGAAGGTCGTGGTGGTCAGCGTGAGGGTGCGCTCCACCGCGCTGAGCGTCTGTTCGATCGTCCGGTCGTACGCAGCGGACCCCGTGGACACCGACACCGTCACGCTGTCGGACGACTGCACGGGCAGGCGGCTGGTGACGCTCCAGTTGCCCTCGTCGTCGGCCTTCGTCGACCCTGCGTTCGTCGTCGACGTGTCGAAGTGGGCGTAGACCGTTGCACCGGGGTTCGTGGTGCCCGTGATCGTGGCGGGTTCGCCCGGTAGGAAGGTGCCGGGGTTCGCCGTGAGGACGCGTTCCTGCGCGGTGAGTCCGACCTCGATCGTCTTCGCGTGGTCGCCGATGCCGCTGGTGACCCTGACCAGCAGGGGCTCCGTCGTGTCGACGGGCAGTCGGCTCGTGATCGCCCATCGGCCGTCACTGTCCGCCCTCGTGCTGTCGAAGCCTGAGCCTGGCGTCCCGAAGTCGGCGGAGACGAACACGTCGGGATCTGCTGTACCGGTGATCGTCGTTACCGAGCCGGGCACGTACGTCCCGGGTTCGGCGGTGAGGGTGCGCTCCCGCGCTGTCAGGGTTTGCTCGATCTCCTTCTTGTGGTCACCGGTCCCGCTCGAGATCGTGACCGTGAGGTCCTCCGACCACTGCACGGCGGCCGGGGACGTGACGGTCCAGTTGCCATCGTCGTCGACCCTGGCCGTTCCGTCGTTGTAGGGCTGGTCGGGCGTCGTGAACCGTGCCAGGACGACTGAGCCCGCGTTGCCCGTGCCGGAGATCGTCGCGCGTTCTCCGGGGAGGTACCTTCCCGGCTCAGCGGTGAGGACCCGCTCCGTCGAGGTCAGCGTCCGTTCGATCTGCTTCTCTGTCGACGTTCCCACGCCCGACGTCACTCTGACGAGGAGCGGCGCGTCGCTCTCGATGGCGTACGCGCTGGAGAGTTCCCACCGACCGTCCTCGTTCGCATGCCCGACACCCTGGTGGATCGGTTGAGCAGCGGTCGACGGGAACTCGGCGAAGATGGCGGCACCGGGGTCGGCCGTCCCGCGCAGTCTTGCCCGCTCCCCGGGGACGTACGTGCCCTCGTCGACGGTGAGGGTGCGCTCGCGGGCGGTGAGTGTCTTCTCGACGCGGAGCTCGTTGGGCCCGGATCCGGACGTGACGGCGATCATGAGCTGACCGGTGACGTCCGGCGATCCCTTGCTCGTCGCGGTCCAGCGACCTTCGGAGTCGACATCGACCCCCACGATGTCCCGAGGTGTCTCGGGTGTCGAGAAGTCCGCGACGACCCGGAGGTTCGGGTTCGCCGTCCCCGTGATCGTGACCTTCTCGCCGGGCAGGTACGTGCCGTCGTCCACGGTGAGGGTGCGCTCGTCAGCCTGCAGTGTGTGTTCGACCTCCTTGGTGAACCCCTCCGGTCCGGTCGAGACGGCCACCGTGATCGCCGCTCCTTCATCCACAGGCAGCTGGCTGGTCGTCGACCAGCGCCCGTGTTCGTCCGCACGAGCGGTGCCGTAGTTGAACGCCGTGCCGGGGAAGACGACCGACACGTGCTGGTGCGGGTCCGTCGTGCCCCGCACCGTGGCGCGTTCGCCACGGACGTAGGTGCCACCGTCGACGACGAGGCTGCGCTCCGCAGCGGTGAAGGTGTGGTCGATCTCGATCGCACTGGGCCCGGTCCCCATCGTCACCGTCGCGGTGACTTCGTCCGGTTGGGTGACCGGGCGCTGACTGGTGAGCGTCCACCGTCCGTCGTCGTCCACGTCGGTGATGCCGAAGTTGAACGGTTCGCCGGGGAACACGACGACGACCTGCCTGCCTGCGACGCCGGTACCGCTGACCGTCGCGGGCGAGCCTGGGAGGTACTCAGTGGTGGTGACGGTGAGCCCTGCTCGGACGGCTGTCGCTGACGACACCTCCTTCGCTTCCGCGATGGACTTCCGGGCACGAGCAACGTCCGCTCCGGACGCAGCGGTCGGGGATGCGTCGCTCCTGGCGGAGATCGCCGCGCTGTCCGGGGCGGCCGAAGCGCTCCCGACGAGGAACGTCGGAGCGAGCAGAGCGATCCCGAGCGCGCCCGCGGCGCATCCTCGTGTGAACGATATGGGGGTCATGACAATCCTTCCCGCACGCGGGTATAGCGTGCAGGATATTTTGCATGTCACACGGCGGTGAACTCCCTGACTGCGATGGTCACCCGGCCACGTCCCCCAGCCGCTCGCACAGGATCGCGGTGTGCCGTCCCTCCAGACGGGTGAGCACGAGCGTGACGCGCCCCCGTCCCCGCAACCGCAGCCGCTTCCGGAACTGCGCCGGGTCCACGTCGACCCCGCGCTTCTTGATCTCGACGGTCCCGATGTCGTCCGCTGCGAGTCGCGCGGCGAGCTGCTTCACGTCGAGCGGCATCGTGTCGAGCACCCGGAAGCCCTGCGCGAACGGTGTCGTGACCGCCCGGTCCGAAGTGACGTACGCGATGCCGTCGGAGAGCATCCGGCCGTCGAGCGACCGGGCGAGGTCGCCGATGAGCCGCGCACGGATGACCGCCCCGTCGGGCTCGTACAGGTACGCGCCGAGCGCGCCGACCTCGACGTCCGCGGCGTCGGCGTCGCCCGTGAGCTCGGCGATCCCGTGCGCCCCGATGACGGTCGCGGCACGGCGGACACCGGGACGGGCGAGGGGGCCGAACCAGAGGGCGAGCTCGACGACCTCGCGGTCCACGGAGGTCCACTGCGCCTCGGCCGTGTCGGGGATGAGGTCGCGGTCGACGCCCGGCCCGAGCTTCACGCCCGTCGGGGTGGTCGTGGCGGCAGCGAACACGGTGTCGAGCGACGGGGACCAGTCGTCCGGGTCGGCGAGGCGCTTCGTGTTCGCGTGGCCGGAGGTCCGGCGCGCCGGGTCCATCCAGACCCCGTCGACGCGGGACAGGTCGAACGAAGCGGCGTCGCCGAGCTCCACCCGGGCGGAGTCCCAGAGCGAGAGGTTGTGCGTCGCGACGGCCGCGGTGACCTCGTCACGGTCGACCGCGGTGACCTCGAGGTCGAGCGCCGCCATCGCCATCGCGTCCCCGCCGATGCCGCACCCGAGGTCGGCGACACGGGTGAGCCCCGCGGCGGCGAAACGTCCGGCGTGCTGGGCGGCGACCTGCAGACGGGTCGCCTGCTCGAGGCCGGCCTCGGTGAAGAGCATGCGGGAGGCGAAGTCGCCGAACTTCCCACGGGCCTTCTGCCGGAGCTTCGCCTGCGTCAGGACCGCCGCGACGAGGCCCGGATCGTGTCCTTCGGAGCGCAGTCGTGAGACGACCCGGACGATCTCACCACCGTCGGACACGGCCGGGGTACGGTCGAGCAGGGCCATCCCCTCGGGGGTCAGCAACTGGGCGAGATCGGCGGCTTCCACCCGACGATCCTCCCAGGTCGCCGAGAGCCCGGTCGGACGTTGGCACTCGGATTGACCGAGTGCCAACGACGCCCTAGAGTTGGGGCGGTTGGCACTCTCCTGTGCGTAGTGCCAACACGGTTTTCATCTGTACCGAGTCAGTACCGAGAAAGAAGAGGTCACCGTGGCCGTCAGCATCAAGCCGCTCGAGGATCGCATCGTCATCCGCCAGGTCGAGGCGGAGCAGACCACCGCTTCCGGTCTGGTCATCCCGGACACCGCGAAGGAGAAGCCCCAGGAGGGCGAGGTCGTCGCCGTGGGCCCGGGTCGTATCGACGACAACGGCAACCGCGTCCCGCTGGACGTCGCCGTGGGTGACAAGGTCATCTACTCGAAGTACGGCGGCACCGAGGTCAAGTACTCGGGCGAGGACCTCCTCGTCCTCTCGGCGCGCGATGTCCTCGCGGTCATCGTGCACTGAGTCCAGTACACATCGCGAACGCCCCGTTCGGCTCCGGCCGGGCGGGGCGTTCTCGCGTTCCGCGCCGGGTCGGCGGGTCCAGGAGGCGCGGCTCGGCCCCGCGCCGTCGGTGCCCGTTCCTAGGATGGTTCCGTGAGTGAACCGTCCCCGGCGCGCCCGGCCCGCAGCGAGGCATCCGTCGGCGTCGTGCAGGCGATCATCGCGTACGGGCTGTGGGGACTCATGCCGCTGCTCTTCGCGGCGATGGCCCCCGCCGGCGCGTTCGAGATCGTCGCCTGGCGGATCGTCTTCGGGTTGGTGTTCTGCGCGATCGCGATCGCCGTCACCCGCTCCTGGCTCCGGACCCGCACCCTGATGGCCCAGCGTCGGGTGATGCTCGTGATGGGTCTCGCGGCCGTGCTCATCCTGGTGAACTGGACCGTGTACGTCGCCGCGACGACCACGGGCCACACGGTCGAGGCGGCGCTCGGGTACTTCATCAACCCGCTCGTGACGATCGCGCTCGGTGTCGTGGTGCTCCGCGAACGCCTGCGTCCGCTGCAGTGGACCGCCGTCGGCATCAGCATCGTGGCCGTCGTCGTGATCGCGGTGGGCTACGGACAGATGCCGTGGATCTCCCTCGTGCTGGCGTTCTCGTTCGGCCTGTACGGGCTCGTGAAGAAGCGGGTCGGTGGCACGGTGGACGCCCTCAGCGGCCTGACGATCGAGACCGTGTGGCTGCTGCCGATCGCCGTGGTCGCCCTCGTGGTGCTCGGCGCGACCGGCCTCGGCGGCGGGGTGACGTTCACGAGCGAGGGCTGGGTGCACGTCCTCGTGACGGTGCTGACCGGGCCCGCGACGGCCGTGCCGCTGCTGCTGTTCGCGTCGTCCGCCCGTCGGGTGAGCCTGTCCACGCTCGGGCTGACGCAGTACCTCGCGCCGGTGATGCAGCTGCTCGTCGGGGTGGTCGTGCAGCACGAGCCGATGTCGGGTGCCCGGTGGTTCGGCTTCGGGATCGTGTGGCTCGCCCTGGTCATCCTGACGGCCGACTCGTTCCTGGCCGCTCGGGCATCGCGGCGCCGGGCGGTGGCGCCCACCGCGGCCGAGCCGGTCTGACGGGGCCGAGCCGCGCCTCCAGGGCCCGCGTCCTGTCCGCCTGCCGACCTGCCTGCCCGCCCGCCCGTCGGGCCCCGAGTCTCGGCCCGGCGGACAGTTTCGCGCCGTGTCCGCCACGGAACTGTCCGCGCAGCCGAGTCTCGGCCGGCCGGCCGCGGCGCCGCCGCCGCCGCACGCGACAACGCCCCGCGGCCGGGCCGCGAGGCGCTGTCGATCCGGTGCTGCCGACTACTTCTTGACCGAGCCCTGGATCGCGCTCTGGTAGACGGGCTTGTTGTCGCCGTCGAACTTGTAGATGCCGATGTAGGCGCTCGACGGGTCGTTGTTGTCGTCGAACGGACCGATGCCCGACGGACCCGTGTAGTGGATGTCCTCACCCTTGTCGAGCAGGGCGACGCAGTCCTTGAACGTCGAGCACTCCGTGCCGCCGTCGGCACCGGACACCGCGGCCATGTTGGCCTGGATGGTGCCGGAGTCCGTGCCCTTGCCCTTCACCGCGGCCAGGGCGGCGAGGACGGTGGCGTCGTACGACTCAGCCGCGTACGAGTAGTCGGCGAGGTCCTTGCCCGACGACTTCTTGTAGTAGGCGGAGAGCTGGGCCTTGAACTCGTCCTTCGGCGAGGCACCGGGGATGGTGCCCTGCGCGCCGGTGAGCGTGCCCTTGTCGAAGTCCTTCGAGTAGTCGGCGGTGTTGCCGTCGGACATGTAGATCTTCGACATGTCGGCGTCCTGCGACTTCAGCTCCGGGATGATCGACTTCGTCTCGTCGAACGCCAGGACGACGATGGCGTCCGGCTTCGTGGCGAGTGCCGCGGTCACCTCGGAGGAGAAGGTCGTCTGGCCGGGCGGGAACTCCTGGCCCTTGCCCTTGCCGCCGTAGACGACGGATCCGCCCGAGTCCTCGATCGCCTTCTGCACGGTGTTGCGGAGGCCGGTGCCGTAGGTGTCGTTGAAGACGAGGAACGCGACCTTGGCGTTGCCGTCACCCGTGACGAGCTGGCCGAGCGCCGAACCCTGCACCGAGTCCGGCGGAGCGGTCCGGTAGTAGTACGACGAGTAGCCGGACAGGTCCGAGGCGGTGTTCGCGGGGGAGATCTCCACGATGCAGTTGCTCGTGAGCTGGTCGATGACGTTGAGCGTGACGCTGGAGGACTCGGCGCCGATCGCGACCGGGACCTTCGCGTTCACGAGCTTCGTCGCTGCCGAGCTCGACACCGTCATGTCGTTGCTGTCACCGGAGTCGGTGGCGGGGTCGATGGTGACGTCCTTGTCGAGCACACCGCCGGCGGCGTTGATGTCCTGCACCGCGAGTCCCACACCGGACTCCGCGGGCGGGTTCAGGTAGGCGAGCGAACCGGTGAGCGGGAGGATCGTGCCGATCTTCAGCGCGTCGGTGACCGGGGTGTCGGGGGCCTTGCAGCTCGCGGCGGGGTCCTTCTTCGCGCCGCCCGACGCGGAGGAGGACGGTGAGGTGCCGCCGCTGGTGGTGGAACAGGCGGCGAGGAGGAGCGCCGCCGCTCCTGCCACTGCCAGTGCCGTGGTGGCACGGGTGGTTCTGATCATCCGTGGAGCCCTTTCTCTGCGCGGAACCTCAGGTCCCGCTGGGGATGTGAGAGAACGTAGGGTCACGGTGTTTCAGCCGCGTGACGGGGCGGTACGCAAAGTGTTTCGTTACCCAGCCGTGACGCGAGGTGTGCGGAAACCCGCGGGTCTCGAGCCGAGTGCCCGGGCGCGGTTGACCGGACCCGCGCAGTCCGGACAGGGACGCCGGCGGCCCGGGTGGGGGCTGGCCGGGGTCAGGCGTCGAGCTCGGCCTGGGACCGGAGGACGCAGAACTCGTTCCCCTCGGGGTCGGCGAACACCACCCAGCCGCCGGTCGCCGTGCGTCGGTCGGCCAGTTCGAGCGCACCGATGCCCCGCAGCCGCACGACCTCTTCGTCGCGGGTCCGGTCGGTCGGCCGCAGGTCGAAGTGGATGCGGTTCTTCACGGCCTTCGCTTCCGGCACCTCGATGAAGAGCACGTGGTGCGACCCGTCGGGAGCGACGATCATGCACTCCTCGTGCCCGGGCGCGTTCGGGTCGTCGGCGACGTCGACGTAGCCGAGGACCTGCTTCCACCACTCGGAGAGCGTGTAGGCGTCACGGCAGTCGATCGAGGTGTGGGACACGGCGCTGACCATGCCGCGACCCTACTGCCGACCGACGACGAACGCCCCCGCTCCGTCCGGGAGCAGGGGCGTTCGAGGATGCTGGTCGGGTCAGCGGCTGTAGTTCGGCGCCTCGACGACCATCTGCACGTCGTGCGGGTGCGACTCCTTGAGCCCGGCCGGGGTGATCCGGACGAACTTGCCGCGGGCCTTGAGCTCCGGGACGGTCCGGCCGCCGACGTAGAACATCGACTGCCGCAGGCCGCCGACGAGCTGGTAGACGACGTTCGCCACCGAGCCGCGGTACGGGACCTGGCCCTCGATGCCCTCCGGCACGAGCTTGTCGTCCGAGGGGACGTCGGCCTGGAAGTAGCGGTCCTTCGAGTACGAGGTCTTCTTGCCGCGGGTCTGCAGGGCGCCGAGGGAGCCCATCCCGCGGTAGGCCTTGAACTGCTTGCCGTTGACGAACACCAGGTCACCGGGCGACTCGTCGGTGCCGGCGAGCAGCGAGCCGAGCATCACGGTGTCGGCACCGGCCACGAGGGCCTTCGCGATGTCGCCCGAGTACTGCAGCCCGCCGTCGGCGATGACCGGCACGCCGGCCTCACGCGCGGCGAGGGAGGCCTCGTACACGGCGGTGACCTGCGGGACGCCGACACCCGCGACGACGCGCGTCGTGCAGATCGATCCCGGGCCGACGCCGACCTTGACGGCGTCGACACCCGCGTCGATGAGCGCCTGGGCGCCCTCGCGCGTGGCGGCCTGCCCGCCGATGACGTCCACCGCGGCGAACGCCGGGTCGGCCTTGAGGCGACGGACCATGTCGAGCACGCCGGCGCTGTGGCCGTTGGCGGTGTCGACGACGAGGACGTCCACGCCGGCCTCGCGCAGCGCGGTCGCGCGCTCCCAGGCGTCGCCGAAGAAGCCGATCGCGGCACCGACGCGCAGGCGTCCGGCGTCGTCCTTCGTGGCGTCCGGGTACTTCTCGCTCTTGTCGAAGTCCTTGACGGTGATGAGACCGCGGAGCTTGCCGTCCTCGTCGACGAGGGGGAGCTTCTCGATCTTGTGCTCGGCGAAGATCGCGACGGCGTCGTCCGGGTCGATGCCGACCGGGGCCGTGATGAGCGGGGCCTTCGTCATGACGTCGCGCACGAGCGTGGTCTGCTGCTCGAACGGCGCCACGAACCGCATGTCGCGGTTGGTGATGATGCCGACGAGGGTGCCGTCACCCTCGACCACCGGCAGGCCGGAGACGCGGAACTGTCCGCAGAGCGCGTCGACCTCGGCCACGGTGGCGTCCGGGCTGGTGGTCACCGGGTTGGTGATCATGCCCGACTCGCTGCGCTTGACCTTGTCGACCGCGGCCGCCTGGTCGGCGATCGACATGTTGCGGTGCAGGATCCCGATGCCGCCCTGTCGGGCCATGGCGATCGCCATGCGGGCCTCGGTCACGGTGTCCATCGCCGCGGAGAGCAGCGGGACGTTGACCGTGATGCGCTTGGTGAGCCGGGACGCGGTCGACGCCTCGCTCGGGATGACGTCGGTGTACCCCGGCAGGAGCATGACGTCGTCGTACGTGAGTCCGATGAATCCGAACGGATCCGGCTGGTCCATGGGTCCCCTTCGTGGGCGAGGTGAAGTGGTCGAGACACCGGGAACGCTGCGGCGGGTTCCGGATAGACCATGGTAACGCGCAGGCGCTCTTCCGCATTCCGCCCCGTGGACACCCGTGAGCAGCCAGGAGGCGCGGTGCGGCCCCGTCCCGGGACCTCCGTCCGGCCTTCCTCCACAACGTCACAGTTGCGGCACGAATCACACAGGGAACGTGATGGAAACACGGGTGTCACACAATCCCCCTAGCGTCCTCGTCATCCGAACGAGAGGCTCTTCCGTGGGATCCATCACTCCGCCGGGACCTGCACTGCTGCGCAGGTTCCGCCTCCGCCCTGGACGAAAGCGACCGGTCATCATGGCCGTCCTCGTGCTCGCGTTCCTGGCGACCTTCCTGATCGACTGGGCGGTGACGCTGCCGGCGATCGGCGCCACCTCGGCCCCGACCGCGAGCGCATCGGCGTCCGCGAGCACCGCACCCGCCAGCACCCAGCCGTGCACGGTCAGCCCGACGAACGGCTGCATCCAGGGCACGATCACCGACTCGGACCGCGAACCGGTCCCGGGCGTCGACGTCGACGTCGCCGGGCCGGGTGGCTTCGCGCAGACCGCGACGACGTCCGACGCCGGGCGCTGGTCGGTGAGCGTGACCGAGGCGGGCAGCTACACCGTGAGCGTCGACCAGGACACGCTGCCCAAGGGCCAGTACCTGACGAACGCGGCGGACGCGAAGCGCACCGTGTCGGCGAGCCTCAACGCGAACGTCGGGCAGATCTTCCAGCTGTCCGACCAGCAGGGCGTCGTCACGAACGACGACGCGACGAGCGTCACGCCCCAGCGCGCCTGGCAGCAGTTCGCGTCCGGCATCCGGCTCGGGCTCCTCATCGCGCTGGCGTCGGTGGGCCTCTCGCTCATCTACGGCACGACCGGCCTGTCGAGCTTCTCGCACGGTGAGCAGGTCACCCTCGGCGGGTTGCTCGCCTACCTCTTCGCGAACCAGCTCGGGTGGAACATCTGGCTGACGGGGGTGGTGGTCACGCTGCTGTGCGCGGCGACCGGGTACCTGCAGGACGCCGGCATCTGGCGGCCGTTGCGGCGCAAGCGCATCAGCCTGACGCAGCTCATGATCGTGACGATCGGGTTGTCGATCGCCGCGCAGTACGCGTTCCAGTACTTCTTCGGCGCCTCGACCGTCCGCATCCAGCAGGGCAACCCCGAGACGGTCCGGTTCGCCGGGGTCACGCTCACGGTGCAGTCGTACGTGGCGATGGGCATCGCGCTCGTCGTCCTCGTCGCGACCGGTCTGTTCCTCGCGAAGACGCGCTTCGGCCGTGCGACCCGCGCGGTGTCGGACAACCCGGCACTGGCCAGCGCGTCCGGCATCGACGTCGACCGGGTGATCCGGTTCGTGTGGACGCTCGCCGCCGGCCTCGCGGGACTGTCGGGCGTGATGCTCGGCCTCGTGCTCAACGGCGTGAACTGGCAGACCGGCCTGCAGCTGCTGCTGCTCATGTTCGCCTCGGTCACGCTCGGTGGCCTCGGGACCGCCTACGGCGCACTCGTCGGCTCGATGATCATCGGCGTCGTCGTGGAGCTCACGAACCTCGTGCTGCCCGGTGACTTCAAGTACGCCACCGCCCTCGTGATCCTCATCCTCATCCTGCTGTTCCGGCCGCAGGGCATCTTCGGCCGCGCCGAGCGGATCGGCTAAGGAGCGCCGCCATGGACTACATCCTCAACCTGCTGTCCTCCCTCACGCAGGAAGCACTCGCCCCGACCACGGCGGCGTTCGCGCTCGCCGCGATCGGCCTCAACGTCCACTTCGGACTCACCGGCCTGGTCAACATGGGCCAGGCGGCGTTCCTGCTGCTCGGCGCCTACGGCTTCGCGATCTCGATCACCAACGGACTGCCGTTCGTGATGGCCGTCCTGGTCGCGTTGCTCGTGTCGATCGTGTTCGCGATCATCCTCGGCATCCCGACCCTGCGGCTGCGCGGTGACTACCTGGCGATCGTGACGATCTCCGGCGCCGAGATCATCCGCATGGTGGGACGGTCGAGCCTGCTCACCACGACGACCGGCGGCTCGAACGGCATCACCGGGTCGAGCTACCGCGACCCGTTCAACGCGCTCAGCCCGCTCCCCGACGGCACCACCACGATCCTGTGGTTCACGTACTCGAACAACGGCGTGAACGGCTGGTGGATCCGGATCGCGGCGTGGGGGCTCGTCGCCCTGTTCACGCTCGTGCTGTTCCTGCTCATGCGCAGCCCCTGGGGCCGTGTCGTGAAGGCCATCCGCGAGGACGAGGACGCCGTCCGCTCCCTCGGCAAGAACGTCTACTCGTACAAGATGCAGGCGCTCGTGTTCGGCGGTGCGCTCGGGGCCCTGGCCGGGATCATCTACGTCCTGCCGAGTTCGGTGCAACCGGACGCGATGGGTCGCTCGATGACGTTCTTCATCTGGACGGCGCTCATCCTCGGCGGTGCGGCGACGGTGTTCGGACCGGTGCTCGGCGCCGTGCTCTTCTTCGTCGTCCGACTCGCGATCCGCACCCTCGCCGGTGACTTCATCCCGAACTCGATCATGAACGCGCAGCAGGCCGAGCAGTTCTCCTACGTGCTCGTCGGCGTCGCGCTCATGCTCCTCATCGTGTTCCGTCCACAGGGCCTCCTGGGCAACAAGAAGGAGTTGACGTTCAGTGTCTGAGTCGTACGCCCACCCCAAGAACGACCCGATCCTGGTCGTCGACGACGTCACCCGTCGCTTCGGCGGCATGACCGCGGTCGACGTCGACCACCTCGAGGTCCAGCGCGGCTCGATCACCGCCCTCATCGGCCCGAACGGCGCCGGCAAGACGACGTTCTTCAACTTGCTCACCGGATTCGACAAGCCGAGCCCCGGCGCGACGACCCGGTTCGACGGCAACACCCTGCAGAAGACCAGCGCCACCCACATCGCGAACAAGGGCATGGTCCGCACGTTCCAGCTCACGAAGGCGCTCAGCCGCCTCACCGTGATGCAGAACATGCTCCTCGGCGCCCGCGACCAGCCCGGCGAGAACTTCTTCGTCGGTCTCGTCCCCGCGCTCTGGCGGAAGCGGGAGCGCGAGATCACGGCGAAGGCCGAGGACCTCCTCGCCCGCTTCAAGCTCGACACGAAGGCCGACGACTACGCGGGCTCGCTGTCCGGCGGGCAGCGCAAGCTCCTCGAGATGGCTCGGGCGCTCATGTCCGACCCGACGATGATCATGCTCGACGAGCCGATGGCCGGCGTGAACCCGGCGCTGACCCAGTCGCTGCTCGGGCACATCCAGTCCCTGCGCGACGACGGCATGACCGTGCTCTTCGTCGAGCACGACATGCACATGGTCCGGCACATCTCGGACTGGGTCGTCGTGATGGCCGAGGGCAAGGTCGTCGCCGAGGGGCCGGCCGACACGGTGATGGACGACCGTGCGGTCATCGACGCGTACCTCGGTGCGCACCACGACACCGACCTCGGTGACGACTCGCTCCTCAACGAGGAGACCTACGAGGAACTCGCCGAGGAAGTAGCGGAAGAAGACGAGCAGGAGGCGACCCGATGACCGACGCAAGCGAGCCCACGAACGCGAGCAGCGCCTCCAGTCCGTCGCCGGCGGCCGCCGCCCCGGCGGCCACACTGGAACGCGAGCCCGTGCTCAGCGCGAAGAACCTCGTCGCGGGCTACCTGCCGGGGGTGAACATCCTGAACGGCTGCGACCTCGACTGCTACCCGGGCGAGCTCATCGGGATCATCGGGCCGAACGGCGCCGGCAAGTCGACGCTCCTCAAGGCCCTGTTCGGCCTCGTGTCCATCCGCGAGGGCTCGGTCACCCTGCAGGGCGAGGACATCACGAACCTCAAGGCGAACAAGCTCGTGCAGGCCGGCGTGGGCTTCGTCCCGCAGACGAACAACGTCTTCCCCTCGCTCTCGATCGAGGAGAACCTGCAGATGGGCCTGTACCTGCGGCCCCGGAAGTTCGCCGAGCGGCTCGAGGTCATCTACGACCTGTTCCCCGTCCTCGGACAGCGGAAGGGCCAGCGTGCCGGATCGCTGTCCGGCGGTGAGCGGCAGTCGGTCGCGATGGCCCGGGCGCTCATGATGGACCCGAAGGTGCTGCTGCTCGACGAACCCTCCGCGGGGCTGTCGCCCGTGCGCCAGGACGAGACGTTCATCCGCACACGCCGGATCAACAAGGCCGGTGTGTCGATCGTCATGGTGGAGCAGAACGCGCGACGCTGTCTGCAGATCTGCGATCGTGGGTACGTGCTCGACCAGGGGAAGAACGCGTACTCGGGCACCGGGAAGGAGCTCGCCGACGACCCGAAGGTCATCGAGCTGTACCTGGGGACGCTCGCCAAGGACGTCGACTCCGCGCGCTGAGCGAGCGGTGTCGACCGTGGGTGCCGCTGTGGGGGCGGTACCCGCACCGAGTGGGGTCGTGCGTGGACGCTCAGCGCCGCACGGCCCCGCTCCTCATGCGGACCGGTGCGCGGCCCACGTCGCGGGGACGGCGCGTCGCCGGCCAGGAGGCGCGACCCGCCTCCGCCGGGTCGCTATCGTCGGTCGCGTGCGGACTCCCGGCCCCCTCGTGCTCGACGCCCTCGTGTGGCTGGTGTTCGCCGTGCTCTTCGTCGGGGCGGCGCTGCTCGTGAAGGTCGCCGCAGCGCTGGTCGGCGTGCTGGTGGTGCTGGCGCTGCTGCTCGGGCTCGTCCTGCGGACGCTCCGCAGGCGCCGCGCACGCCGGACGCGCTGACCTCCGCCGCGCGCCCTGCCCGTCGCGCCCGTGTCACCCGGGGGACACGACCGCTAGGCTTGCCGGGTGAGTGAAGTCGAGATCGGTGCTGGCAAGCGCGGACGTCGGGCGTACGCGTTCGACGACATCGCGGTGGTCCCCTCGCGGCGCACGCGTGACCCGCGTGACGTGAGCGTGCAGTGGTCGATCGACGCGTTCACGTTCGAGTCGCCGATCCTCTCGGCCCCGATGGACTCCGTCGCCTCGCCCGCGACGGTCATCCAGATGGGCCGGCTCGGCATGCTCGGCGTCCTCGACCTCGAGGGCCTCTGGACCCGCTACGAGGACCCGACGCCCTACTTCGACGAGATCAAGGCGCTCACCGACGGCAACGTCACGAAGCGCATGCAGGAGATCTACTCCGAGCCGGTCAAGGCCGAGCTGATCACCGCGCGCCTGGCCGAGATCCGCGCCGCCGGTGTCCCGGTCGCCGGGTCGCTCAGCCCCCAGCGCACGCAGGAGTTCTCGCAGACCGTCGTCGACGCCGGTGTCGACCTGTTCGTCATCCGCGGCACGACGGTCTCGGCCGAGCACGTCTCGCAGAACACCGAGCCGCTCAACCTCAAGAAGTTCATCTACGAGCTCGACGTCCCGGTGATCGTGGGCGGAGCCTCGACCTACACGGCGGCCCTGCACCTCATGCGCACCGGTGCCGCTGGTGTGCTCGTCGGGTTCGGCGGCGGTGCGGCGTCGACCACGCGGGCCGCCCTCGGCATCCACGCCCCGATGGCCACGGCCGTCGCGGACATCGCGGGCGCTCGCCGTGACTACATGGACGAGTCCGGCGGCCGCTACGTGCACGTCATCGCCGACGGCGGGCTCGACACCGCCGGCGACGTCGTCAAGGCCATCGCGATGGGCGCCGACGCCGTGATGCTCGGCACCGCGCTGGCCCGCGCGACCGAGGCCCCCGGCGGCGGGTTCCACTGGGGTGCCGAGGCGCACCACCCGGAGCTGCCGCGCGGCCGCCGGGTCGAGGTCGGCACGATCGCCCCGCTCGAGAACGTCCTGAACGGCCCCACCCCGACGTGGGACGGCCGCGCGAACATCGTCGGCGCCCTGCGTCGATCGATGGCCACGACCGGATACTCCGACGTCAAGGAGTTCCAGCGAGTAGAAGTGGTCGTGGCGCCGTACCACCGGAACTGACGGTGGCACCCGCACTCCGGCGCGGGTGACGCCCGGCGTCACCGTGACACGGAGGCGACGATGGCGAAGACCAGCACGAGCACGTCCAGCGCGACCCGGCCCGCCCGGCCCGAGACCGCCGCCCCGGGGGTGGGGTTCGACCCGTCGGCGAAGCTCGGTCCCGACGAACGCGCGGCCGCCATCGAGACCCTGAAGACCAAGGAGCTCGACGTCCTGGTCGTCGGCGGTGGCATCGTCGGTGGCGGCAGCGCACTCGACGCCGTCACCCGTGGCCTGAGCGTCGGCATCGTCGAGGCCCGCGACTGGGGCTCGGGGACCTCGAGCCGCTCGTCGAAGCTCGTCCACGGCGGCATCCGCTACCTCGAGCAGCTGAACTTCGCGCTCGTCCGCGAGGCACTGATCGAACGCGGCCTCCTGCTGCAGCGCATCGCCCCGCACCTCGTGAAGCCCGTCCGCTTCCTCTACCCGCTCAACCACCGCGTGTGGGAGCGCTTCTACATCGGCATCGGCATGGCGATGTACGACGTCTTCAGCTGGTCCGGTGGTCGGCCGCCGGGGGTCGCGCACCACCGGCACCTCAGCCGGAGCCAGGTCCTCAAGAACATGCCCGGCCTCAAGAAGGACGCCTTCGTCGGCGGCATGACGTACTACGACGCCCAGGTCGACGACGCCCGGTACGTCGCGTCGCTCGTGCGCACGGCGGCGTCGTACGGCGCCTCCGCCGCGAGCCGCGTCCGCATCGAGGGCTTCATCAAGGTCGGCGAGCGGGTCGTGGGCGCGCACGCGCACGACATCCAGACGGGCGAGAAGTTCGACATCCGGGCGAAGCAGGTCGTCAACGCGACGGGCGTCTGGACCGACGACACCCAGGCGATGGTCGGCACCCGCGGGCAGTTCAAGGTGCGGGCGTCGAAGGGGGTGCACCTGGTCATCCCGCGCGACCGCTTCCAGTCGAACACGGGCATGATCCTCCGCACCGAGAAGAGCGTGCTCTTCGTGATCCCGTGGGGCCGGCACTGGCTGGTCGGCACGACGGACACCGACTGGTACCTCGACAAGGCGCACCCGGCGGCGACCGCGGCGGACATCGACTACATCCTCGAGCACGTCAACAAGGTCCTCGCGGTCCCGCTCACGCGTGAGGACGTCGAGGGCGTGTACGCCGGACTCCGGCCGCTGCTCGCGGGGGAGTCCGACCAGACGTCGAAGCTCAGCCGCGAGCACGTCGTCGCGCACACGGTCCCCGGGCTCGTGGTCGTCGCCGGCGGCAAGTGGACCACGTACCGCGTGATGGGCAAGGACGCCATCGACGAGGCCGTCGCGGCGATGGACGGGAAGATCCCGGGCTCGACCACCGAGGACATCCCACTGCTCGGTGCCGAGGGCTACCCGGCCGCCTGGAACCGACGCGGCCGCACCGCGCGGAGCTTCGGCGTGCACAAGGTCCGCATCGAGCACCTGCTGAACCGCTACGGCACGCTCGCGACCGAGGTGCTCCGGCTCGTGAAGCAGGACCCGTCCCTCGCCGAGCCGCTCCCCGGTGCCGACGACTACATCGGCGCCGAGGTCGTCTACGCGGCCTCGCACGAGGGCGCCCTGCACCTCGAGGACGTCCTCGCCCGCCGGACCCGCATCTCGATCGAGGCGTGGGACCGCGGTGAGTCGGCGGCGCCCGTCGCCGCGAAGCTCATGGCGGACGTGCTCGGCTGGGACCAGGAGACCACCGAGAACGAGGTGTCGAACTACCTCAAGCGCGTCGCCGCGGAACGCGAGTCGCAGCTGCAACCCGACGACGCCTCGGCGGACCGCGTGCGGCTCGAGGCGCCGGACATCGCGTTCGGCTTCGACGAGGACGACGTGGTGGTCGGCGGCGGCCGGTCGAGCGGCGCCGAGGGTGCCAAGGCGTCCGACGAGCAGGTGGTCGGCGAGAAGACGAGCGAGCCCGAGTAGGACGCACCCCGTGCCTCCTGGCTCTCGACTGCCTGGAGGCGCGGGTCGGCTCCGTCAGGCAGCGCGCGACCGGTGCGTGGTCCGGCGAGCACTGATCGCCTGGCCGATCACGAGGACGAACGGGATCGCGGCCAGCGCGATCGCGCTGGTGACGAGGAGGACACCGGCCCAGGCGGTGTGCGCTCCACCGCCGACGCCGTACGCGTCGGCGACGTCCATGCCGAGCCAGAAGCCGCTCCACCAGGTCATCGGACCGCCGAGCGCGACCACCCCGAGCAGGACCGCGGCGGTGACGTACGGCCGTGCACGGGTGACGACGAGCGAGCTGCCGAGGCCGATCGCCAGGGCGACGCCGACGACGGCGATCCCGACGACGACGGCGATGTCGGTGCCGACCGCGAAGCCCTGGCGCTCCAGGTGCCCGTGGACCTCGCCGAGCGAGGCGCCCGGCACGGCCGCGAGTGGATCGAGCACGAGTGCCTGGACGGCGAGCAGTGCGGCGTAGAGTGCCACCACCGCGATCCCGGTGCCGGCCACCAGCCGGTTGGTCCTGTCCTGCTCGTCCACAGCGTTCCCCCTGTCGTCCCCGACCACCGGACTGTAGCGGAACGGAATGGACGGACCATCGCGGTGGTTATCATCGGGGTACTCGAAAAGGGAGCCATCATGGTCGACGTCCATCGCGTCAAACTCCCCGGAGTCGGCGTGCTGCACAGCTTCTACACCGACGACGGTGGCAAGTGCGGTGTCATCACGCACCGGTCGGGTCACTCCGACCTCATCTCCTTCGCCGACGTCTCGGACGGCGCCGACAAGTCGGAGAAGGTGTCGCTGCGCCTCAGTGAGGACGAGGCGCACACGCTCGCCGAACTCCTCGGCGGCACGCGCATCACCGAGGGTCTCGACAAGCTCGACGAGATCCCGGGCCTCAGCATCGACTGGTTCTCGGTCGACTACGACGACGCCATCGCCGGCAAGCCCCTCGGCGACCTGCACGACTCGGGCTTCATCGGCCTGACCGTCGTGGCGGTCGTCCGTGGTGACAGCGCCAACCCGGCCCCGTCGTCCGACTTCGTCGTGTTCCCGGGCGACACCATCGTCGTCGCCGGTGCACCCGAGAAGGTCGCGAAGGCGTTCTCGTTCTACCGCAGCGGAGAGCTTGCGGCCGCTGCGGCCGAGGCCCCGCCGAGGAGCTAGCCCGTGCACCTGGGTGGTGAGCTCCTCACCATCGGCATCCTCTTCATCATCGCCTACGTCCTCGGACGACTCGGCAAGACGATCGGGCTGCCCGCGATCCCGATCTACATGGTCGTGGGGCTCATCGCGAGTCCCCACACCCCGTGGATCGGGCTGAACGTCGAGTCGCACACGATCGAGCTGATCGCGACGTTCGGGCTCATCCTGCTGCTGTTCAACCTCGGGTTGGAGTTCGACCAGGAAGAGTTCTACGGCAACGCCGGCAAGCTCCTGGTGTCCGGTGGCACGTACGTCGCCATCAACATGGGCGTCGGGTTCGCCTTCGGGTTCTCGCTCGGGTGGGGCACCCGCGAAGCCCTCATCATCGCCGGCATGACGGCGACCTCGTCGAGCGCGATCGTGACGAAGCTCCTCATCGAGCTCCGTCGCCTGGCGAACGACGAGACCCCGATGATCCTCGGCGTCACCGTGATCGAGGACGTCTTCATCGCGATCTACCTCGCGATCGTCTCGGTGGTCCTGTCCGGCGACACGAACGTGTGGGGCGTCGTCGGCAAGCTCGCGCTCGCGTTCGGGTTCCTCATCGTGATGTTCACGCTGGCCCGGTTCGCCGGCAAGTGGGTGTCCCGGATCTTCGCGACCCGTGACGACGAGCTGTTCACCGTGCTGTTCTTCGGCCTCGCGGTCATGTTCGGCGGCATCGGCGACCTGCTCGGTGTCACGGACGCGATCGGGGCGTTCGTGATCGGCCTGCTCTGCGGCGCCACGCGCTACCGCGACCGCATCGAACAGCTCGCCCTGCCGATGCGCGACGTGTTCGCGGCGTTCTTCTTCGTGAACTTCGGGCTCGGGCTCGACCTGTCGACCTTCGGCGAGGTGCTCTGGCCGGTGCTCGGTGCGATCGGCATGACCGTCGCGCTGAACGCCATCGCGGGACAGCTCGTCGCGCGCATGAACGGCTTCAATGTCCAGCAGGGGATCAACACCGCCGTCATCCTGGTGAACCGCGGCGAGTTCGCGCTGATCCTCGCGACGCTCTCGGCCGCTGCCGGGCTCGAAGCCCGCATCACCGCCTTCGCGGGCCTGTACGTCCTCGTCATGGCGATCCTCGGGCCGTTGCTCGCGGTCAACTCGGACCGCATCGGTCGGCTCGTGATCCGCCCAGCTCGTCTGGCACGCCTGCGGACGCGTCTCGGTGGCCGTCGAGCGGTCGCAGCGGCTGCCGCGGCCGAGGCGGCAGAGGCCGAGTCGGACGCCGCCGCTGCCGCTCGTCGGGCGGAGCGGGACCGCCAGTTCGCCGAGGAGTTCGCCCTGGTGGAGGCCGCTGGCAGCCAAGAGCGGGAGAATGAGTCTCCGGAGACGGTGTCCGAGCCCCGGACGTCGTCGGTCGAGACCCCCGCCGAGCGCCCCGAGCGCCCGGTCCGCCAGCGCGATCCGGAGTACTGATACAGATGTGGGCCGTAGCCCGACGACCGAGGTGGATCGCGCTGCTGTTGCTGGCGCTCGTGCTCGCGGCGGTGTTCGCCGGGCTGGGCAAGTGGCAGCTCGAGCGGAGCATCGCCAACGGCACCCCCCTCCCCGCGACGACCGAGAACCGGAAGAGCCTCGACGCCGTGACCGGGCCGATGCAGCCCGCGACCGAGAAGATGGCCGGGCAGAAGGTGACGGTCACGGGGACGTTCGTCGCCGGTGACACCACCGTCCTGACCGGCCGGACCGGTGGCGGGACGTACCAGACCGTCGGACACCTGGTGGACGACACGAGCGGCGCGAGCCTCCCGGTGGTGATCGGGTGGTCCGACCAGCGGTCCGCCGCCGTCGCCGGTGGTGACCGCCTGGCGGACGGCACGCGGCTCACGGTCGAGGGGCGCTACTACCCGGCCGAGTCGCCCGACCAGGACACCTACGACAAGGGCGAGTACTCGGCGGTTGCGCCGGCCCGGTTCGTGAACACGTGGAAGGCGTTCGACGACCGGATGTACCTCGGGTACGTCGTCGCCGACGGCACCACGGCGAAGGCGGCCGACCTCGGCACCATCGCCGACCGGGCGCCCTCGCGCGAGGTCCAGTTCGACTGGCTCAACCTGTTCTACGCGATCGAGTGGGTCGTGTTCGCCGGGTTCGCCGTCTTCCTCTGGTACCGGTTCGTGAAGGACGCGTGGGAGCGTGAGGAAGAAGAGCGGCGTGAGGCCGCACTCAGCGTCGACGGTGCCCTCGTCGACCGACGGTAGGATGGCCGATATGGCTCTGACCGTCCGTACCCGCGACATCCCGAAGATCCCGGGCGCGGTGAAGTGGTACCGCGTCTCGGCGTACATCACCGGCGTGCTGCTGCTCGCCCTGGTGGTCGAGATGGTCATCAAGTACACGCCGCTGCACCTCGAGATGCAGCTCGGCGGCGGTGCGTTCTTCGTGCCGGAGGGCACGGCGGGCAAGGAGCCCGGCACCTTCAACCTGTCGATCGGCATCCTCATCGCCCACGGCTGGCTGTACGTGCTCTACCTCTTCACCGACTTCCGTCTGTGGAGCATCATGCGCTGGAAGCCGATCCGCTTCCTGCTCATCGCCCTCGGGGGCATCATCCCGTTCATGTCGTTCGTGGTCGAGCACCGCATGCAGAAGATCGCCATGGACACCTACCACGAGCTGACCGCTGCCCAGCAGCGTGAGAAGGAGGCCGCTCGGTGAGCGAGACCGAACAGCGTCCCGTCCTCGTCGTCGACTTCGGTGCCCAGTACGCGCAGCTCATCGCGCGTCGGGTCCGTGAAGCGAACGTCTACAGCGAGATCGTCCCGCACTCGATCACGGCGGACGAGGTCCGTGCGAAGGACCCCGCGGCCATCGTGCTGTCCGGCGGCCCGTCGTCCGTGTACGAGACCGGTGCTCCCGCGCTCGACGGCGACATCCTCGACCTCGGCGTCCCCGTGCTCGGCATCTGCTACGGCTTCCAGGCCATGGCGACCGCGCTCGGTGGCGAGGTGGCGAACACCGGGCTGCGCGAGTACGGCGCGACCGACGTCACGCTCTCGCCCGGCACGAGCACGCTCCTCGGCGACCAGCCGGAGTCCCAGGTGACCTGGATGTCGCACGGCGACTCCGTGGCGAAGGCACCCGAGGGCTTCGAGGTCCTCGCGTCCAGCGCCTCGACCCCCGTCGCCGCGTTCGCCTCCGACGAGCGCAAGCTCTACGGCGTGCAGTGGCACCCCGAGGTCAAGCACTCGGTGTACGGCCAGGCCGTGCTCGAGAACTTCCTGCACCGTGCCGCCGGGCTCCCCGGCGACTGGAACTCCGCGAACGTGATCGAGGAGCAGGTCGAACGCATCCGCGCACAGGTCGGTTCCGCCCGGGTCATCGCCGGACTCTCCGGTGGCGTCGACTCCGCCGTCGCCGCGGCGCTCGTGCACAAGGCCGTCGGCGACCAGCTCACGTGCGTCTTCGTCGACCACGGGCTCCTCCGCGCCGACGAGCGCAAGCAGGTGGAAGAGGACTACGTCGCCTCCACCGGTGTGCGGCTCATCACGATCGACGCCGAGCAGCAGTTCCTCGACGCCCTCGCCGGCGTGAGCGACCCGGAGCAGAAGCGCAAGATCATCGGGCGCGAGTTCATCCGCACGTTCGAGGCCGCGGCCGAGGCCCTTGTGCTCGAGGCCCGCGCCGAGTCGGCCGAAGGATCGGACGCCGGCGAGGTCGAGTTCCTCGTGCAGGGCACGCTCTACCCGGACGTCGTCGAGTCCGGCGGTGGCTCGGGTACGGCGAACATCAAGTCGCACCACAACGTCGGCGGGCTCCCCGACGACATGACGTTCGAGCTCGTCGAGCCGCTCCGCACCCTGTTCAAGGACGAGGTCCGCGCCGTCGGTCGCGAGCTCGGACTGCCCGAGGTCATCGTCGGTCGCCAGCCGTTCCCCGGCCCGGGGCTCGGCATCCGCATCGTCGGCGAGGTCACGAAGGGCCGCCTCGAGCTGCTCCGCGCGGCCGACAAGATCGCCCGCGAAGAGCTCACCGCGGCCGGCCTCGACGAGGAGATCTGGCAGTGCCCGGTCGTCCTGCTCGCCGATGTCCGTTCCGTGGGCGTCCAGGGCGACGGTCGCACGTACGGCCACCCCATCGTGCTCCGTCCGGTCTCGTCTGAAGACGCCATGACCGCCGACTGGACGCGCCTGCCGTACGACACCCTCGCGAAGATCTCGAACCGCATCACGAACGAGGTGCCCGACGTGAACCGTGTCGTGCTCGACGTCACGTCGAAGCCGCCGGGGACGATCGAGTGGGAGTAGCCCTCCCGCGCTGACGGCCCGGCACGCGTCCTGCGTGCCGGGCCGTCCTGCGTCCGGGGGGGGACCTGCTCGCGAACGGGCCATTTCCGTCCCGCTCGGCGCCACCGACCGACGCGTTCCACCCGCTCGGCGCACCACCCGCGGCGTGTCCTGCCCGCTCGGCGACGACGCTCGGCGACGAGGCTCGGCGACGACGCTCGGCGACCACATCCGGCGCGCGGCCGAGCGGGGCCAGGACCGGGAGCAGGATCGGCAGGCCCGGGAACGACGAAGGGCCCCGGCGTGTTCGCCGGGGCCCTTCGGGTCGTGCCGAGTACTAGTTGCGCTGGCTGCTCGCCACGATGGCTAGGATTCGCAGGATCTCGAGGTACAGCCACACGATCGTGACGATGAGCCCGAACGCCGCCGTCCACGCGTAGATCCGGGGAGCGCCACGACGGACGCCGGTCTGGATCTGGTCGAAGTCGAGGATCAGCGAGTACGCCGCCATGACCACGACGAGGATGCCGATGATCACGCCGAGCGGGATGCCGAAGATCTCGAAGCCGAGGGCACCGAACGCGGTCTGCGTCACGCCGGTCCACATGAGGACCAGGTTGATGAGCGAGAACACCAGGTACCCGACCATCGCGACGAGGAAGAAGCGCGTGGCCTTCGGCGTCGCGCGGACCTTGCCGGAGGCGAACAGCGCGAGCGTCACGGCGAAGACACCGAGCGTGCCGAACACCGCCTGCACGACGATGCCGCCGAACGCGTTCTGGTAGTAGTGCGAGATACCACCGACGAAGAGTCCCTGGGCGAAGGAGTACGCCAGGACGAGCCCGGGCGACGGCTTCTTCTTGAACATGTTGACGAGTGCCAGCACGAACCCGGCGACGGCGCCGATGATCCAGACGATCATCGGTGCGTTCCAGCCGGCCACGGCACCCACGACGAGCACGCCGAACGCGAGCAGCGTCTTGACGATGGTGTCCTCGTACGACATGCGGTCCGTGTCGACCGTGCTGGCCGCCGGGCGGTCGTACATGTACTGCAGCTGCTCGGGGGTCATCCCGCCCTGTGCCTGCTGCGGGGTCTGTCCCCAGCCGGCCTGCTGCTGACCAGCGCCGCGCCCACCCCAGGTGTTGGGCCCCTGGTTGTTGAAGGCGGGGGACTGGTCGAAACCGGGCTTGAAGGCCATGGTGTCCTCTTCCTTGGATATTCGAGTCCTCTCAGCCTAGGTGGGCTCGGTCGCGGAAGGCTGAGGATTCGCGGCGAGCGGAAGCGGCCCCGTGGGGACCCGACGAGCGCAGCCTACGGTCGTGCGCTGCGTGCGCGCCCCGAACCGGCCCGGAGCCCGCCGACCGCTCACGGTGAGGGTCGGGGCGGCCCGGTACCGCGCCTCCTGGATCAGCAGTGCGCGCGCAGCGCGATCTCGGTGCCGGTCGTCTCCGACCACAGCCGCGCGCCCTGCGTGTACGCGACCCGCACCGGACCCACCGAGCCGCCGTCGCGCGCATCGCGGCGGACGTGCACGACGAGGTCGGCGGCATCGCCCGCGGCGACCGACGCGCCGAGCGCCGGTTCCGGCTCGCCCCAGTGTGCGGGGACCGGCCACTCGTCCGTCCCGTACCGGACCGGGTCCGACGCACCGTGCGGGTACCGGACCACGAACGCGCCGACGATGCGCACGCCGTCCCCCGGTGCGGACACCGCGCTGACGACGATCGGGTCGCCCGTCGGGTGGTCGAGCATCGCGATGCCGACGGTGGCGTCCGTGCGACCCTCCATGCAGACCTCGCCCCCGCCCTCGGCGAGGTGCAGGGGCGCCGATCCGGAGGCCGGCACGACCCACGCGGCGACGCCGACCAGCACCGTCGCCGCGGCGACGCTGCTCCGCTTCCACCCCCGGGCGAGCCCCATGCCGTGAACCTACCGGCCCCGGGACGCCGCGCGCCGGATGTGGCCGTAGTGTCGGGGCCATGACCCTGGTGATCGCCCACCGCGGCGCGTCTGGCTACCGTCCCGAGCACTCGCGGAGCGCCTACGAGCTCGCGATCGAACTCGGTGCCGACGCGATCGAGCCGGACCTCGTGCCCACGAAGGACGGCGTGCTGGTGCTGCGGCACGAGAACGAGGTGTCCGGCACGACCGACGTCGCCGACCACCCCGAGTTCCGGCACCTGCGCACGACGAAGACGGTCGACGGGCAGAAGACGACGGGCTGGTTCACCGAGGACTTCACGTGGGCCGAGCTGCGGACGCTGCGGACCCGCGAGCGCCTCCCCGCCCTGCGACCGGGGTCGGCGGAGCACGACGGCGAGGAGCCGGTCCTCCGCCTCGAGGACCTGCTCGCGATCCTCGACGCGGCTCCCCGGCCGGTCGGACTCGTCGCGGAGGTCAAGCACGCCGACTTCTTCGACCGCGCCGGCTTCCCGATGGGGCAGCTCCTCGACGGGGTCCTCGCCGAGACCGGGTGGCGCGGGGACGAGCGCCTCACCGTCGAGAGCTTCGAGAAGGGCGTGCTGCGAGACCTCCTGGAGCGCGGGACCGGCGGGCGGCTCGTCTACCTCCAGGAGGCGCGGGGCAGCGCGGCGGACGAGGTCGCGTCCCACGGGTCGCTGGCTCCCACGTACGCGGCCGAGCGGTCCGACGACGCGCTCACGGCCTTCGCGACGGAGTTCCACGGCATCAGCGTCGACCTGGGGACGCTGATGGCCGGGGTGGACAGCGTCGCGCTCGAGGATCCGGCACCCGTGCGGAGCGCCGTCGTCGACCGCGCGCACGAGGCCGGGCTCGCCGTGTACACGTGGACGCTGCGACCGGAGAACCGCTTCTTGCCGGCGCCGTTGCGTCGTGGCGGCGAGGTCGCGGCGTTCGGTGACTGGGAGCGGTGGTTCACCTCGGTCGTCCGCACCGGCGTCGACGGGGTGTTCGCCGACCACACCGACCTGGCCGTGCTCGCCCGCTCGGCTGTCGGAGGCCCGGCCTAGACTGTCCCGGACATGACGATCGTGCTCGACCCCTTCGACTCGACGCCCGGCCGTGCTG
Source organism: Curtobacterium sp. USHLN213 (assembly GCF_037144815.1). NCBI lineage: Bacteria > Bacillati > Actinomycetota > Actinomycetes > Micrococcales > Microbacteriaceae > Curtobacterium > Curtobacterium sp. USHLN213. The sequence goes on along the minus strand of NZ_JBBCYQ010000004.1, from coordinate 227,603 downwards.
ACGGTTCCGGCGCCGGTGACCGCGCCTACGACGACCCCTTCACCGCGGGTCTGAACCCCCAGCAGAGGGAAGCCGTCGAGTACCGCGGCGAGTCCCTGCTCATCGTGGCGGGTGCGGGCTCCGGCAAGACGAGCGTGCTGACCCGCCGCATCGCCCTGCTGCTCGCCAACCGAGAAGCCTGGCCGTCGCAGATCCTGGCGATCACCTTCACGAACAAGGCCGCGGCCGAGATGCGCGAGCGCGTGCGGGCGCTGGTCGGGCAGGCGTCCGAGGGGATGTGGATCTCCACCTTCCACTCGGCGTGCGTGCGGATCCTCCGGCGCGAGGCCGAGCGCTTCGGGTTCGCGCAGTCGTTCACGATCTACGACTCCGCCGACTCGAAGGCCCTGCTCAAGCGGATCATCAAGGAGCTCGAGGCGGACTCGCTCGGGCTGACCGTCGGCGCTGCGGCCTCGAAGATCTCGAAGCTCAAGAACGAGCTGCAGGACATCGACTCCTACGCCCGGAACATCAACGCGAACGACCCGCAAGAAGTCATGTTCACCGAGGTCTTCCGGCGGTACACGAACGAGCTGCGCCGGGCGAACGCGTTCGACTTCGACGACCTCATCGGCCAGACGGTGTTCCTCTTCCGCGCCTTCCCCGAGGTCGCCGCGCTCTACCAGCGCCGGTTCCGGTTCATCCTCGTCGACGAGTACCAGGACACCAACCACGCGCAGTACGCCCTCATCCGCGAGCTCACGCGGCCGGTCCCGGTCGAGCAGGTGGACAAGCTCGAGGACGCCGGGCAGCACGTGGCCCGCATGCGCGAGGCCGACGGGTCGATCGCCCCGGCGTCGCTGACCGTCGTCGGCGACTCCGACCAGTCCATCTACGCCTTCCGCGGGGCGGACATCCGCAACATCGTCGAGTTCGAGCGGGACTTCCCGAACTCGAAGGTCGTCCTGCTCGAGCAGAACTACCGGTCGACGCAGAACATCCTCGACGCCGCGAACGCCGTCATCGCGAACAACTTCGACCGGCAGGCGAAGAACCTCTTCACGGACGTCGGTGCCGGTGACAAGATCGTCGGGTTCACGGGCTACACCGGGCACGACGAGGCACAGTTCGTCGCCGACGAGATCCAGCGCCTGCACGAGGACGGCATGTCCTACCGCGACATGGCCGTCTTCTACCGGACGAACTCGCAGACCCGTGCGCTGGAGGAGATCTTCATCCGGGCGGCGATCCCGTACCGGGTCCTCGGCGGCACGAAGTTCTACGAGCGCGCCGAGATCAAGGACGCCATGGCGTACCTGATCACCGTCGCCAACCCGGCCGACCCGATGGCGCTCCGACGGGTCCTCAACGTCCCGAAGCGCGGCATCGGCGCGGTCACCGAGACCACCCTGCAGCGCTACGCCGACGAGCACGAGACGACGATGCGGGACGCCCTCCGACACGCCGACGAACTCGGGTTCGGGCCGAAGGTGCGCAACGCGATCACGGCGTTCGCCGCCCTGCTCGACGACGTCTCGTCCCGCGCCGGTACCCAGCCGGTCGTGGACACCCTCACGCAGCTGCTCGACGGCTCGGGGCTGCTCGAGAACCTCCGGAAGTCGCCCGACGCGCAGGACGCCGCCCGTGCGGACAACATCGACGAGCTCGTCGCGGTGACGCGGGAGTTCCAGAAGAACAACCCCGAGGGCACGCTGTCCGACTTCCTGACCGAGGTCTCCCTCGTCGCCGCGGCGGACGAGCTCGACGACTCGTCGGGAACGGTGTCGCTCATGACCCTGCACACGGCGAAGGGGCTCGAGTACGACGCGGTCTTCCTCACCGGCGTCGAGGAAGACCTGCTGCCGCACCGGATGTCGGCGAACGAGCCGGGTGGCCCGTCCGAGGAACGCCGGCTCTTCTACGTGGGGATCACCCGCGCCAAGAAGTCCCTCTTCCTGTCGCTCGCGATGACCCGCGCGCAGTTCGGTGACGTCAACGTGGCGATGCCGTCCCGCTTCCTGCAGGAGATCCCCGAGGGGCTCATCGAGTGGAAGCAGTCTCCCGGCATGGCGAACAGCCGCGGCGGGACGGAACCCCGGGCCCTCAACGCCCGACGGGGCGGTGGGATCGGTGGCTCGGGCGGCGGCGCCGGCGGCGGGTACCGCGGCGGTGGCGGCTGGGGCGGTGGCTCGTACGACCGGGCGGCCGCAGCGCAGAAGACCCGTCCGAAGACCGAGTGGGCGAACCGCGTGTCCGGGCAGGTCCGCGACAACGGCGACATGGAGCTCGTGGCCGGCGACCGGATCAAGCACGTCGACTTCGGCGAGGGGACGGTCTCGGCCGTGACCGGCATCGGCGCCAAGCGCATCGCCGAGATCGCGTTCGACTCCGCGGGCCGCAAGAAGCTCCTCATCAAGATCGCGCCGATCGAGAAGCTCTGAGGCGCTGAGCCCCTGACGCCGACGCGCCCGGCCATGTCGGGAGCGTGCTGCTGCGCGTGACAATCGCGGCGAGGTGAGGTTAGCCTTACCTAACGTGACAGCCCTCATCGAATTGTTGACCTCTGCCAACGCCGAGCGCTACCGGACCACCGTCACCACGACGGTCGACCGGCTCGCGGACCGCATCTCCGACGTCGACCGACCGACGACCGACACCGCCGCGGACGAACTCCGGGCCCGCGTCGCCGCCGTCGACCTCGACGCGGAACCCCTCGGGACGGACCGGGCGCTCGCCGAGCTCGACGACCTGTTCGTCCGCGAGGCCGTCTGGTTCCACGACCCGGCGTACCTCGCCCACCTCAACTGCCCCGTCGCGCTGCCCGCGGTCGCGGCGGAGTCGGTGCTCGCCGCCGTGAACACCTCGGTGGACACCTGGGACCAGTCGCGGATCGGGACCGACATCGAGCGGCACGTGGTGGCGTGGCTCGCCGGGCGCATCGGGTTCGCGGGCGGTGACGGGGTGTTCACCTCGGGCGGGTCCCAGTCGAACCTGCAGGCGCTGCTGCTGGCGCGAGAGGCAGCAACAGCAGCGGCAGCAGCGACGGCTTCGGCTGCCCCGATGCTCACCGTCTTCGCCACCGCCGAGTCCCACTTCAGCGTCCGCAAGTCCGCCCGGCTCCTCGGCCTCCCCGATGACGCCGTCGTCGACGTCCCCACCGACCAGGCCGGCCGGATGCGTCCCGCGGCCCTCGCCGAGGCGATCGCCGCCGCCCGCACGGCCGGCCGCACCCCGATGGCCGTCGTCGCCACGGCGGGCACCACCGACCGCGGCGTGATCGACCCGCTCGAGCCGATCGCCGACGTGTGCGACCTCGAGGACGTCTGGCTCCACGTCGACGCCGCGTACGGCTGCGGCCTGCTCGTGTCCCCGACCCGTCGGCACCTGCTCGACGGGATCGAGCGTGCGCGGAGCGTGACCGCCGACCTGCACAAGTCGTTCTTCCAGCCGGTGTCGTCGAGCGCGCTGGTCGTCCGCGACCCCGCCGACCTCCGCCGCACGGCCTGGTACGCGGACTACCTCAACCCCGAGGACGCCGCCGAGCCGAACCAGGTCGACAAGTCCCTGCAGACCACCAGGCGGTTCGACGCGTTGAAGCTCTGGGCGACCCTCCGAGCGACCGGCGCCGATGCCGTCGGGCGGGCGTTCGACGCGGTGATCGACCTCGCGGCGGCGACGCACGCGATCGTCGACGAGCACCCGGACCTCGTGCTCGTCGCGCCGACGCAGCTCAGCACCGTGCTGTTCCGGTGGCAGCCCGCCGGCGTGACCGATGCGGACGCCGACGCACTGGTGGCCCCGATCCGTGCGGCGCTCCTCGCCGAGGGGCGGGTGCTCATCGCGAAGACCGTGATCGACGGGCGCCCCTGCAACAAGCTGACGCTGCTCAACCCGGAGGCGACCCCGGCGCAGGTGCGCGCCTCGCTCGACCACGTCGCCGCGACGGCAGCGCGCGTCCGCGCGGCCACCTCCGCCCCGGAAGGAGCAACGCGATGACCACCTCCGACGACCTCCGGACCGCCGACCAGACCGCCGACCAGACCGCCGACCGCCCCGTCCACGACCTGATCGGCATCGGCATCGGGCCGTTCAACCTCGGCCTCGCCTGCCTCACCGACCCGCTCGACGACCTCGACGCGGTGTTCCTCGACGCCGCCGACGGCTTCGCCTGGCACCACGGCATGATGCTCGACGACGCCACGATCCAGGTGCCGTTCATGGCGGACCTCGTGACGATGGCGGACCCGACCTCGCCGTTCTCGTTCCTGGCGTGGCTCAAGGAGACCGGTCGGCTCTACCCGTTCTACATCCGCGAGGACTTCCACCCCCTCCGCAGCGAGTACGACGCGTACTGCCGGTGGGCCGCCGACCGGCTCGACACCCTCCGCTGGGGTCGTCGGGTCACGGCCGTCGAGCACGACGTGACGACCGACGTGTTCACGGTGCACGCCGAGACCGATCAGGGTCCCGAGGCGTACCGCGCACGCCACGTCGTCGTCGGCATCGGCACGGAGCCGTCCGTCCCAGCACCCCTTCGGGGCATCGACGGGCCGGCGATCCACTCCGCCGAGTTCCTGCCGAACCGTGACGCCCTGCGCCGTGCCGGGTCGATCGCGGTGATCGGCAGCGGACAGTCCGCCGCCGAGGTCTACCGCGAGCTGCTCGAGGACGTCCGGCGGGACGGCTACCGCCTCGACTGGATCACCCGCTCGCCGCGGTTCTTCCCGATGGAGGACACCAAGCTCACGCTCGAGATGACGAGCCCGGAGTACACGGACCACTTCCACGCCCTGCCCGAGGACGTCCGCGACCACCTCGGTCGCGAGCAGCGCGGGCTGTACAAGGGGATCAGCGCGGACCTCGTCGACGCGCTCTACGACCAGCTGTACCGGCTCAGCGCGCCGGGACCGGTCCCGACGACGCTCCGCACCGAGACGAGCGTGGTCGACGCCGTGTGGCTGGCGGACCGGGGGACGTACCGGCTGACCCTCCGGCACGAGCAGCTCGGCGAGACGTACGAGCACGAGGTCGAGCGGCTGGTCCTGGCGACCGGGTACCGACCGCGGTCCGCGGCGTTCCTCGCACCGGTCGAGCACCTCGTCGCCCGCGACTCCCGGGGGCGCCTGGCGGTCGCACGCGACCACCACGTCGACCGACTCGGCGGCCGCATCTGGGTGCAGAACGCCGAGGAGCACACGCACGGCCTCACCGCACCCGACCTCGGCATGGGGGCGTGGCGGAACGCGTCGATCATCCGGTCCGTCACGGGTCGGCCCGTCTACGGCCTGGAGGCACGGATCGCCTTCCAGGAGTTCGGCCTGCCCGCCTCGGCCCGCTCCACGGCACGCGGCAGCACCGCGGACGGCGCGCCGCCCCGGCACGCGACCGAGCGCGCGGAGGTCTCCGCATGACCGTCGACGCGACCACCCTGCCGGACGTGACCGAGGTCGGCCGGGCCGAGCCGCGCCTCCTGGCCGTCGAACCCGTGGACCCGGATCGTGACGCCGCCCTCGTGCAGTCGTGGCTCGCGCACCCCGCGTCGTCGTGGTGGGGCATGGGACACCTCGACGTCGACGCGGTGCGGACGTACCTCGCGGACGTGCAGGCGGATCCCGCGCAGGCCGCGTGGCTCGGCCGTCGTGACGGCGTCCCGGTGTTCCTCGCGGAGACGTACGACCCGGCCCGGGTCCTGCTCACCGACGTGTTCGCCGCCGAACCCGGCGACGTCGGCATGCACCTGCTCGTCGCGCCGCCGCCCGCCGACGGACGGGTGCACGGACTGACGAGCGCCGTCATGCGCACCGTCGTCGAGCACTGCCGCGACGTCCTCGGAGCACGCCGCGTCGTCGTCGAGCCCGACGTCCGGAACACCGCCGTGCACGCGAAGAACGCCGAGATCGGGTTCCGCGTGCTGCGCGAGGTCGACGTCGACGGCAAGCGCGCCCTGTTGTCCGTGCTCGACACCGACCGGATCGGGCTGCCCGAGGGCGACGGGCCCGCGGCACACCTCCGGCCGGAGCACCTCGAACCGGCCCAGCGGCACCTCGTGGCGAAGGCGATCGCCGAGTTCACGCACGAGCGCCTCGTGGAGCCGCAGCCGGACGGCGACGCCTGGCGGCTCGACGCGGGGGAGTCGACCTACCGGTTCCGCGCGCGTCGGCACGTGCTCGAGCACTGGTCGATCGACGAGGCGTCGCTGACCCGTACCCGCGCCGGTGCGGCGGCCCCGCTCAGCGCGCAGGAGCTCGTCCTCGAGCTGCGCGACGTGCTCGGGATCCCCGACGCGCTGCTCGGCACGTACCTCGAGGAGATCGCCTCCACCCTCGCCAGCGCCGCCGCGAAGCACCGTCGCGGTGGGCCGTCCGCCGCGCAGCTCGCACAGGGGCGCACGGAGGGGACCGACCGCGTCGTCGCGTCGTTCCAGGACGTCGAGTCGGCGATGACCGAGGGGCACCCGGCGTTCGTGGCGGCGAACGGGCGGATCGGGTTCGGGCTGGACGAGTACCGCGCCTACGCTCCCGAGGCCGGCGGTCGGTTCCGCTACCGCTGGCTCGCCGCACGCCGGGCCTGCACACACCTCGCGCTCGCCGCGGACCGCACCGAGCGCGACCACTGGGCGGCCGAGCTCGACCCGGAGACCACCGCCGGGTTCCGGGCCGTGCTCGTTTCCCGGGGACTCGACCCCGACGACTACGTCTGGATCCCCGTGCACCCGTGGCAGTGGCAGCACCGGATCGCCGTCACGTTCGCGCCGGACCTCGGGCGGCAGGACCTGGTCGACCTCGGCGAGGGGCCGGACGAGTACCAGCCGCAGCAGTCGATCCGGACGGCGTTCGACCGCTCCCACCCGGAGCGCTCGTACGTCAAGACGGCGCTCGCCGTGCAGAACATGGGGTTCCTGCGGGGGATGTCGCCCGCGTACATGCGGAACACCCCGGCGGTGAACGACTGGGTCGCGGCGCTCGTGTCCGCGGACGAGACGCTGGCCGGCGCCGGGTTCTCGGTCCTCCGGGAGCACGCGGCCATCGGGTACACCGGTGACGCCTACCACCGGGTCGACGTGTCCTCACCGCAGCGGAAGATGCTCGCGGCGCTGTGGCGGGAGAGCCCGCTGCCGCGGGTGACGGACGGCGAGCGACTGTTGACGATGGCGGCGCTGCTGCACCGGGACGCCTCGGGTGACGCCGTCGTGTCCGCGCTGGTCGAGGCATCGGGGCTGCCGGCCGACGAGTGGGTGCGGCGCTGGCTCGACGCGTACCTGCTGCCCGTGGTGCACTGCCTGACCGTGCACGACCTGGTGTTCATGCCGCACGGCGAGAACCTCGTGCTCGTCGTCCGTGACGGGGTCGTGGTGCGCGCGGTGATGAAGGACATCGGCGAAGAGGTCGCGGTGCTCGGGCGGCACGCCGACCGCCCGGTGCCCGCCGACATCGAGCGCATCGTGCACCCGGTGGACGACGACGAAGCGGCGCTCGCCGTGTTCACCGAGGTGTTCGACGGGGTGATGCGCTTCGTCGCGGCGATCCTCGACGACGACGGGGTCCTGCCGGAGTCGCGGTTCTGGCAGGTGGTGGGGGAGTGCGTCGACGCGCACGCCGCGGCCCACCCGGAGCGCCGGCGGCCGCTGGACCTGCGGGTGCCGGCGTTCGAGCACTCGTGCCTCAACCGGCTGCAGCTGCGGAACACGCTGTCGATGGTGGACCTGGCGGACCAGTCGTCGTCGCTCATCCGGGCGGGGGCGATGCCGAACCCGATCGCGCGGTAGCGCGGGCGCGCGCGGCCGCGGCGGCGCGCGGCGCCCCACCCCGCGCGCGGCGGCTGGGTCGGTTCGCGTTCGCACAACGAAAGTGCGCTCGAGCCACGGGATTGCGTGGTTCGAGCGCACTTTGGTTGTGCGGCCGGCAGGCCGGCGGCCGCGCGCCGCCCGCGGCGCGCTACGGCTGCAGCCGCGCCGCCGACCACGCACCGTCGGCGAGCACGTACTGCAACCGCCGGTGCATCCGGTCGCGGCTGCCGTGCCAGAACTCGACGCGGTCCGGCTCGAGTCGCCACGCCACCCAGCCCTCCGGGCGGGGCACGTCGTCCTCGGACTCGTCGAGCAGCGCGTTCGCGTCGTCGATGAGGTCCTGCAGCGTCCGGGGCTCGAGCACCGAGGACTGGTCGGCGATCGCGGTGGCGGCGCGGGACTTCGGCGACCGGTCGGCGAACAGCGCGTCGGACTCGGCCTCGGAGAGCTGCACGGCCCGGCCCTCGAACCGCAGCTGCTGCATGGTCTCCCGCCAGTACACCTGGAGCGCGGCGAACGGGTTGTCGTCGAGCTGCCGGCCCGTCGGGCTGAGCGTCGAGGTCCCGAACACGAGCCCGCGGTCGTCGAGCCGCTTCACGTCCACGGTCCGCGCCGAGACCCGGCCGTCGGACCCCGCGGTGGCGAGCGTCATCGACATCGGCTCGGACACGTCGCCGTCCCGCGCCTCGTCGATCCAGGTGCGCGCGACGTCGAACGGTGATGCTGGCGGGTCGGTGTACTCCGGGAACGCGAACGAGGTGTCACCGGACAGCGGAGCGGAGGGCATGCCCCCACCCAACCGCGGTCAGCCCGCCCACGTCCAGGTTGCCGGGGGACGGCCGCCACGGACCGCGGCCGTGGCCGCCGCGTCGGCCCGGACGAGCGCCGGGTTGGTCCGCAGCGCCCGGTTCGTGTTGCCCGGGTCCGGCTGCACGCCCGTCAGTGCGGTCTGCAGCGCGGAGGCGTCGGAGGTGGTGAACACCTCGCCGAGCAACGCGCGCGTGAGCGGCAGGTCGCGCCAGATCCGGGTGCGGACGTGGTCGAGGGCGGCTCGGATGATCGCGTCGTGGTCGAACGGGAGGCGCGGGTCGTCTCCCCCGGGCACGCGCCAGACCGCGGGTCCGGCGGCCGAGGGCGGGGCCACCACAGCGGCCGCCGCGGCCGGCGTCGGGGTCGTCACCGCCGGTGCCACGACGGCCAGGAAGGCGACGCTGATCGCGGCGCTCCGCGGGTCGCGGTCAGGTCCGTCGAACGCGCCGACCTGCGCGAGGTGCCGGACCGTCGCCGCGTCGATCCCGGTCTTGGTCCGCAGTGCGCGTCGTGCACCGTCGGCGAGGAGTTCCGCACCCTCCAGGAGCACGCCGGGGAGCGCCTCCTGGCCCGCGTACGGCGCGTACTGCCGACGCGCGGTGGCGACCCGCAACCCGTCGCTCGTCGTGAACGACATCGGGACGACGTCGATCGCGATGAGCGGCTGGTCGCGGGCCGCCGAGGTGGCGTCGGTCACGCCGTCGCCCGACGGGCCGCGCGGTCGGCGCGCTCGGTGCGTTCGCGGCGGAGGGTCTCCCGCACGTCCGCGAACGACTGCAGGACCCGGAAACGGCCGTCGACCCACACGGGCTGGAGCAGGCTCGTCGCCTCGTCCTCTGCGGTGGCCTGGTCGGTCTGGCGGATCTCGCCGGTTTCGTCGCGGTGCAGGGCGATCCGGCCCTTCGCGCTCTTCTTGCCGCTGCCCGTCTTCGGGTCCTTCTGGATGTCGACGGGCTCGCCGTCCACCAGCGCCCAGGTGGCCTTGACCGCGCTGCCGAGGTTGTCGCGGGTCATGTACTGGTACGTGTACGAGCCGATGCCGAGCACGATGTTGTCGCTCGCGTAGCCCTTGGCGGCGAGTCGCTCGTAGATGCGGCGGGCACGGTCGAGGGTGATGCTGTCGCCGTAGATCACGCCGATGTGCTGGTCGAGGACCTTGAAGCCCTGGTCGTTCACGGTGTGCCCGAAGATCTCGTCGAGGAGCTCCACGACACCCTTCTCCTCGTGGCTGCGGGCCGGGTCGGTCAGTGCCGCGGTGTCGACCCCGTGCACGGCGCCGGTGACGATGTCCACCGGGTCGCCCGAGTCCGGGCGGATGACGAGCTTGCCGTCGCGACCCGTGATCCGGTCCTTGAGCTGCGGCAGCGTCTCGGTGATCACCTTGAAGAGGTCGAACCCGTCGCTCACGGCCGACACGATGCCCGTCGGGTACACGTCGAGGATCTGCTCGAAGGTCGCGAGCTCGCCCTCGGCGCCGCGCACGCACATCACGCTGTGCTCGGTGGCCGGGACGCTCGCGGCCACCCAGCCGTTGTCACCCGGGTAGTAGCGGTCGATGAAGTCGAGCGACGGCATCGAGTCGGTGCCGAGGAAGGAGAGGAGGTGCCCGGCGCCACCGGCCGCGGCCGACTCGATGCTCGACTGTCCCCGGAAGGAGAAGTCGTGCGCGGCGAAGTCGATGCTGGCCGGGTCGGCGCCGGTGCGGGCAGCCCAGTCCTCCATGAGGTCGCGGTACTCGAGTGCCTTCGTGGCGACGGTCGACGGGTGCCAGATCGACGCCGACAGGGCCGTCTCGATGTAGTTCGGCAGCCAGAAGAACTCGTCGACGGTGTTCTCGACGGTGAGGGTCGCGACGCCGATCGGGGCGAGGGTGCCCTCGGGGAGCGCGCGGATCTCGAGCGGGAGGTACCCGAGGCGGTGGAGTGCCCGGACGTGGTCGGTGCCGATGTGGTTCGGGCCGAAGTACCCCTGCAGTGCCTGCTCGAACAGGTCGGCGACCTCGTCCTCGTCCGCGGCGAAGAACGGCGCCCACGCCTCGACGAGGGAGCGCTGGATGAACGCCTGCAGGCCGAACACCACGGCGTGCGTCGACTCGGGCATGTGCGCGTTCGAACGGTTCGTCCAGTTGATGAGGATCCGGGTGGTGCCGGCCGGGTAGACCTGCCGGTGCGAGTGCTTGTAGCCGTCGACGGCGAGGAGCGGGGCGATCGGGCTCGGGCCGGTGAGGCGGGGCGCGATGCCGGTGGCGCCGTCGGTGCCGGTCGTGGTGGTGTCGGTCTGCGTCATCGGATCTGCTCCGTCAGGTAGGGGGTGAGTTCGATCGTGCGCAGGCCCTCGATGGCGTTCTGCGCGGGGTAGGAGTCCGTCGTGACGATCTCCCCGAAGTGCTCGGCGAGCTGCGGGGCCCGGCCGGAGAAGACGCCGTGCGAGACCCAGAGGCCGAGGCGGTCCTTCGTCAGCCCCGTCGCGGTCGCGAGGCCCATGAACGTGCCGCCGCCGTCGCAGATGTCGTCGACGACGAGCAGGCGACCGGTGTCCGGCAGCGGCTCGCACGTGAAGCCGTCGAGCTTGCCGGTGTCCGGGTTGCGGTGCTTCTCGGCGCGGAACACCGGCAACCCGCAGGCGTCGGCGACGGCGGAGGCCCGCGCGACCGCGCCCTTGTCGGGGGCGATGATCCCGCTGTAGTCCGAGCCGGCGACGACCTGGTCGCGGACGACGGTCTCGCTCCTGACCACGGTCAGGCGCTCCACCAGGTCGACGATCACCGGCGAGTGCGGGTCGAACGCGATGACCTGGTCGATCCCGAAGCCGTTGATGACGTCCGCGTAGACCTTCGCGCCGAAGGGGAGGCCGCGGTCCTGCCGGGCGCCGGGCAGGTACGGGACGAGGGCGACGGACCGGGATCCGCGCTGCCGGACGGCGTCCGCCCACATGCCGAGCATGAGGAGGTCGTCGCCGTTCGTGCCGCGCAGGGTCGCGATCTCGATGAGGTCCCCCGCGTCGGCGTCGTGTGCGACCTTGACGTGTGCTTCACCCGCGGGGAACCGCATGGTGGAGAACGTCGGTGTCGCCTGGGTGCCCCGGGTGGTCCGGGTGCTGAGTTCGACTGCCATGACCCGACCGTACCACGGTATTTGTCAGTGTGACAAGAACCGGGGTGCGATCAGGGGACCGGAACCTGCACCGACACCAGTTCGCCGTCGCCGAGGTGCACCAGCGCGGAGCCGACCTGCACCCGTTCGACGATGCTGCTGCGCGGCAGGCGCATGCCGAGCAGGTCGCCCTCGGTGATCGCCTGCGGGCTGAGGAGGGCGCCAGACCGACGTCGTTTCATGTCCACCTGCCAGCCCGTGAACCCGACGCCGAACTCGGCCGTCAACCCCGCCGCGACGATCGCCTGGCCGTTGTCCGCCGCGCTCTTCACGAAGCCCTGCAGCCAGCTCTTCGCGGGTGCGTCCTTGACGAGCTCGGCATCGTCGATGACGAGGACCCGGCGGCCGGGTTGCCCGTCGAACAGCGGTGCGAGGTCGGCCTCGGTGACGTCGACGCCCTCGTGCGCGCCGAGGACGCCGGGCTCGGACGCGAGGGCGCGCAGGGGCGACTGCCGCGGGGTGACGAGCACGATCTCGCCGCCCTCGCGCAGCACCGACCGTGCGATCGACAGCAGGACGGAGCTCCGACCGGACTTCGCGGGACCGCCCACGACGAACGAGCCCGCGGCCGCGAGGTCCGGCCCGATGGCGGTGAGGTCGTCCCCGCCGATGCCGACGAGGCCGAACAGGGCGGCGTCGTCGTCGCGCATCTCCCACGCCCGGTCGAACGGCACCGGCCCGGACAGCTGGTCGACGCGGAACGGCCGACGGGCACGCTCGACCGCGCGGTCGCGCTCGGTCGCGAAGGTCGCGAGCGCGGTGATCGCCGCGGCCTGCGACTGACCGGTGCCGGCGGCGGCGAGCAGGGCGATCTGCGTCTCGGTGGCGGACTCCGACGCGAACGCCCGTCCGTCCGGGACCTGCTCGGGCAGCTTGCGGGGGTTGAGCGACGCGAGGCCGTAGTCACCGCGGTCGGAGAGCCGGAGGACGAGCTTGTCCTCGACCAGGGTCGCCATCCGGCTCGACAGGAGCTGACGGTCCCCGGTGACCACCAGGTGGATGCCGACGCTCGCCCCTTCGCGCAGGAGGGTCATCACCTGGTCGGTCGGTGCGCCGTGGTCGAGTTCGCCGAGCGAGCCGACGAACCCTTCCCACCGGTCGAGCATGAACACGATGTGGGGGAGCCGGTCGGCGGGCACGACCGCCGCCGCGCGCTGCTCGACGATGCTCGCGAACCCGCCGTCGGCGAGGACCTGCTGCCGGCGGGCGAGCTCCTGGGTGAGCTTCGTGAGGAGACGCTGCGCGCGTTCGGTCTGCACACGCTGCACGACGGCGCCGGCGTGCGGGAGGGCCTGGATCGGCAGCAGCGCACCGTTGCCGCAGTCGAGCGCGTACACGTGGACGTCGGCTGCCGAGGTGTTCCGGGCGACCGCGGCGGCGATCGTGCGGAGCACCTGCGACCGACCGCTCCGCGGAGCACCCACCACGTAGAGGTGTCCGTCCGAGTCGAGGTCGAGGCTCCGGACCCGCTGCGCCTGCTCGGCCGGGAAGTCCTGCAGTGCGAAGGGCAGCGGGCCGACCCGGGCATCGGTCGTGCTGCTGTCGTCGAGCTCCCACGCCCGGTCGTTCAGGTCGGTGAAGAGCAGCGTCTCCGGCAGGGCGTCGAGCCACGGACGGTAGGGAGCCGGTCCACCGAGCTCCGTCGCCGCCTCGGCCACCGCACCGACCAGCTCCTGCAGGTCGGTGCGTTCCTCTGCCTGCAGCTCCTTCGACTTCGGTGGTGCCGGCGGTGTGGTGCCGAGCGACGACCACGAGACGGCTCCGGCCCAGACCTGCTTGCGTCCGGTCGACAGCCCCGGACGCCGGCCACCCACCCGACCGGCCTGGAACGGCAACAGCGCGCCGGCCCCGAGACGGATGTACCCGCGGCCGGGCGTGCTCTTCTGGATCTGCGCCGCGTCACCGGCGTCGATGACGTCGGTGCTCTCGCTCGAGTCCGTGACCCGGAGCGCGATCCGGAGGTTCGTGTTGGCGCGGATGTCGTTCGACACGACACCCGTCGGACGCTGCGTGGCGAGGATCAGGTGGATGCCGAGCGACCGTCCCCGCTGTGCGATGTTGACCAGGCCCGTGACGAAGTCCGGGAGCTCGCGCACGAGACTCGCGAACTCGTCGATCACGATGAGCAGGCGCGGCATCGGCGGCAGCGGCTCACCGCGGACGAGGCGGTCGACGTAGTCCTCGATGTCCTTCGCGGCGGCGTCGGCCAGCAGGTGCTCGCGGCGACGGAGCTCGGCGCCGAGCGACTCGAGGGCCCGTTCCACCAGGTGCGTGTCGAGGTCCGTCACCATGCCGACCGTGTGCGGCAGCGGCGCGAAGTCGCGGAACGCCGCACCGCCCTTGTAGTCGATGAGGACGAAGTTCATGCCCTCCGGGGTGTTCGTCGCCGCCAGGGACGCGACGATCGTCTGCAGGAGTTCGGACTTGCCCGACCCGGTCGTGCCGGCGACCAGGCCGTGCGGGCCGTCCTTGCGGAGGTCGAACGCGAACGGGCCGTCGAGGCTCTCGCCCACGACCACCTCGGTGGTGCGCGCACGCACGTTCCACTTGCCCGTGAGCGCCCGCGCCGTCGGCGGTTCCAGCAGCATCACGTCGAGCAGCCGCGACGACGACGGCAGCCCACCGGCATCGCTCTCGTCGTCGGCGTCGACCATCGGCGCCACCGCCCGGGCGACGGTCTCGAACCAGCCGTCCGGGATGCGGTCCGGTCGGACGTCGGTGACCGTCGCCTGACGCTGGGCGGCGACACGGATGCGCTCCGGACCCACCGTGACGACGACCGAGCACTCCTCGGGCAGCAGGCGTGCCTCTTCCTCGATGCAGATCGCCCGGACACCGACCGCTGGGCCCTCCTTGAGGATGCGGATCAGGCCCGGCAGTGCGCGCAGCCGTCGAGCGCCGTCGAGCACCACGACCACGTCGGGACCGGGGATCCCCCGCACGTTCGACTCGCGCATCGCCCGCTGCCGTGCGTCGATGAGCTGCCCGATCTCGGCGACCCGCGCGCCCAGCGTCTCGGCGTCGTTGCCGATCGCGATGACGGCGTCCTGCCCGAACCCCGGTCGCGCCTGCGGCACCCAGCGCAGCCACGCCCACTCGTCGGCGGACTGCGCGTCGGTGAGCACCACGAACTGGGTGTCCCGCGGGCTCTGCAGCACCGCGAGCTGTGCCACGAGCCACGACGTGAGGTGCCTGGTGTGCTCGTCGCGCCCGGCGACACCGACCACGCCGTGCTCGCCGAGGTCGACCACGACCGGCACGTCCTCGGCCAGCTTGTCGACCGCCCGCCGGTGCTCCAGCGCTGCCGGGTCCTCGAGCACGACGCCCGACGGCACGTCCGCCGTGCCGACGCGCAGCGTCAGGTAGTCGGGGTCGGTCCGCCGACGCTCCCACAGCCGGGCGCGACGGCGCAGGGCGATGTCGAGCACCGTCGCCGGATCGGGCGCGCTGGTGCGTGACTCGCGCTGGTACCGGACCACTGCCTCCAGGGCGTCCGCCTCGACCGCCTTCTTCGTCTCCTCGTACTCGGCCACCCGCTGCCGGTGCGTCTTCTTGCCGTTGCGGCGGTCCCACCAGGCGTTGCCGAACATGATGATCGGCGACATGAGGCCGAAGGCCAGGTACGCGACGTTGTGGAAGATCGAGATCATCACGGCCGCCATGCCGAGCGGCGCGAGCGCCGCGATGATCGGGATGGAGCGGCGCGACTGCTGCCCCGGCGCGGCCGGCAGCTTGAAGACCGTCGGCGTCTCCTCCGGCAGCAGGCGCGGCGGCCGGGTGTAGTCGAGCGTCCCGCCACCTGGTGTCAGCGTGATCGCCGCCCGGTCGGCGTCCGGGACCGCGACCGACAGCAGCGTGTCGCCGATCGTGACGACGCTGCCGGGCTCGACGGGCGTCTCCTCGTCGAGCTCCGTACCGTCGAGGAGGACGCGCGAGCCGCGCGTCGGGATGATCGAGAACCGCCGGTTGAGGTCGAGGCGCAGGATCGCCGCGTACTCCGGGGCGGTGCGGTCCGGCAGGTGCACCGTGGCGTCCGGAGCGGAACCGACGTGCGCGATGCCCGCGTCGAGCACCACGACCGTGCCGGCACCGGGCCCGCCCACGATGCGGACGCTCGGCAGGTCGGCCGGCAGCGGGAGGACCGGCGCGGGGGCGCCGAAGGTCAGGCGGGACCCCTCGAGCAGGACGCCGTCACCGAGCCGGGCGTGCGGGGTCGTCGGGACGGCGTCGACCGCGACCTCGACGATGGACTCGGCGCTCAGGCCGAAGCGACGGGCGACGATCTCGACGACCTCGCCGAGGACGGTGTCCTCGTCGCACTCGACCACGAAGTCCGCGGTGGCGTCGGTCGGCAGGTGGGTCGCGGTGAACGTCAGGCGCACGCGGCACCTGCCACGTCGTGGGTCCTGGTCGTCGCGGAGCACCCCGTCGAGGCCCCCCGCAGCGTCGTGCTGCCGCTCATGGGTCGATTCTCGCAGGTTCCTGCGCCGCGCAGGCCGGGTTGCGTCCGGCTTGTGGATGGGCGGTCGGACTGGAGGCGCGGTGCAGGGGAACGGGCTCTGCTCACCCATGCGCGCGGTTGCGGGCTCAGCGCGGCGGGTCGCTATCCTTCGTGCTGTGCACGACGCCCCACCGGAGATCCTGGAGTTCAGTCCGGTGCAGCTCTCCAAGTGGCGGATCATCTTCGGCGGTCTGGGGCCGACAGCGCTCTGTGCACTGATCGGCGGCATCGTCGTGCTCTTCCCTGCTGGCAGGAGCGCCGCGATCGGCCTGGCGTTCTACGGTGCGCTCTACGCGGTCATGGTGTGGCCGGCGATCGGCCTCGCCGTGTGGCACCGCAGGGTCGCGACGATCCGGATCACCGACGATGCGGTCGAGTTCCGAGGGATCGTCCGGCGCCGACTCCTCCCGCGGGACGCGGACCTTCGCTGCCTTCGCTCGGCGTTCGA
Source organism: Curtobacterium sp. USHLN213 (assembly GCF_037144815.1). Lineage (NCBI taxonomy): Bacteria > Bacillati > Actinomycetota > Actinomycetes > Micrococcales > Microbacteriaceae > Curtobacterium > Curtobacterium sp. USHLN213. Next base: position 210,927 of record NZ_JBBCYQ010000004.1, on the reverse strand, counting down.
CAACTGGCCCGCCAACGAGATCCTCTTCATCGTCCACGGCGGCCGTAGGAGGCGTCGGATCAGGATCGACTCCTGGAACTGGACCACCCCGAGGATCCGCGAGATCAGCGGGGTGCTGCGTGCTCGGACGCGGTTGCCGAGCAAGGGGAAGAAGATCGAGCAGCTGGTACCGGGCGCCGCCCGCTACTGGGAGCGGTCGATCGTGAAGCTCTTCGCGCTCATCTTCGCGGGGTGTTTGTTGGCGATCATCGCGGTCGTCATCGTGTTCGGGTTCATCTTCCCGATGGGGTGACACCGCACCGCGCAGCGTCTGGACATCTGTCCCGACGGGTCGTCATCGTCCGCCACGCGCTCGACGGGATGACCGCAGGTGGCGGCTCCCGATGCTGACGCCGACGACCAGCGCGAACGCCCACACGATGTACCGGATGAGCCACGCGGTCGGTCCGTCCCAGGGGCCCGTGTCGTACTTGCCTCCTGGGAGGAGTGAGACGCCGACACCGATCGCGAGCACGATCACCGTGTCACGGGCGAATGCGGCCCAGCGGCGTCCGGGCGTGAGGGGGCGTCGTCGTGTCATGGCTCCTTGGTGGTGCGGTTGTCGTCATTGACGTCACTGGGAGTCCGGGTTGAGCACCAGCCCGAGCGCGAACTGATCGACCAGTGGCGCAGCGAACGACTCGTCAGCACGTTTCGGGATGAAGGTGGTCAACACCGCGGTCAGCGGATCGGGCAGCTGCGCGATCGGCTGCACCCAGCGGATCGTCGTGGCCGGGACCGCACGGCGCAGGAGTGAGCGTCCTGGTGTCTTCGCCCGGTCGAGGATGCGCGTGGCCGGGCCGAGCGCCGTCATGCAGGTCGACACATCGGGATCGCCGGTTCGTCCGGAGAGCGGGAGCAGTGCGTCGTCGACCGCCTGGGCAGCAGAATCCAACCCAGGGAAGTACTGGATGACCGTGTACGCGAGTACCTCGACCGTCGGAGCGTCCGTCGTCAGGACGAAGAAGTCGTGGGCATCGACCTCGTTCCGCAATTGCGCCAGTTTGGTCATGGTCGATTCGAGCGACGATTCCAGGCGCTTCGGGACCGGCCACTGGAGGTGACTGATCACGTTCGCTGTCGCGGCGCGCCCGGTGGTGGTCGGGTCGCCCTGGATGAACTTCGTCCAGGCGTTGACGTAGTCGAATTCGAGTCCCATCAGGTGCTCTCCGTCCTCGGTTGCCCGGTCACTTCGGCAGTCGTCAGCGACGACGCTCACGCCCAATCGACACGCACGTCGCGCAGAAGCTCGTCGAGCATGGGCCGAGCGAGGGCGCTGTCGTTCTCGTCGGGGACGAAGAACGACACGACCACCGTGAGCTCGTTCAGGCCGTCGACGATGGGGATGATCGCACGAACGACCTGCATCACCGGCCGGCCCCGGCCGCCGGTGCTGCGTTCCCGCATCTCCACGAGCGTTGCTGTGCCTAGGGGCAGGTCCAGCGTCCCGACACTGGCGTCGCCGATGCCGGACGCCCGCGGTGCACGAGCGTCGTCGATGAAGATGTCCGCGCGGTCGACACCGGCGACGGTGTGAACGACCGCGTACGCGATCGCTCGGACCGTCGGCGCGGTGGTCGAGAGCACGAAGCAGGTCTCTGCCTTCGCCGCTGTCTGGAACGCGGCGATGTCGCGCACGACCGTTCGGAGCACCGTGCGTTCTCGACGCTTCGGCCGCTGCTTCGCCTGCGCGAGAGCGTGCTCCACCGCGGCGTCGGTGACCTCGTCGATCGCACCCTCGTCGTCGAGCAGCGTCCAGGCGCGGTTGTAGTTCCACAGCAGGCGAATCAATCAAGTCCCCTCGCTGCACCGCACGCGACCGCTCGAGGCATCGCGGTCGGTGTTCGGTCTGTGACCCGGACGACGCCGTGCTCAGCAACCGGACTCATCGCGCCGAGACATCCTGTACGAGCCGATCGATCATCGGCAGCGCGACAGGCAGGTAGAGCTCGTCGGGGATGAAGGACGACTGCGCAACAGCCAGGTCGTGGCCGTGGCTGTCGATCCGGATGATCCACCGCACGATCGTCTGCAGACTGGACTTGCGACCTTCACCGATCCGCTCATGCGTCAGTATGCGGGTTGCTTCCCCGACCGCGAGTTGGTGACGACTCACGTCCGCGTCACCGAGACCGGAGGGCCTCGAGGCGAGAGCGCTCTCGACGAACTCGTCTACGAGGTGCGCTCCCGGCGACGAGTGCACGAGCGTGTAGGCGATCACCTGCACTCTCGGCGTGGTGCTGCAGAGCGCGAAGCAGGACTCGGCCCGGACCTCGTCCTGCAGCCGCGCCAAGTCTTCCATCCGCGAGCGAACCGATGACCGCTCTCGTCGCGTCACCTTCTGCTGAGCCTGCGCCACGGCTTCGCTCGTGGCCAGATCTGCGACCATCTCAGGATCGCCGTGTTCCAGCAGCGTCCAAGCCCGACTGTATGAGTACAGGACCTCGGTCATTCGTCACCTCTCTGCGCCCCTTTACGAAGCCACCGGACGAATCCGAGCGGCCGGTGGCCGCGTTCGGCCAGCCGCCTTCGGCTCATGAGCCAACTGCCGATGACGAAGGCACCGGCGAAGAGCGCTGCGTCGATGGCGCCCAACCAATTGTCTCTGTGGAGAAACCACCCGAAGAGGGCTCCGCCAGCAAGGACGGCGATCGCAATGTTCCGCTGGCCCCGAGTCGGGAACCGCCCTGGAGTCGGTGCCGGGTCTTGGACGTGTTGGGCGACGGGGATCCGGGTTGCAGACTCGATGATGATGGTCGCGAACACGGCGACGACCACCGCTATCGCGAGCACCCATCCGATGATGCGCAGGGGCAGCGCCTCCTCAGTCATCGGCACAGACGCAACCATTCCGCAGAAGAACGCTGCCGCAGCGACCAGGGGTATCGGCTGGACCCCGAGCCGACCGTTGGCGAGTGACTCGACCGAGATCGTCCTGCTCCGTTGCGGATCGAGGCTCCTGCTCGCAGCCCATTCCGTGGTCGAAGTCGAGGAGGTCAGGATGCCGCGACCCGTGAGCCACTCCCACAGCTCCGACCGCCGAACCTCGTCCGGGAACCACGCCCACGCCGGAAGTTGCGCGCGGATGGTCCCCGTACCGTCGCGGAGCACGGCGGCAGCGCCGTATTCACCTTGAACGAACTCTGCGCGGCGGAGAGCCGCGTCGCCTGAACCGGCCTGGTCGACCGACAGCAACTGCTCGGCACCTTGACCGTCGCGGAGCACGACGAGCTCGTCACGGAGACCGATGCAAGCTGTCCTCCGGAACCACGAAGGACCGTCCGCCGGTGCGATGCCGTGGTCTTCGACGCGCTTGCGCCGGACACGTCCAGACAACGCGACGAACACTGCCGTCGCGAGCCCCAGGAGGACGATGGTCTTGATCGCGACCCAGACAGCGTCGGAATCGGGCCCGTTCATCAGCGTGGTGACCAAGGGTCCGTAGACGACGGCGAGGAACGCGAGACCACCGCCGATCACGATGGCCGTCATCAAGGCTGTCGAGCGGGCTGCGCGGTGACCCGCGGGCCGAACCAGAATCGCCTCTCGTGCCAGAGCTCCGACACTGCTTTCGTCATGACGCGGGAAACGTTCGAGGAGCACGTTCAGCCCACTTGATCGCAAGGCAAGCTCCCTGGACGTCACCGTGACCGGTTCCATCCACCAGTCGTCGACAGCAATCAGCCATGATCCGTTGTCACCACTGAGCAGGATGCCTCCGTTGCCAGCTGTCAAGGACACTGTCGGGGGGAGTTCGGTCCAATCGATGAACGTCGCGTTGCGGAGCGTCGAGGTGACGTTCCGGCGGCCCCGGTCCGACTCCGCGACCAAGGCGTCGTCGACCAGCCACAGTTGGCGTGTGTCGAAACGCGCAGCCCATCGATCGCTGGTCAACGCGGCTCGGGCGAGCGGCTCAGTCATCGAACCTGATTATCGCAGCCAGTTGATCGACGATGGCGATCACGGCCTCGACATTGACTGCTTCCATCGACTCGGTCGAGAGGACCGCGATCGAGTCCGCGACGTGCCACGACCAGGAAGCATGCGTTGCGACGACCATCCCACGCTCGGGGAAGGGCTGTGGGAACCGTTGGACGAGCCGGAGAGCGGGGCCGGCGTGAGTCTGGATGATGCGTTCGTCGGGATCTTCGAGCACATCTGAAGCGCGGAGCCCCCGACGCACCTCACCCGGGCTGCGTCCGTCGAGCGGAACGACCCTGCCCACCAGCCATCCGATCGGACCACGGCGTTCGTCCACGACGAGCCATGCGGCGTTCGCTGCGCCGCTCAGAAGCAGTTCGGCGAGCGGATCCGAGTCATGTTCACCGTCGCGGACGAGTGGAAGTGGAACCAGGGCGGGCGTGTCTGGCCAGCGAATCGAGATCATGCGGTCGTCCATGCGAATCCGCTCATCAGGATGTCGAAATGTGCCACCCGCTGATCAACGAAGTCGGTGCCGACTCCTCGGAACGAGACGACGACGAATGTCCCTGACTCATCCGGCACTCCGATGAGGTACTCGACGCGAGTCTGGTCGAGCGTTCCTGCTGCGTCCTCATCGCCTCGCAGTGCGCTCGTGTAGGCAAGGAGTCCGTCCGGCGTCGTCGTGTCGCCGGAAGCGCCCGCGAGCGTCGAAGAGATGCTGTCTCGCGTACGGACCGCCGGACCCGCTGGCAGCTCGATCCGATCGCCGCCCAGGCCCGCGGCGAGGTCGTCGGAACGCAGCTCAGCAACCTTCGGCCCGAGGTACGCGGCCGTGACGGTGATCATCATGTTCGCCCGGTAGCCGCCGAACTGCCCATCGAAGAAGAAGACGTCAGCCGTACCGATGTCACGCAGACCGGAGAGGGCGCGTTCAATGTCGCGTTCTGCTCTCTGACGAGCGACAACCCGATCTCGTTCAGGCAGGTCCGAGCGCTTCGCGAGCATGGGGATGTGCCGCTCGACGAACCGTTGAGCCATCGACGGTCCAGCATCTGCGGTCCGGTAGCGGTACCACCCGTCAGGCGTCAGGAAGCGGTAGGCCGTTGTCACAGTGACCCGACGTGGATCTCTGTCTTCGAGTGCCAGTAGCTGTTCCAACCGGATTGAAGGTCGGTCTTCACGTCGCCCAGGGTCTGGATCGTCGACATGTTGCCGAGCGCCTGCGTCTCGATCGTCACGAGGGACGGCTTGACTGCCCTGATGTAAGCCTCACGCATGAGTGGCGCATTCCACGCGAGCTTCCGGACCATCACAGCCTCGGCGAGTCCGCCTGAGATCAGGTTGTCTGCGAGCCGGACAGAGCGGCCGTTCCCGACTGCCTTCGCAGCGTCGACTCCTCGAGTCGCTCCTCGGAGGAACGCGTTCGTCTCCTCGGCGACGGACCCGCCCCTTGCCACAACGCCAGCGGCGGCTTCTGAAGCCGTCTTGGTGCCCACGGTCGCCCGGAGCATCTGCATTGCTGGCTTGGCTGCCGAGGCCGCTTTCAGCCCGACGGCGGAGAGTGCGAACATCACTGCGTCGTTGGTGACGTCGCCAGCCGTGGCATCACCGGCCACCGCCTGTGCTGAGGTCAGCAGGAGCTTGGTACCCGCTGCCACGAGCCCGATCACCGCGATGGCGAAGAGTGCACCGGGGATGAACAGGGCGGCGAGGACGGTCGCGAGCAGCAGTACCGGGCCGAGGGCGTCCAGGGCGTCCTTGATCACGTTGATGACGCCCCGCGCCCCGTGGATCGCCTGCTTCACGTGGTCGAACCAGCCGTCCTTCAGCCCGTCGTCCGCGCCCTGTCGGATACGATCGGCGACCCGACCGGCCAGCTCCCCGTACTCGCCCTCTTCGCCGAAGGGACCGGCGAGCCGGTGGATGATCGCCTTCGCCGCGTCGATGTCGCCCTGCGCCGCACTCAGCGCCCGGTCCTGCGCGTCGACCTGGTCCTGGTGTTCCGGACTGTCGGCCTCGGCCGTGATGGTCTGGTTCGCGGCAGCGCGGTGCGCGTCCCGCGCGTCCTGCGCCTGCAGCAGGGCTGCGTCGGCCTCGCGCTGGAGCCCCTCGAGCCCGTCCGCCCACTGGTCGAGCGCGGCGGCGAGCTCGGTGTAGCGGCCCTTGGCCTTCTCGATGGCACCGGCGAGGTCACCAGCGGAGTCGCGGAACTTCGTCCCCGACTCGCTCTCCCAGCCCTCGCCGTCCTTCAGGCTGTTGAGGCGGTTGACCTGCTCGGTGATGGCCTGCTCGATCGAACGGGCACCGGAGGCGGACTGCCGGATCTCGGCCGGGTCGCCGGGCACCGGGTCGAGCTGCATGTCGACGGCGCTCCAGTCGCTGGGCCGTGCCATCAGCTGTCCTTCCCGAGGATCTTGTTCGCAAGCTCGACCTCGGTCTGGGTGAAGCCGTCGTGCGCGCTCTCGGCCATCTCGGCCACGGCCTTGATCGACTCCTGGAGGCGCCCGCGCCGGATGTCCCAGTTGCCGGCGAAGTCGTCGATCGCACTGCCGACCGTCATCGAGCCGATGCCGGTCTTGTAGTCGGATGCGGCAGAGGCGACGTGTTGGAAGTCGCCGTGCAGCCTCGAGAGGTCGGATGCGAGATTCCCGATCAGGTCGAGATCGAGCTTGATGGTGCCGGCCACGGTTCCCCCGGTGGATTCCTACTGCTGCTGGTCGTTCGACGCCGCCCCTGCGGCGAGAGCGGTGGCCGGCACCCCCAGGCGCCGGCCACCGTCGTGCTGGTCCTGACTAGCCGATGCTCGAAGCGAGCTGCTCGTCCGTCGACTCGAGCGTGTTCGCCGCGCTCTCGAGGAACCCGGCCATGCCGTCGATCGCCTGGATCGTCTGCGTCGCGCCGGAGTTGAACTCCGAGTACGTCGCGTCGAAGGCCTTGGACGACTTGTCGGTGACGTAGCCCGACGACACGAGGTTGTCGATCTGGCTCTTGAGCTGGCTCAGCTGGTCCTCGATGGACTTCTGGCCGTTGCGCAGCTGCGAAGCCTGGTTGCGGAGATCGTCGTAGGTGACGTTGACGTTTGCCATGTGCATACCCTCCCGATGCGGTATTTGATGTACCGGGAGCCCCCCGGCGGTTCGACGATACTTGATTCCGTTGCATCTCGCACCAGGTGGGGACAAGAACCAGAACGAGGGGTACACCGTGGCACGACGTCGCAAGGACGAGGGGACACCGGAGCGTCCGGTCGTCACCCACGCCGAGGTCGAGCGCGATCGACAGGCCGGTCACCTGTCGCGGGCGTGGGTGCTGCCGAGCGCACCGGTGTCCGACCGCGAGCCGGACGCCGTGGTGCACACCGACCAGCCGCTCCCCACGATCGGCGTGGTGCCGCGGCTCGTGCTCGAGGTCGCACCGGGCAACGTGGTGCCGCTCGACCAGCCGGTGGTCCTGGGGCGCAAGGTCCAGACGGCGCCCGGACGGCGTGCGGTGCTGCTCGACGACCCGGGTCGTTCGGTGTCGCGCGAGCACGCCGCGATCCGGCCGACGGGCGACGGTGGGCTCGTGGTCGAGGACCTCGGCTCCGCGAACGGCACGGTGGTGGTCCGGGCGTCCGGGGCGCAGGAGCCGAGCGTCGGTGGCGCGCAGGTCGTGGCCCGACCCGGTGACGTGGTGATGGTCGGCGACTACGCGGTCCGGGTCCTCGCCGGCTGACCACCGGCCGCGTGCCGCCGCATCGCCCGTAGGAGCAGCGGCCCCGGCAGCCGCAGCAGCCACCCGGGCAGGATCGCCCGTGCGACCCGCACCCGGCGCACGGTCTGCCGGAAGCGCCGCTGTTCGCGCGGCCCCCACGCGAAGCCGTACTGCGACCGGAGGGCGTCCGGGAGCATCCCGACGGTGACGACCCGCACGAGCGGCATCGCGGCCCGAACCCACAGCGGCGCGAACCGGGGGTGCAGCAGGTCGCGCACGACGCCGCGGGCGTCGTCGGTGACGCGGAGCCCGGCGAGTGTGCCGGTCCAGTAGCGGTCGAAGTCGGCGACCGTCGCCGGCCAACGGTCCGCCGGCACGCGCAGCGCGGTGCCGATCGGGGCGTAGGCGTCGAGCACGCGTTCGGCCAGCGCGGGTCCCGCTGGCGTGCCGAACAGCTCGTGGGCGCGCATCGCGGAGTCGTACAGGGTCGCGGCCACCCAGAGCTGCCGGTCCACGTCGTCGGCTCCGGCGACCGGCCGGTGGGCGCGGTCCACGAAACCGGCCGCGACGGCAGCGTCGGCGTCGGTGCCGACCACCACCGCGTACACGAACGTGAGGGTGTGGGCGAGCCGTTGCTGCGGCCGTCGAGCGAAGTCCGAGTGCCGCCGGACCCCCGTTGCGACCACGGGGTCGGCGATCTGGAGCAGGATGGCCCGGCCTCCGGCGGCCACGGGCGTGCTGTCGGCGAGGAACCGACGCAGGTCGCGTTCCGGGACCCCGCCCACGGACGGACTGGAGGGACGGTGCGGGCCCGGCCCCGTTCCTCCCGTCCGGCGACCGCTCACGGTCGTGGTCCGCGCCGTCCGGCGCGGAGGCGGGGGAGCACGTCGATCACGATGGCGGCGGCGAGCGCGAGCGTCCCGCACACCAGGGCGGCGACGAGGAACGCCGCGCTCCCGACCTGCCCCGTCGCGGCGGCGACCAGGACGGCGACCAGCCAGATCGCCGGGAGCGGCCAGAGGTGGCTCGGCGATCCGGCGACCACCGCGAGCAGCACCCCGGCGACGACCAACGGCACCCAGAGCACGTTCGTGCCGCACGGCGGTCCGTACGTACCCGGACCACAGTCGGTCACACCGGACCGGACACCCGTGTGCGCCGCGGCCGCGACGAGCAGGAGCGATGCGAGGGCCAGCAGCCGAGCCACGGCGGGCATGCTGCGGACACTGTCCTGGACGCGACGGAGCACGGCCCGATCGTACTGGGCCGTGCTCCGTGGGGGCCGTCGGTCAGAGAGGCTTGGTGCCGAGGTCGTTCCCGAGGTCGGGGCGGTCCTCGTCGTCGTCGTGCTCCCACAGGTCGGGGGAACCCTCGCGCGGCGAGCCACCGGTCGGCCCGTCGTCGGTACCGTCACCGGGCTGCGGCTCGACGGTCTCGCCGGCGACGGCGTCGTTCGTGACGGTCTCGAGGGACTCCTCGGACTCGTCCACCTCGTACGGGCCGACGTGCTCGCGGTCGACGTCGTCGTCGCGACGCTGCTGGGCCTCGAAGTCGTCGACGGGGCTGATGCCGGGATCGCTCATGGTGGTTCCTTTCCGTTGCGGGCTTCCTGCCTACCCGTCAGGCCTCGACGGGCGTCCGGTTTCGTGTCGTGTTCACCCGGAGGACACCTGCCGGTCACGCCGCCAGGGCAGCATCGCGGGTGCTCGGGGGAGTGGAGCGCGGTCGCCGACGGGTGGTCGAGCGACCGCGCCTTCCCCGCCCGGGCGATCCCGGCGGGTCAGAGCCGTTCGAGCAGGTCGTGCCGCTCGATGTCGGCCAGCGCGAGCGTGCGGTAGCCGGCGGACTCGAAGAACACCGTGATGCGGTCCTCCTCCGTGCTCATCACGACACCGGTGCCCCACTCGGCGTGCTCGACCCGGGCGTCCGGCGGCCAGGCCGTGTCGTTGGCACCGTCGGCGACGTGTGCGGCGGCCTCGTAGGCCGTCCCTGACGAACAGGTGTCGCAGTTCCCGCACGGTTCCGGCAGCTCGTCCCCGAAGTAGCCGAGCAGGAACTGCCGCCGGCAGCCGGTCGTCTCGGCGAGCTGGCGCATCATCGCGATCCGGGACTCCTCGACCCGCTCCCGCTCGGCGGCGCGGTCCGCGGCGGCACGGGCCGCACGGCCGGCGTCCCGTGGACCGTCCGGCACCCGGGCGATCCCGTCCACGTCCTCGCGCAGGGCCCGGGCGTCGAGCAGGGCGTTGAGCGCGCGACCCGCGGTCCGGCCGGAGAGGCCCGAGGCCTCCTCGACCGCCGAACGGGGCGACGAGCCGGTGGCCGGGACGGCGTCGAACACGGCACGGACCGAAGCGGGGCGCGGTGCCCCGGACGCGAAGAACGTGCGCAGGCCGAAGTCCTCGGCGCGGTAGTGCAGGGTGGCGCCGGCGGGTTCGGCGTCCCGTCCGGCACGCCCGATCTCCTGGTAGTAGGCGTCGATCGACTCGGGCACGTCGGCGTGCACGACGTACCGGACGTCCGGCTTGTCGATGCCCATGCCGAACGCGCTGGTCGCCACCACGACGTCGACGTCGCCGTCCAGGAACCCGGTGTGCACGGCCTCCCGCTCCCGGATCGGCATGCCGGCGTGGTAGGGCCGGGCCCGACGACCCCGGGCGGCGAGCGCGTCCGCGTACTCCGTGGTCGCGGCACGGGTGGCGACGTAGACCACGGTGGCGCCGTCGAGCTCGGCCACCTGCTCGACCACGGCCGCGCGCTTCTCGGCGTCCTCGGCGTGCCGGACGACCTCGAGCCGGATGCCGGGCCGGTCGAATCCCGACGCGAGCACGAACGGGTCGCGCATGCCGAGCCGTTCGACGATGTCGTCCCGCACCGGAGCGGAGCCGGTCGCGGTCAGTGCGAGCACGGGCGGACGGTCGAGACGCTCCGCGACCTCGCCGAGCGCCAGGTAGTCCGGGCGGAAGTCGTGGCCCCAGGACGAGATGCAGTGGGCCTCGTCGACGGCGAGCAGCACGACGCCGGCGTCGCGGAGTCGCTCGAGCACGTCGTCCTTCGCGAGCTGTTCGGGCGCCAGGAACACGTAGCCGACCGCACCGGCGGCGACGGCGTCCCAGGCCTCGGCGACGGCGCGGGCCTTCCTCGTGGCGTTCATCGCGACGGCGCGGGGAGCGCCCTCGTGGTGCTCGAGTCCGACGACCTGGTCCTCCTGCAGGGCGACGAGGGGCGAGACCACGACGACGACGCCGTCCAGCTCGAGGCCGGCGACCTGGTAGATCGCGGACTTCCCCGATCCGGTCGGCATCACGGCGAGTGCGTCGCGTCCGTCGAGCACGGCGTCGATGACGGATTCCTGGTCGGGTCGGAGGTGCCAGCCGAACACGTCGGCGGCGCGGGTACGGAGCGCGTCGTTCACCGTTCCACACTGCCGGGCGGACGCTGGGGGACCGTTCGACGGGTGCGCCCAGCGGATCGGGCGGGGCGGAGGTGATCCGCGCCTCCCGACCGACGGGTGCGCGCACGACGTGACGGGCGCGCACCGCGCGTCCACCTGCCGGCGCTAGGCTGGCTGCCGGCCGTTGTCTCGACATCGAGCGACCCTCGATGGTGAGTGTGGCGACCGGGTAACCGATGCCGATCGCACGGAACGTGCGGGAAGAAGAACAGCGTGGATCTTTTCGAGTACCAGGCCAGGGACCTCTTCGAGTCCTACGGCGTCCCCGTGTTGCAGGGGATCATCGCCGACACCCCGGACGAGGCGAGGGCGGCGGCCGAGAAGATCGGCGGAGTCGTCGTCGTCAAGGCGCAGGTGAAGGTCGGCGGTCGCGGCAAGGCCGGCGGCGTCAAGGTCGCCAAGACCCCGGACGAGGCCTACGAGCACGCCCAGGCGATCCTCGGCCTCGACATCAAGGGCCACACCGTCAAGCGGGTCATGATCGCCCAGGGCGCGGACATCGCCGAGGAGTTCTACTTCTCGGTGCTGCTCGACCGGGCGAACCGCTCGTACCTCTCGCTCACGAGCGTCGAGGGCGGCATGGAGATCGAGCAGCTCGCCGTCGAGAAGCCCGAGGCCCTCGCCCGCGTCGAGGTGGACCCCCTGACGGGCATCGACGCCGCAGCCGGTCGTGCGATCGCCGAGCAGGCCGGGTTCCCGGCGGAGCTCGTGGACCAGGTCGCCGACGTCTTCGTCAAGCTCTACGACGTCTACAAGGGCGAGGACGCGACCCTCGTCGAGGTGAACCCGCTCGTCCGCACGGGCGACGGCCAGATCCTCGCGCTCGACGGCAAGGTCTCGCTCGACGAGAACGCCGACTTCCGGCACGAGGGCCACAAGGCGCTCGAGGACACCGCGAGCGAGGACCCGCTCGAGGCCAAGGCGAAGGCCCACGGTCTCAACTACGTCAAGCTCGACGGCCAGGTCGGCGTGATCGGCAACGGTGCGGGGCTCGTCATGTCGACGCTCGACGTCGTCGCCTACGCCGGTGAGCGCCACGGCGGCGTGAAGCCCGCCAACTTCCTCGACATCGGCGGCGGCGCCTCGGCCGAGGTCATGGCCAACGGCCTCGACGTCATCCTCGGCGACCCCCAGGTGAAGAGCGTCTTCGTGAACGTCTTCGGCGGCATCACCGCCTGCGACGCCGTCGCGAACGGCATCGTCGCCGCGCTCGGCATCCTCGGCGACGCGGCCACCAAGCCGCTCGTCGTGCGCCTCGACGGCAACAACGTGGAAGAGGGTCGTCGGATCCTGGCGGAGGCAGCGCACCCGCTCGTCACCGTCGCCGCGACCATGGACGACGCGGCCGAGCAGGCCGCCGAACTCGCCGCCGCAGCGGCCTGAAGGGACTGACCATGTCGATCTTCCTCAACAAGGACTCCAAGGTCATCGTCCAGGGCATCACCGGCGGCGAGGGCACCAAGCACACCGCGCTCATGCTCAAGGCCGGCACGCAGGTCGTCGGTGGCGTCAACGCCCGCAAGGCCGGCACCACGGTGACCCACGGCGACGTCGAGCTGCCGGTGTTCGGCTCGGTGCGCGAGGCCATCGACACCACCGGTGCCGACGTCTCCATCGTCTTCGTGCCGCCGGCGTTCGCGAAGGACGCCGTGACGGAGGCCATCGACGCCGAGATCCCGCTCGTGGTCGTCATCACCGAGGGCATCCCCGTGCAGGACTCCGCGGAGTTCTGGGCACACGCCAAGGCCCTCGGTGGCAAGACCCGCATCATCGGCCCGAACTGCCCCGGCATCATCACCCCAGGGGAGTCGCTCGTCGGCATCACCCCGGCGACGATCACCGGCAAGGGCCCGATCGGTCTCGTCTCGAAGTCGGGCACGCTGACCTACCAGATGATGTACGAGCTGCGTGACCTGGGCTTCTCGACCGCCATCGGCATCGGCGGCGACCCGGTCATCGGCACCACGCACATCGACGCGCTCGCCGCGTTCGAGGCAGACCCCGAGACCGAGGCGATCGTCATGATCGGCGAGATCGGCGGCGACGCCGAGGAGCGTGCGGCCGACTACATCAAGGCGCACGTCACCAAGCCGGTCGTCGGCTACGTCGCGGGCTTCACCGCGCCGGAGGGCAAGACGATGGGTCACGCCGGCGCGATCGTGTCCGGCTCCGCCGGGACGGCCGAGGCGAAGAAGCAGGCGCTCGAGGCCGCTGGCGTCAAGGTCGGCAAGACGCCGTCGGAGACGGCGGCGCTGCTGCGCGAGGTGGTCGCGAGCAAGTAGCGCTCGCGGGTCCGGACGGACGGGAGGCGGGCACGTTCAGCGGCTCACCGCCGGTTCGGTTGTTATCGCCCGCAGGACATCCGAAGTCCACGCCGAACGGACCTGATGGTCGTTGCCGGCCTCGTCGACGTTGGTCGAGGCCAACGTCGGCCCGTTCCCGATCGGCATGTGCAGGATCTGTCGATGGTCGTAGATGCCCACGGACTTCGGACTCGTCCCGGTCTCGACGGCCACGCGGTGCAGCCAGATGTCGTCGGCCCTCGGGGCACTCTTGCGGAACTCAGAGCGACGGTCGCGCAGCGCCTCGAGCATCTTCGGCACCATGACGTGTCCCCAGCCTCCGGTTGCCAGGTGTCGTGCTGATGGTGGTCCGGCGGCGATCCGCTTCCAGTCGATGTACGGGGCGACGATGCCGCCGTGCATCTCGATACGCCGCGCGCGGTGCGTCGTGTTCGTCGACTGATCGGTTCGGTGCACGGACATCAGCGTCTCCAGCCACCGTCGCGGGAAGAGCCAGTCGTCGTCTGCGGTCACCAGCGGCACGCGGTGGACCGGGATCGACTGCACGTAGGGGTAGTACTTCTTGTGCGGGCCGTCATCCTCGGTGTGGAGAACTTCCGCTCCGCGTGCGATGAGCCGCTGCAGGCCCGGCGTCGGGTTCGCCACCGTCGAGGCGTCGTCGAGCCACAGGATCAGCCGGCTCGGGCGGGCGGTCCCTCGGGCGATGCTCTCGAGCGCGAGGTGCGCGGTGGCGATGCGCTCGCCGAAGCTCGTCATGCTCACCACGGGGCCACCGGAACGCGTCACCTGTTCCGCGGAGGTCATGTTTCGTGCCTGCAGGGTGAGGAGGCGCTGTCGGGTGCGGGCGACGAGTACTGGATTGCGCATACATCCAGTATGAAATACAAAATTTTGAATAGCAACGCGTCAACGCTGTCAGGAGCCACGCCTCGCGCATGAGCGTTGGCTTGCGGCGAGCCGCCGCGCGGCTGACACGGGATCGCGACGACGGCACGTATCCTCGCTGCGATGAACCGCCTGGGAACCGCAGTGCTCGCCGCGATCGAGGCGGTCGTGACGGTCGGCGTCGGCATCGGGATCGCCCTCGTGCCGCTGACGCTCCTGTGGGGCTTCGAGTACGGACTCCAGGTCGACTGGGACGTGTTCTGGAAGGCCACGGGGAGCGTGTGGCTGGTCGGGCACGGGGTCGACGTGTCGTTCGTGCTCGGCTCAGCGCTCGCGAGGTCGTCCGGCGTGAGCGGCGCCACCGACCCGATCCACGTGACGCTCGCGGCGCTCGGGTTCGCCCTCGTGACCGCCTGGCTCGCCGGCCGAGCCGGGCGCCGGTTCGCCGAGACCGAGCACCGCACGACCGGGCTCCTCGTCGGCACCGGCGTCGTCGCCGTCCTCGGGCTCCTCGTCGCACTGTCCTCCCGGTCCGCGGCGACCGTGCCGACGCTCTGGCAGGCGATCGTCCTCCCGGCGCTCTGGTTCGGGATCCCAGCCCTCGTCACGAGCGAGGTGTGCCGACGGCGACGGGGGCTCCCGGCCGACCCGGTCACCGGGCGCGTGCTCGACCAGCTCGACCGTGTCCCGACCTCCTGGCGTGCGATCGCGGCGTTCGGCCTCCGTGCCGGCACCGCCGCGACGGCTGCGGTCGTCGCCGTCGCCGGGGTCGTCGTCGCCTTCCTGCTCTTCGCCTCCTTCGCCGAGGTCATCTCCCTCTACGAGCGGTCGCACGCCGGCGTGGTCGGGGGGATCGCCCTGACGGTCGGCCAGCTCGCGTTCCTGCCGGACTTCGTCGGCTGGGCGACGTCGTGGCTCGTCGGGCCCGGCTTCGCGATCGGGACCGGTTCCAGCGTGTCGCCGATCGGCACGACGCTCGGGCCGATCCCCGGCCTGCCGGTGTTCGGCGCGCTCCCGGCGTCCGGGCACGCGTTCGGCCTGGTCTGGGTCCTCGTGCCGGTCGTGGCCGGGTTCGCGTCCGGCGGCCTCCTGCGCCCCCGGCTCGTGCAGGCCCTCGGCAGTGCGAACTCCGCCCTGCACCGGGCGCTCGGCGGCGTCGCGGCGGGCATCGTCGCCGGTGTGCTCACCGGGCTCGTGGCGTGGCTCTCGGCGGGGTCGTTCGGCCCGGGCCGCCTGGCCGACGTCGGTCCGCACGCGCTGGTCGTCGGGGCCTTCGCGGCCCTCGAGGTCGGTGTGCCCGCCGTGGTGGCGCTCGCGGCCGGCAGCGACCTCGTCCGGATGCCGGAGCGCGGGTGGGCCCGGGAACAGTGGCACGAGACGGACGACGGCCCTGCGGACATGGACGCCGAGACCGCTGCCGACGGCTCGCTGCTCGCCGCACTCGACCGCGCCGGTGCCGGTCGGACCACCGACGTGCACCGCTTCGTGGTCGAGGAGACGCACGGCAGCACCACGGCCGAGGCCGCACGCGCGGACGACGCCCATGCCGGCGGCGGCCATGCCGACGGTGCCCACGGCGGCGACGCTCGGGATCTGCCGGGGCGCGGCGGACCCGAAGAGGGCGATCGGGCACGCGTCGCCGCCACGCGGTACGACCGCGACGATGCGACCGTGGGCCGCGTCCCGGGCAGCGGCCCGCAGGGGTCGGGGAACGGCACCGAGGGCGGGAACGGGCCGGGGACCGGGGCTGACAGCAGCGCGCGGACCGAGCCGACCCGCACCGAGACCGAGGCGGGCGGTCCGGGGGAGTCGAGCCGCGCCTCCCGAACCACACCCGACCCCGCACCGGACCGCGACCCGGACGCCGACGTCGCACTGCCGGACTGGGCCCGCACCGACGCCGTCGCCGCCGACCGGGTGCCCGCCGACCGCGTCACCGATCGCCCGCGTGCCACCGGCCGCGGGGGAGTCGGCGCGATCCGCGACCGCCTGCGCGGAGCGGCCGACGGCGTCCGCGAGCGCGCCGGCGACCTGCGCGACCGGGTCACGGGAGCCGACGTCGACCGCGAGCCGGACGAGGCCCCGACCGCCGTGCCGCGTGCGCCGGGGACGGAGCCGCAGCCCGCGTTCCCGTGGAGCACCGAGGAGTTCGTCGCAGGTCGAGACGACGTCGAGGACCGGCACGACGACCGGGCCAGTGGCGAGGGCGGCTCGGTGCCGTCCGCGCCGACCGTGCAGCAGCAGCGGTGGGACGCCACGGACCAGATCCCCGAGGACGAGCTGCCGTGGTGGCGCCGCCCGAAGGACGACCGGTGACCGCAGCCCGGTAGGGTTGTCCCGTGCTCGAACTGGTCGTCCTGATCTCCGGTGCCGGCTCGAACCTCCGGGCCCTGCTCGAGGCGACCCTCGACGCGGAGTACCCCGCCCGGGTCGTCGCCATCGGTGCCGACCGCGACGCCGAGGGGCTCGGCCTGGGCGAGGAGTTCTCCATCCCGACGTTCACGGTGCCGTTCTCGCGGTTCGACTCGCGCGAGGAGTGGGGCCGCGAGCTCGCCGCCCAGATCCGGCCGTGGTCGCCGGACCTGCTCGTGCTGTCGGGCCTCATGCGGCTGCTGCCGCCGGCGGTCGTCTCCGAGTTCGGCCCCGCGGTGATCAACACACACCCCGCGTACCTGCCCGAGTTCCCCGGCGCCCACGGCGTGCGGGACGCCCTGGCCGCCGGCGTGGAGCAGACCGGTGCGAGCGTGATCCAGGTCGACGACGGCGTCGACAGCGGTCCGATCCTCGCCCAGGAGCGCGTCCCCGTGCTCCCCGGCGACTCCGAGTCGACGCTGCACGACCGGATCAAGCCGGTCGAGCGACGCCTGCTCATCCAGACCATCCTCGACATCGCCAACGGCACCACCGACCTGAAGGGCACCCCGAGCGCATGAGCGTGCACGCAGCCGACCCCAGCCTGTACCGCGACCGGGACCTCGTCCCCGTGCGGCGGGCGCTCATCTCGGTGAGCGACAAGTCCGGCCTGCTCGAGCTCGCCGGGGCCCTCGCCGACGCCGGTGTCGAGATCGTGTCGACCGGTTCCACGGCGCAGACCATCCGCGACGCCGGGTACGCCGTCACGGACGTGTCGAGCGTCACGGGCTTCCCGGAGTCGCTCGACGGCCGGGTGAAGACGCTGCACCCGTCGGTGCACGCCGGGCTCCTCGCCGACCTCCGACTCGAGTCGCACGAGCAGCAGCTCGCCGACCTCGGCATCGAGCCGTTCGAGCTCGTGGTGGTCAACCTGTACCCGTTCGTCGAGACGGTGGCCTCGGGTGCCGACACCGCGACCGTGGTCGAGAACGTCGACATCGGCGGACCCGCGATGGTCCGCGCCTCGGCGAAGAACCACCCGAACGTCGCGATCGTCGTGTCGCCGTCGTCCTACGCCGAGGTGGTCGAGGCCGTCCGTGCCGGCGGGACCACGCTCGAGCTGCGGAAGCGCCTCGCCGCCCAGGCCTTCGCGCACACCGCCGCGTACGACACCGCGGTCGCCGGCTACTTCGCGAGCGACGTCGTGGCGGACGCCGCGGCGCCGACCACGCGCGGGGACATCGAGACGCCGGGGTCGTTCGACGAGCACCTGACGGTGGACGCCGACCTCGCGGCGACGCTCCGGTACGGCGAGAACGCCCACCAGGCCGCGGCGCTGTACACGAGCGCCGGTGGCACCGGGATCGCCCAGGCGGCGCAGCTGCACGGCAAGGAGATGTCGTACAACAACTACGTCGACGCCGATGCCGCCGTCCGCGCGGCCTACGACTTCGCCGAGCCCGCCGTCGCGATCATCAAGCACGCGAACCCCTGCGGGATCGCGATCGCCCCGGCGGACGCGGCCGACCCGATCGCCGCCGCGCACGCCGCTGCGCACGCGTGCGACCCGCTCTCGGCGTTCGGCGGGGTCATCGCCGCCAACCGACCCGTCACGAAGCAGATGGCCGAGACGGTCGCCGACATCTTCACCGAGGTCGTCGTCGCGCCGGCCTTCGACCCCGAGGCGATCGAGATCCTCTCGCGGAAGAAGAACATCCGCCTGCTCACGCTGCCGACCGACTTCGCCCTCGCCCCGCGCGAGGTCAAGCAGATCTCCGGCGGGTTCCTCGTGCAGGACGCCGACCGCTTCACCGCGTTCGACCAGTCCACGTGGACCCTCGTCGCGGGCGAACCGGCCGACGAGCAGACCCTGGCCGACCTCGCCTTCGCGTGGAAGGCGAGCCGTGCGGTGAAGTCGAACGCGATCCTCCTGGCGAACCAGGGCGCGAGCGTCGGCGTCGGCATGGGCCAGGTGAACCGGGTCGACTCGTGCCACCTCGCGGTGAACCGTGCGGGTGAGCGCGCCACCGGCAGCGTCGCGGCCTCCGATGCCTTCTTCCCCTTCGCGGACGGGCTGCAGGTGCTCCTCGACGCGGGCGTCCGTGCGGTCGCCCAGCCCGGTGGGAGCGTCCGCGACGACGAGGTCATCGCCGCGGCCACGGCTGCCGGCGTGACGATGTACTTCACGGGCGAGCGGCACTTCTTCCACTGAGTCGAACAACCGGCAACTCCGGGAAACGCTTGCGCACCACGTTCGACTGTGAATAGTCTGTAAGGCTCCGCGACAGGCACGCCGACGGCCCCAGTGTCCACGACAGACACCGGCCGGCGGCACCGCGGACACAACGGTGACGATGACGACGACTGGAGTGACGATGAACACGACGACCGGAACCGTGGCGACGGCTGCCCGTGCGGGTCTCGTGCTCTTCGTGGGGACCGCTCCCGACGCACGACCGTTCGGTGGGGCACGTGGCATCCGCCCACGTCCCGCACACGCGGCCGTCGCGCCGTACCCCCACCGGGGTGCGCCCGCCGTCACGGCACCGCTGTCCGCGTAGGGCTGCCTCCCACAGCCAGCGACGAGCCGTCGGCACCGCCCGACGACGACGAGCACGCGACGAGCCGCCGCGACACCAGCGACGACGACGAGCACGGGCCAGCGCGAGCCCACGCCTGAACCCGGGGGACGACTGTCTCCCGGTGCACTCCGACCGAACCGACGCCGCGCGCGACGCGGCGGCGGGCGACCGCGACGAGGACCGAGCACGCCCCACCGGGGTGGGCACGGCCCGGGACGCGACCGACCCGCTCGGCCGACGACCACCACGCAACGGACACCGAGCCTCCAGACCGACGGCTGCGACAGCAGCGGCCGGTACAGAGGATCTCGGCACGACGCACGAGGACGCAATCCATGTCCAAGACGCCAGACCAGGCGCGCCCGTCCACCGACCGCCCCTCGACCTTCCGCGCGATCGCGCGGATCTACCCCTACGTGAAGCCCTACCAGGGCCGGCTCATCGGCGGCATGTTCGCCGCCATGGGCGCCTCCCTGGTCGCGCTCGCGATCCCCTACGTCCTGCAGTGGCTCGTCGACGGCCCGCTGTCCTCGAAGGACTCCGCACAGATCTGGCCCGCGGGTCTCGGTGTGCTCGCGCTCGGCGTGCTCGAGGCCTTCTTCATCGCGTCCCGGCGTCGGATGGTCATGCGGCCGTCGACGCGCATCGAGACGAGCATGCGGAACGCGCTCTACGCGAAGCTGCAGGACCTGCCGGTGGCGTTCCACGACCGGTGGGAGTCCGGGCAGCTGCTGTCCCGCTCCGTGTCCGACCTGTCGCTGATCCGCCGGTGGCTGGCCTTCGGCGTCGTGCTGCTGGTCGTCAACATCGTGACGATCGTCGTCGGCTTCGTCGTGCTGTTCACCTTCGGGTGGCTGCTCGGCCTGGTGTTCCTCGTCGCGTCGATCCCGCTGTGGATCAACGGCCTGCTGTTCGAACGTCGGTACTCCGTCGTCGCGCGCCGCAGCCAGGATCAGGTCGGCGACCTCGCCACGAGCGTCGAGCAGTCGGTGCACGGCATCCGCGTGCTCAAGGCGTTCGGCCGCGGTCGCTACAAGCTCGACGAGTTCAGCGAGCAGGCCGAGGCGCTGCGCGGCACCGAGATCGAGAAGGCGAAGGCGATCGCGGGCATCTGGCTGTGGCTGCTGCTCGTGCCCGACGTCGCGTTCGCGCTCTGCCTGCTCGCCGGCATCTGGCTCGCGAGCCAGGGGGAACTGTCCGTCGGGCAGCTGTTCGCGTTCTTCGCGACGGCGACGGTGCTCCGGTTCCCGATCGAGTCGATCGGCTTCCTGCTCTCGATGACGTTCGACACGCGCACCGCGGTCGACCGCTTCTTCGAGGTCATGGCCTCGGAGAACACGATCACGGACCCCGAGCACCCGGAGACGATCACGGAGCCGCACGGTGCGCTGTCGTTCAACGCCGTGCACTTCCGGTACCAGGACTCCCCGCCGCAGTTCCCGGACCTCATCAACGGGGTCGACCTGCAGCTCCGACCCGGTGAGACCATGGCGCTCGTCGGGCTGACCGGCTGCGGCAAGACCACGCTGCTGTCGCTCGTACCACGGCTGTACGACGTCACGGGCGGCTCCGTGACGATCGACGGCGTCGACATCCGCTCGCTGACCCGTGCGGAACTGCGGCGCCACGTCGGTGTCGCGTTCGAGGACGCCACGCTGTTCTCGACGACCGTGCGCGAGAACGTGCTGCTCGGTCGCCCGGACCTGTCCGGCGACGAGGCCGAGGCCCTCATGCGCGAGGCCCTCGACATCGCCCAGGCGTCCTTCGTGGACGACCTGCCCGACGGAGTCGACACCCGTGTCGGCGAAGAGGGCCTGTCCCTCTCCGGCGGGCAGCGACAGCGCCTGGCGCTCGCCCGTGCGATCGCGGCGCGGCCGTCGGTGCTCGTCCTCGACGACCCGCTGTCCGCGCTCGACGTCGACACCGAGGCGCGGGTCGAGGCCGGTCTCCGCCGCGTCCTCGCCGAGACCACGTCGCTCATCGTGGCGCACCGCCCGTCGACCGTGACGCTCGCCGACCGGGTGGCGCTCATGGAGAACGGCGTCGTCACGGCCGTCGGCACCCACTCGGAGCTGATGGCGAACAACGACCACTACCGCTACGTCATCTCGTCGCTCGACGACGACGACGCCACCGCACGAGAGGAGGCGATGGCATGAGCCAGCAGGAGAAGAATCTCCCGGTCGACACGTCGGCCGGTCCAGGAGGCGCGGATCCCGTCGTCGACGACATCGCCGACACGCAGGCTGCCGCGCCCGTCACCGCCTCGATCACCACGCTCGGCGTGCGCGGCGAGGAGCGCGAGGACTTCACCAAGGCGGAGAGCAAGCGCCTGCGGCGCCGCTCGCTCGCCCTGCTCGGGTCGCTCGCCGCGCCGCTCAAGGCCCGACTCGTCGTCCTCGCCGTCGTGGTCGTGGTCTCGACCGCGGGCACGGTCGCGGGTCCGGCGCTCATCGCCTGGGGCATCGACAACGCCTTGCCGGCGGTGATGGAGCAGAACGACTGGGTGCCGGCGTTCGGCGTCGTCGCGACGTACATCGTCGTGGCGGTCCTCGGCGCCGTGCTCACGGCCTGGTACACGGTGCTGGCGGCGCGGATCAGCCAGGCGATCCTGTTCGACCTGCGCAAGCGGGTGTTCCTGCACACGCAGCGGCTCTCGCTCGAGTTCCACGAGACCTACACGTCCGGTCGGATCATCTCCCGCCAGACGAGTGACCTCGACTCGATCCGCGAGCTGCTCGACTCCGGGCTGAACCAGCTCATCCAGGGCGTGCTGTACATGGTGTTCACCGCCATCGCGCTCGTGGCGCTCGACCCGACGTCCGGGCTCGTGCTCGCGGTGTCGCTCGTGCCGCTGTGGTTCCTGATCCGCTGGTTCCAGTCCAACTCGCAGACGCTGTTCCGCGCCACCCGTGTCACCTCGGCGCGCGTGATCGTGCACTTCGTCGAGACGATGACGGGCATCCGGGCGGTGCAGGCGTTCCGCAAGGAGTCCCGCAACCGCGACGAGTACGGCGGCTACGTCGAGGACTACCGGCAGGCGAACACGAAGGTGTTCAACCTGTTCGGGACCTTCGACCCGGTGCTCGTGCTCATCGGCAACGTCACACTGGCCGCGGTCGTCGTCGTCGGTGGCTTCCGGATCGTCGGCGGGACACTCGAGGTCGGCGCGCTGCTCGCGGTCGCGCTGTACGCCAAGCGTTTCTTCGACCCGGCCCAGGAACTCGCGATGTTCTACAACGGGTACCAGTCGGCCTCGGCCGCGATGGAGAAGATCTCGGGCGTGCTCGAGGAGCGGCCGAGCGTGCCGGACCCCGCGAAGCCGGTGAAGCTGCCGGACGCCACCGGGAAGATGGACTTCGACGACGTCGTGTTCGCGTACAACAAGGGCAAGGTCGTCCTGCCCGAGTTCGACCTGCACATCCCGGCGGGGCAGACGATCGCGCTCGTCGGGTCGACCGGTGCCGGCAAGTCGACGCTCGCCAAGCTCATGGCGCGCTTCTACGACCCGTCGCAGGGCTCGGTGAAGCTCGACGGCGTGGACCTGCGGGACCTCGACACGAAGGACATGCGCCGCGCGATCGTCATGGTCACGCAGGAGGCGTACCTGTTCTCCGGCACCGTCGCGGACAACATCGCGCTCGGCAAGCCGGGGGCGTCACGGTCCGAGATCGAGTCGGCGGCGAAGGCGGTCGGCGCGCACGAGTTCATCATGGCGCTGCCCGACGGGTACGACACCGACGTGAACAAGCGCGGTGGCCGGGTGTCGGCCGGGCAGCGGCAGCTCCTGTCGTTCGCCCGGGCGTTCATCGCGGACCCGAAGGTGCTCATCCTCGACGAGGCCACGGCGTCGCTCGACATCCCGTCGGAGCGGCTCGTGCAGGAGGGGCTCGAGACGCTGCTCGCCGACCGGACCGCGGTGATCATCGCGCACCGGCTGTCGACCGTGGCGATCGCGCACCGGGTGCTCGTGATGGAGTACGGCCGGATCGTCGAGGACGGCACCCCGGACGACCTCATCGCCGGGACCGGACGGTTCGCGCAGCTGCACGCGGCCTGGCGGGACTCACTCGTGTAGCGGCACCGTCGGTCGACGCTGTCGATCGGCACTGTCGGACGAACCACGGATCCGACGTGGAACCACGCACTCGCGCTGGTTCCACGTCGGATTCGTGGTTCCACGTGGTTGGGTTGACCCATGAGCGACGACAGCGTGCAGCCCGGCGGCGTGGCCCTGCGCGACCCCTTCTACGGGGCACCCTTCACCGAGGCCGTCCGGCGGTTCTGGCGGAAGTACACCGTGTTCACCGGGCGGGCCTCCCGTTCCGAGTTCTGGTGGTGGTGGATCACGTCGCTCGCGATCGGCCTCGTGCTGCAGCTCGTGCCGCAGGTCTTCACGCCGGACACCCCGGTGCTCGAGAACCCGGTCGGCTCCTACCTGTTCGTGCTCTGGGGGCTCGCGACGCTGATCGGTTCCCTCGCCCTCGGCGCCCGACGGCTGCACGACGCGAACCTCTCCGGCTTCTGGCAGTTCCTGCACGTGGTGGTCGGCATCGGCTCGCTCGTGCTCTTCGTCATGTGTCTGCTGCCGTCGAACCCGAAGGGCACACGCTTCGACGCGTGACGGCGCCGCTCAGAACGGGTCGTCCGCGTCCGTGGCGGGTGACCAGCGCGCCCGACGCATGTCGATCCTCCAGGTCGTCGTCCCCTGCACGAGCGGGGTGCCCTCGGCGCGGTAGTGCTCGTGCGCCCGGGCCTCGTGGTGCACCGGGGGCAGGCCGCCCGACCGCACCACGCGCCACCACGGCAGGTCGGAGCCCTCGTGCGCCATGACCTTGCCGACGGCACGCGACGCCCGGGAGCCGAGCGCCGCGGCCACGTCGCCGTAGGTCATCACGTGACCTGCCGGGATGAGCCGGACGACCTCGGCGACGGCTGCGCCGAAGTCGTCGGGGGGAGCCTCGGTCACACCAACTGCAGGACCGCGAAGTGGTCGCCGTACTGGGTCTCGCGCACGACCTCGAACCCGACTGCGCGGAAGAACGCCTCGGGGCTGTCGTCGCCACCGGGTTCGTACACGACGGTGAGGCGCTCGAGCCCACGGTTGCGGGCCTCGTCGGCGAGGCCGTGCACCGCGAAGCGACCGACGCCCCGACCCTGGGCCGTCGCGGACACGTTGACCCGCCAGATCGCGCTGCGCAGTTCTTCCTCGGCGTTGTCCTCGTCGAAGGTGCCGATGATCATGCCGACGACCTCGTCGCCGTCGAGGACCACGCGCGTCCACGCCGAGCTCGGCTTCACGTCCGACTCCGCGACGCCGTAGGTCGTCGGCTGCACGAACTGCTCCTGCCCGGGCTTGAGCGTCAGGGAGTTCGCCGCCGCAGCGGTCGACGCGGAGAGTTCTTCGAGGCGGAGGTCCGTCATGCCGCTCAGGGTAGCCGTGCGACCCGTGTGGGGGCCACTACCGATCCCAACGCATGACATGTAATATGTCAACATCATGACCTTCGATCGACGGATCCGCCACGACCTCACCGCATTGCGGGCAGTCGCCGTCCTGCTCGTCGTCGGCGTCCACGCGTTCGGCGTCCCGATCGGCGGGTGGGTCGGCGTCGACGTGTTCTTCGCGCTCTCCGGGTACCTGCTCGCGCGATCGATGGTGTCCGAACGAGTGCGAACCGGACGCTTCGCACTCGGCGGCTTCCTCCGCCGCCGTTTTTGGCGGCTGTTCCCGGCAGCGGTGCTGACCCTCGCCGTCGTGGCGATCGGCGCTGTGGTCGCGCTCCGCCAGCCGCTCGCCGCGTCCGTCCTGCGCGATTCGGGAGCGGCCGCGCTCGGCATCGTGAACTGGGTGTTCCTCGGCCGTGACGCCGACTACTGGGCGTCGGCGTCCTCAACGTCCCCCCTCCAGCACTTCTGGTCGCTCAGTGTCGAGCTCCAGTTCTACGTCGTGTTCCCGCTGCTCGTGGCGGTCCTCTGGCGATCGCTCCGTCGACCCGACGCCGTCTCGGTGCGACGCATCGCCGTCGCGGCCTCGGTGCTCGTGCTCGTCGCGTCC
The DNA here is from genome assembly GCF_037144815.1 of Curtobacterium sp. USHLN213. Classification (NCBI taxonomy): domain Bacteria; kingdom Bacillati; phylum Actinomycetota; class Actinomycetes; order Micrococcales; family Microbacteriaceae; genus Curtobacterium; species Curtobacterium sp. USHLN213. The sequence continues at coordinate 185,640 of NZ_JBBCYQ010000004.1, read as the reverse complement.
GTGGCCTGGGCCGCGTCGGCGGGGACGACCGCGCCAGCAGCCTCGTACTTCGACACGGGATCGCGTCTCTGGGAACTGGCCGCCGGAGCCGCCCTCGGAGCACTCTCGGTCCCAGTCGGTGCGCGGACGCAGCGCGTGCCGGCCCGCATCCGCGTCGGCGGCGTCCTGTCCGGGCTCGGGATCATCGGGGTCGCCGCCCTCACCGCCCCTGGTGCGGATGCCGTCCCGGTCCCCGACGCGGTCCTGGCGGTCGTGGGAACGATCGTGGTGCTCGTCTCCGGGCAGGGGCTCCCTCCGCTCTCTGTCCTCCGGTGGCGCCCGGTGCAGTGGGTCGGTGAAGCGTCCTACTCGATCTACCTCTGGCACTTCCCGGCGATCGTCGCGGCGGCGTACGTCTTCCCCGAGCAGCGAGCGGTCGCCGGGAGCGCGGCCGTCCTCGTCGGGCTCGTCCTCGGCGGACTGTCACGCCGCTGGGTGGAACTCCCGGCGATGCGGGTCGGACGCCGACCCGGTGCGACCGTCCGCGTCGTCGCCTCGGTCGCGTCTTTCGCGGTGGTGGCGTTCGGGACGGGTACGTTCACGGCAGCCCCGACCCCGCAGACCGGGCGGGTCGGCGACGGGGTGGCCAGCGCGGTCGGCGAACCCTGGACCCCGCGGTCCCTCGGTGCCGCGCTCGGGAATGGTCTCCGGTCGGAACGGTGGCCGGTCGGACTCACCCCGGCGCTGGACGAACTGGTGCCGGGGCCGCCGCAAGGGTACGAGGCGTGCGACCGGACTGTCATCGGCGATCCCGGGTCGTGTCGCTTCGCGGCGGATGATCCCGTCCGACAGGCCACGGTCGTGGGGAGCTCCGTGGGGGTCGCCCTGATGCCCGCGGCTGTCGGGGCCTTCGGACATGACTCGATCGTGCGCGGGTTGACCGCCAGCGGCTGTCCGATGCTCGACATCGCCGTGCGCGGGAAGTCAGACGACGATCGCAGGCGGTGCAATGAGCAACGAGCCGCGGCCATCGACGAGATCAACGAGACGACGCCGGACATCGTGGTCGTCACCCACGGGTACGACGGGGTCGCGCAGCTCGTCGGGCGCCCGAGTCTGCCCGAGGCTGCGCGCGAGTGGGAAGCCGCCGCCGGTCGGTTCGTCGACGCCGTCGCCGGCTCGGGCGCCCGGGTCGTCTTCGTCGCCGCGGTGCCGCAGGGCGGGGACCCGTCGCAGTGTGCGGCGTTGCGGCTGAACGGCCCGGACGCGTGCACCTCGGAACTGTCGGACGCGTACCAGCTCGGAGCCGCTGCCGAGCGTCGAGTCGCCGAGTCCCGGGCGGGCGTGGACTTCGTCGATTCGAGCGGCTGGTACTGCGTCGACGGCCGCTGCCCGGTCCTCGCGGACGACGTCCTGATCCGGAAGGACGGCCAACACATCACGCGCGAGTTCTCCGAGCGTCTCGCCGTGGTCCTCCGCGAAGCGGTACTCGCCGAGCGGTGACAGCGCGGTATGGTCGCGGCATGGCAGAGCATCGGCGCGGGGCGAACCTCCCGTCGATCGGCGGGTTCAACCGGACGGTGGTGCTCGACGCCGTGCGCCGTTCGCCGGACGGGCTGAGCCGCGTCGAGCTCGCCTCCCGCACGGGCCTCAGCGCGCAGACCGTGTCGAACGTCACGCGGTTCCTCATCGAGGCGGGGATGATCGCCGAGTCGGGCACGGTCGTGTCCGGTCGCGGCAAGCCCCGCACGATCCTGCGGCTCGAGGCCGGCAGCCGCTACGCCGTCGGGGTGCACGTGGACCCGGCCGTCGTGACGTACGTGCTGCTCGACCTCGCGGGCACCGTGGTCGCGTCGAGCACCACGTCGACCCCGACCGCGGACGACCCGTCCGAGGTCGTCCGGACCATCGCGACCGCGATCGACGAGCTCGTCTCGGGGGCGCGCGTCGACGTCGAGGCCGTGCTCGGGGTCGGCATCGCCAGCCCCGGACCCATCGACGTCGACGCCGGCGTGGTGCTCGACCCGCCCTTCCTGCCGCGGTGGCGCGACGTCCCGCTGCGCGACGCGCTCGCCGAGGCGACCGGGTACCCCGTCCTCCTCGAGAAGGACGTCACGGCGGCGGTGGTGGGGGAGATGTTCCTCGCCGGGGAGTCCTCCGCGCGGAACTTCGCCTTCGTGTACTTCGGCACGGGCTTCGGCGTGGGCCTCGCCGTCGACCACGAGCCCGTCCGCGGGGTCGGGTCGAACGCCGGTGACGCCGGGCACATCATGGTCGACCAGGGCTCGCTCGCCGGGACGCCGGACGGCGAGGGCACGCGGGGCGAGGTCGGCGCGGCGGTGGCACCGGACCGCCTCGTGCACATCGCGCAGGCCCGGGGGCTCGCGCTCGGCGGCGCACCCGCGGACGTCGCCGCGGTCGACCGTGCCTGGGACGCCCTCGGCGCGGCGATCGACGCCGAGGACCCGGTCGCGGTCGGACTCGCGGCCGAGGCGGGGACCGTGATGGGCAACGCCGTCGTCCTCATCGTCAACCTGCTCGACATCGACCGCGTGGTGTTCGGCGGCCCGTTCTGGTCGCGGATCGCGAGCGCGGCCCTCCCCGCGGCGCGCGAGGCGATCGTCGGTTCGCCACTCCTCGTGCCGAAGCACCCGGTCGTGGTGACCGAGAGCGGTCGCGGAGCGGACGTGGCCGCGGTCGGCGCGGCCTGCCTCGTCCTCGACGCGGCGCTGTCGCCGCGGGCGAGCACCCTCCTCATCCGTCGCTGACGGGGGTCGGTCGCGACCAGCCCGTGACGGGAGGCGCGGTGCAGGCCCGACCCGCGCCTCCCGTCCGGCACATGGTGCCGTTCCCCGTGTCGCGCGCGACACCCGTCGTTCACCTCGCCGCCACCGGCCGGATGCCCGGATGCTGAACAGTCGTGCAGGTCCCCCCCCCCGAACTCCTGAGAAGGACTCTGCATGCATCCCCGTGCTCTGCGCCTCGGCGCGTCCGTCGCCGCCGCCCTCGTCGTCGCCGCCGGCGTGCTGACGACGTCGCCCGCCTCCGCTGCCGTCGGTGACGACGATCCGTCCGTGGGCGCCGCGAGCCCGAACGGACTCGTCGTGAACGAGGTCGAGTCGAACGGCGACGACACCGACTGGGTCGAACTGCGGAACACCTCGTCGGCGGCGATCGACCTGTCCGGGTACGCGTTCCTCGACGACGACAGCTCGCACGAGGCGTACGTCCTGCCCGCCGGTTCGACCATCGCCGCCGGCGGGTACTTCGTCATCGACCAGGTGTCGGCGACCGCTCCCGGCTTCGACTTCGGGCTCGGCGGCGCCGACACCGCCAGGGTGTACGACCCGGCGGGCGAGCTCGTGCTGCGGTACTCGTGGACGGCGCACGCCGCGGTGACGTACGGGCGCTGCCCGGACGGGACCGGCGCGCTCGTGGACACCACGGCGTCGACGAAGGGTGCGGCGAACGACTGCTCCTCGCCGGTGCGCATCAACGAGGTGGAGTCCGACGGTGGGACCCCGGGCGACTGGGTCGAGCTGACGAACGTCGGGACGACCACGGTCGACCTCGGCGGGTACGTGTTCCGGGACAGCGACGACACGCACGCGTACACGATCCCGACCGGGACGACCGTCGCACCGGGTGGCTTCACCGTCCTCGACGAGCAGGACTTCGGGTTCGGGCTGGGCAAGGCGGACTCTGCGCGGGTGTTCGATCCTCGTGGCGACGTCGTCGACTCGTACACGTGGACCGCGCACGCCGCGACGACGTACGGCCGGAACCCGGACGGCACCGGCGCGTTCGCGGAGACCTCGGCACCGACCAAGGGCACCGCGAACCGGTTCGCCGGGGTCGTCACCGCCGAGGCGTGGCCCGGTGGTCCGGACGAGCGGGTGCTCGACGACGAGGACACCTTCACCGGTGACCTGAGCGGCATCGACTGGACGGCCTCGGGTTCGGGTTCGACGTCGGGTTCGGCCGCCGGGCAGCTCTGGGCCGTGCAGAACGGGGACGGGCTGCTCTACCACCTCGTGTCCGACGGCGAGGGCGGATGGGCGCCCTCGAACGCGGCCGGTACTGAACTGCACTACGCCGACGGTTCCGGCACCCCGGATGCCGAGGGCGTCACCGTCACGTCGGACGACCCCGGCGCGGTCTACGTCTCGACCGAGCGGAACAACGACGTGTCGTCCACGAGCCGCCCGGCCGTCCTGCGCTTCGCCACCTCCGACGGCTCCCAGTCGACGCTGGACGCCACCGACGAGTGGAACCTCGCGGCGGACTTCCCCGGGCTCGGCGCGAACGCGGGCCTCGAGGGCGTCACCTGGGTCCCGGACTCCTGGCTCACCACGCACGGCTTCGCGGACGAGCACACCGGCGCCGCGTACACGCCGGCGACCTACGCCGGACACGGTGACGGGCTGTTCTTCGTCGGCGTCGAGGGCACGGCCAGCGTGTACGCGTACGCCCTGATGTCCGACGGCGCCTTCCAGCGGGTGGCCACGATCGCGACGCCGTTCTCCGTCGTCGCGGACGTCCAGTTCGACCCGACGCTCGACGCGCTCTGGGTGGTCTGCGACGACGCGTGCTCGGGCCGGACGGCGCTGTACGAGGTGGCCGACGGAGCCTTCGCGGCGACGGCCGTGTACGAGGCGCCGTCGAACGCCGACCGGACGCTGGCGAACGAGGGCTTCGCGATCTCGGGTGTCTGCACGGGTGGCTCGCGGGCGACCTTCTACGCCGACGACAACGACACGGACGGGTTCTCGCTCCGGACGGGCACCTATCCGTGCGACTCGTCGACCCCGGGCGACGGTGGGACGCCGGGCGACGGTGGGACGCCGGGCGACGGTGGGACGCCGGGCGACGGCGGGACCCCGGGCGACGGTGGCACGACGCCGACGCCGGGTGGCGGGTCGACGCCCGCCCCGGGTGGCGCCGCGCCCGGTGGCTCCACCCCCGGAACGGGCACCTCGCCCTCGGGTGCGCCTGTCGCACCGTCCGAGTCGTCCCTGACCGAGGCGAACCGCGGCACGCTCACCGCCCCGGCCACGGCGCGCCCCGGCGAGACGATCACGATCGGCGTCGGCACCCGGTACGCCGGGCAGCAGGTGCACGTCTGGATGTTCTCCACGCCGACGCTGCTCGGGACCGCCACGGTCGCGGCGGACGGCACGGTCACGGCGACCATCCCGACCGACGCCCCCGCAGGCGAACACCGCATCGTGGTGACCGCCGAGGACGGCACGGTGCTGGGCTGGACCACGATCACGATCGACCCCGTGACCGGTGCGCTGGCGTTCACGGGTGCCGAGGGGCTCGGGGTCGGCGCCGTGGCGGCGTTCCTGCTCCTGGCCGCCGGTGCGGGCGTGCTCGTGCTCCGTCGGCGCCGGGGGATCCCCGCCTCGGAGTGATCTGGTGAGCAGGAATGGTCGGGTTCGTGATGCGGACCCGACCATTCCTGCTCACGAACGCGCGCCCGCGGCCCCGACGCCCGCGGCGGTACGGTCGCAGGGTGCACAACGAGATCCTCCGGTACACCGCCTTCGCCGCCGAGCCCGGCGGCGGCAACCCCGCCGGCATCGTGCTCGACGCGGCCGACCTCTCCGACGACGAGATGCTCGCGATCGCGCAGGAGGTCGGGTACCCCGAGACCGCCTTCGTCACCGGGCAGACCGCCGCGGGCCCGCGCCTGCGGTACTTCTCGCCGGCGGCCGAGGTCCCGTTCTGCGGCCACGCCACGATCGCCACGGCCGTGGTGCTCGCCGAGCGCGAAGGTCTCGGGCGCCGGGTCTTCACGACCGCCGCGGGGGAGATCGCCCTCGACGCCACGACCGCTCCGGACGGCAGCGTGCAGGTCGCGATGACGAGCGTCCAGCCGGCGTCCCGGCCGCTCGACCCCGACCTCCGCGACCGCCTGTTCGCCCTGCTCGGCCTGAGGGTCGACGACGTCGCGACGGGCTTCCCGGTGCTCGAGTCCTTCGCCGGCAACTGGCACCCGGTGATCGTCCTCGCCGACGTCGAGTTGTTCCACCAGTTCCGCTTCGCCCCGGAGCCCCTCGCGGCCCTCAAGCGCGAGGCCGGCTGGGCGGGGACGGTCACGGTCCTGCACCGCACCGACGCGCTCGAGTACGAGGCGCGCAACCTCTTCCCGGCCGGCCGGATCACCGAGGACCCGGCGACCGGCTCGGCCGCGGCATCGACCGGCGCGTACCTGCGCGAGATCGGGGCCGTGCAGCCCGGCGACCGCGTGGTGATCCGGCAGGGACGCCACGTCGGACGGCCGAGCGTGCTGCTCGTCGACGTCCCGGCGACCGGCGGCATCACGGTCACGGGCGGTGCCACTCCGGTCTGAGCCGTCCGCGAGCGTGACCGAATCGACACGCCACAGCTCTTGACACGGATAAGTCAATACGGTGGAGTAATCCTGCGCGCGGGTGACGGAGCCCGCGAACATCCCGTGCAAAGGAGCACCGATGAAACGCCGCACCCGAATCATCGCCGGACTCGCAGCCGTGGCAGTCGCCGCGGTCGGTCTGGCTGGTTGTTCCAGCTCAGGCTCTGCCTCGAGCGACACCATCAAGATCGCGTACCAGAAGTTCGGTGCCTTCCAGCAGCTCGACGCCCAGATGAAGGTCGTCAAGAAGGAGTACGAGAAGGAGAACCCGGGCAAGAAGGTCGAACTCGTACCGATCCAGGCGCAGGAGAACGACTACTACACGAAGCTCGCGCTCATGAACAAGGCGCCGGCGACCGCACCGGACGTCATGTACGAGGACACCTTCCTCATCAAGGCCGACGCTCAGGCCGGCTACCTCCTGCCGCTCGACAAGTACACGGCGAAGTGGAAGGACTGGAGCCAGTTCTACGACAACGCCAAGCAGGCCGGTGAAGGCGTCGACGGCAAGACCTACGGCATCCCGATGGGCACCGACACCCGGGCCCTCTGGTACAACAAGGACATCTTCAAGAAGGTCGGCCTGCCCGTCCCGTGGCAGCCGAAGACCTGGGACGACGTCCTCGCGGCCGCGAAGACCATCAAGGAGAAGGACCCGGGCGTCATCCCGTTCAACGTCTACTCCGGCAAGCCCCAGGGCGAGGCGTCGACGATGCAGGGCTTCGAGATGCTCCTGTACGGCGCGGACGGCTCCGGCAACACGCTCTACAAGGACAAGAAGTGGGTCACCGGCTCGAAGCAGTTCGAGGACTCGCTGCAGTTCATCAAGGACGTCTACCAGGGCGGCCTCGGCCCGACACCGCAGCAGGCACTCGACAGCCAGGTCGGCACGACGATCGCGCAGACGTGGCTCCCCAAGGGCCAGCTCGCGATCGACCTCGACGGGTCGTGGCAGTCGGGGACGTGGCTGAAGTCCGGCACCGCGCCGTGGCCCGAGTGGTCGGACGTGATGGGCCAGGCACCGATGCCGACGCAGAACGGCCAGGAGCCGGGCTACAACTCGATGTCCGGTGGCTGGACCCTCGCGGTCGGCAAGAACTCGAAGAACCCGCAGGCCGCGTTCGACTTCATCTCGACCTTCCTCAACCAGAAGGGCTCGCTGAAGTACGACATCGAGAACAGCCAGATCGCCGTCCGCAAGGACGTCGCCGAGGACCCGACGTACGACGCGTCCAACCCGACGTTCAAGTTCTTCTCCGGGCTCGTGGAGCACACGAACTTCCGCCCGGCGACGAGTGAGTACTCCCAGGTGTCCAACGCCATCCAGGTGGCGATGGAGTCGGTCATGACCGGGCAGCAGACACCGAAGCAGGCGGCCGCCGCGTACGACAAGTCCGTCGAACAGGTGGTCGGCAAGGACAACACCGTCTCCGGCTGACGGGACGGCACCACCTGACGGACTGGAGGCGCGGATCGCGTCGTGCGCCGCGCCTCCAGTCCGACCCCACCCACCTTCGGAACCCCCTCCGCACCCGGAAGGCAACCACTGTGTCCAGCACCCCCCTCGCGCCGACGTTGTCGGCGCCCGGTGCGCCGAAGCGCACCGATCCGCCGGTCCCGCGCAAGCGGAAGCCCCTGCGGAACGTGGGACGAGCGGTCCCGCTCCTCCCCGCCGTCGTCCTGCTCGTCATCTTCCTGCTCGGCCCGGTCATCTCGTCGTTCTACGGGTCGTTCACCAACTCGGCGCTGACCGGGGTCGGCGCCGCCGACCAGCAGTTCGTCGGCCTGAAGAACTACGTCGAGCTGTTCCAGGACCCGGACTTCCCGAAGTCCGTCATCCTCACCATCGTCTTCCTGCTCGCCTCGGCCGTGGTCGGGCAGAACGTGCTCGGCCTCGCGCTGGCGCTCCTTATGCGCAGTGCCCACAAGGTCGTCCGCGCCGTCGTCGGCACGTTCGTCGTCGCCGCGTGGGTGCTGCCCGAGATCGTGGCGTCGTTCGCGGCCTACGCGTTCTTCAACGACAAGGGGACGCTCAACGAGTTCCTCGCGTCGATCGGCATCACCGGACCGAACTGGCTCTACACGTACCCGATGCTCGCCGTCATCCTCGCGAACATCTGGCGCGGCACCGCGTTCTCGATGCTCGTGTACTCCGCCGCCGTGCAGGAGGTCCCCGAGGAGATCACCGAGTCCGCCGAGGTCGACGGCGCCACCGGGTGGCAGCGCCTCGTCTACATCACCCTGCCGGTCATCCGCCGGTCGATCTCGACGAACCTCATGCTGACGACGCTGCAGACCCTGTCGGTGTTCACCCTCATCTACGTGATGACCGCCGGCGGGCCCGGGACGGACTCGTCCACGCTGCCGATCCTCGCCTACCAAGAGGCGTTCAAGTTCTCGCAGCTCGGCTTCGGGACGGCGATCGCGACGATCCTGCTCGTGGTCGGCGCGGTGTTCTCGATCATCTACATCAAGGCACTGAAGCCGGAGGTGGACTGATGGCCATCACAGCCCCGTCCCTCGACCAGACCACCACCCGTTCGGTGACCGCCCCGGGCTCGCTGCACATGACCTCCCCGCGGGGTCGGACCATGCGCTGGGTGTCGAACATCGTGCTGCTCGTCATCGCGGTGTGCTTCGCGGTGCCGTTGCTCTGGCTCGTGCTCGCCTCGGTCGACCCCGACGCGTCCCTGTCGGTGAAGGTGCCGTCGCAGTTCACGCTCGACAACTTCACGAAGGTCCTCACGCCGGAGCTGTCGTTCATCCCGCTCGCGAACAGCCTGCTCATCTCCGGCGGCACGGCGCTCGTCACCGTGGTGTTCGCGCTGCTCGCCGCCTACCCGCTGTCCCGCTACAAGATGCGCGTCAACAAGCCGTTCCTGTACGGGATCCTGTTCGGCACCGGCCTGCCGATCACCGCCATGATGGTGCCGGTCTACGCGCTGTTCGTGTCGCTCAACCTCATCGACAACGTGTGGGGCTGCATCTTCTTCCTCGCCGCCACCTCGCTGCCGATGGCGATCTGGATGGCGAAGAACTTCATGGACTCGGTGCCGATCTCCCTCGAGGAGGCGGCGTGGACCGACGGCGCCTCGATGATGACGACCCTGACGCGCATCGTGATCCCGCTCATGCGCCCGGGCATCGCCGTGGTGTTCATCTTCGTGTTCATCCAGGCCTGGGGGAACTTCTTCGTCCCCTTCGTCCTGCTGCTCTCGCCCGACAAGGTGCCCGCCGCGGTGAGCATCTTCAACTTCTTCGGGCAGTACGGGGCGGTGGCGTACGGGCAGCTCGCGGCCTTCTCGATCATCTACTCCGTGCCCGTCATCGCCCTCTACGTGGTCGTGTCCCGAGGCCTCGGCGGCGGCAACGCCCTCGCCGGCGGCATCAAGGGCTGACACCCGTCCCTGCTGGAAAGGAACCACCTCCATGCACCACGACGAACCCCTCGTCGAAGCCCGTATCGCCCGGCTCGTCCGGGACCGCATCGACCCCGCCGTCCTGCGCCGGTCCGCACCGGTGGAGATCGCCGCCTGGACCGTGCCGGACGAACCGGTCCCGTTCGACGTCGCGGTCGCGGCCGACTACGAGCCGTTCACGGTGGGCGGTTCCTGGGGCGGCCGACCGTGGGGGACCACCTGGTTCCGGATCCGCGGCACCGTGCCGGAGGACTTCGGGACGGCGCCCGGCACCACGGCGGAGCTCCGGGTCGACCTCGGCTTCACGAAGCGCCATCCCGGGTTCCAGGCCGAGGGGCTCGCGTGGCGGCCGGACGGCACGACCGTCAAGGGCATCGAGCCGAAGAACGACACCGTCCCGCTCGAGGTCGGTCCCGGTGAGTCCTTCGAGCTCTACGTCGAGGCCGCGGCGAACCCGGACATCGGCGGCGACTCGTTCCAGGGGGCGACCCCGCTCGGGTCGCGCTCCACGGCCGGGACGAAGCCGATCTACAAGGTGAAGGCGCTCGAGATCGTCGAGCGGGACGACACCGTGTGGGAGCTCCAGCAGGACTTCTGGGTCCTCCGCGGCCTGATGGCCGAGCTGCCCACCGACGGCACCCGCGGCGCGGACGTCCTGCGCGTGCTCGAACGCGCCGCCGACGCCCTCGACCCGGACGACGTCGCCGGGACGGCCGCCGACGCACGAGCGGTCCTCGCGCCCGTCCTCGCCGTGCCGGCCAGCGCCGCCGCCCACCGGGCGATCGCCGTCGGCCACGCGCACATCGACTCGGCGTGGCTGTGGCCGGTGCGCGAGACCATCCGGAAGTGCGCCCGCACCTTCTCGAACGTGCTCGACCTGATGGACCGCGACCCCGACTTCACGTTCGCCTGCTCCTCGGCGCAGCAGTACGCCTGGATCCGGGACGGCTACCCGTCGATCTGGGCCCGCATCAAGCAACGGGTCGCCGAGGGCCGGTGGATCCCGGTCGGCGGCATGTGGGTCGAGTCGGACACGAACCTCCCCGGTGGCGAGGCGCTCGCGCGGCAGTTCGTCGCCGGCAAGCGGTTCTTCCTCGAGGAGTTCGGCATCGACACCCCCGAGGCGTGGCTCCCGGACTCGTTCGGGTACTCCGGAGCCCTGCCGCAGATCGTCCGCGCCGCCGGCTCGAAGTGGTTCGTCACGCAGAAGCCCTCGTGGAACGAGACGAACGTCATCCCGCACACCTCGTTCCACTGGGAGGGCATCGACGGCTCCCGGGTCCTCACACACCTGCCCCCGGCCGACACCTACAACTCGGACGTCTCACCCGCCGACCTGAACCGCGGCGAACGGCAGAACAAGGAGCGCGGTGTCGCGAACACCTCGATGCTGCTCTACGGCTTCGGCGACGGCGGCGGCGGACCCACCCGCGAGATGGTCGCCGCTGCCCGACGCCAGCACGACCTCGACGGTTCCCCCCGGGTCGACCTCGGCACCCCGGCGCAGGTCTTCGAGGAGATCGAGGCCGCACTGCCGACGCCGGCGGTGTGGTCGGGCGAGATGTACCTCGAGTTCCACCGCGGTACGTACACGTCCCAGATCCGCACGAAGCAGGGCAACCGGCGCTCCGAGCACCTGCTCCGCGAGGCCGAGCTCTGGGCGTCCACCGCTGCCGTCCGACTCGGGCTCGACTACCCGTACGAGGAGCTCGAGCAGGCCTGGCACACCGTGCTCCTGCAGCAGTTCCACGACATCCTGCCCGGCTCCTCGATCGCCTGGGTCTACGAGAACGCCGAGGCGAACTACGCCGAGGTCGCCCGTGTGCTCGAAGGCCTGATCGGCAACGCCACGACGGCGCTCGCGAACGGCGGTGCCGCGGCGCTCGCCGGGGTCGGTGCGTCGTCCACCGCCCGGGCCGGCGGTGGGAGCGCCCTGCTGGACGCACCGTCGGGGGCGGACGCCGCCGGCGGCAGCGGCTCGACCGGGAACGTCGTGCGCTTCAACGCCTCGCCGGTCGCGGCGGGAGACGCAACCGCCCTGGGTGGTTCGCTGGGCGACGAACCGCGAGCCGTGCCTCCCGTCCGGAACGGCGACCGCTTCGTGTTCGACACCGGTGTCGTCACGGCGACCATCGACGCGGCCGGTCACGTCGTGTCGCTCATCGACCACGCGTCCCGGCGCGACGCCGTCGCCCCGAGTGCGGCCGCCGCGGAGTACACCGTGTTCCGCGACACCCCGAACCAGTGGGAGGCGTGGGACATCGACCGCGCCTACCAGCGCAGCGGCACGGTGCTCGAGGCGTCCTCGGTCGAGGTGTCCGGCGACGAACTCGTCGTCGAGCGCTCCTTCGGGTCGTCGTCGATCACCACCCGGTACTCCGCCGTCGCCGGGCAGTCCGAGCTGACGATCGTGACCGAGGTCGACTGGCACGAGCGCCAGAAGCTCCTCAAGCTCGCGTTCCCCCTCGACGTCCGCGCGGCGTCGGCGTCGAGCGAGATCCAGTTCGGCCACATCGACCGGCCGACCCACCAGAACACCTCGTGGGACATGGCCCGCTTCGAGACGAGCGCCCACCGCTGGGTGCACGTCGCCGAGCCCGTATTCGGCGTCGCCGTCGCCAACGACTCCACCTACGGACACGACATCACCCGGAGCACCCGGGCCGACGGCGGCACCACGACGCTCGTCCGGGAGTCGCTGCTGCGGGCACCGACGTTCCCGGACCCGCACGCCGACCAGGGGCACCACGTGTTCCGGACGGTGCTGCGGGTGGGCGCCTCGGTGCTCGACGCCGCCGATGCCGGGTACCGGCTCAACCTGCCGGTGCGCACGGTGGAGGGGACGACCACGGTCGACCCGCTCGTCACGGTGTCGTCGCCGCAGGTGTTCGTCGAGGCGGTGAAGCTCGCCGAGGACCGCTCCGGCGACGTCGTCGTCCGGCTCTACGAGGCGTCGGGCGGTCGCGCGGCCGACGTCGGCGTCGACTTCGGGTTCGACGTCGCCGGGGTGGCGGCGGTGGACCTGCTGGAACGCCCGCTGGGGGACTCGTGGGAGTCGGGGGAGCCGGTCGTGCTCACGCTCCGGCCCTTCGAGATCGTGACCCTCCGGGTGCGTCGGGCCTGAGGCAGCGGGCTCGCGCGCGAAGGACCGCGGCGCCGGACGGGACACGGGTGCGTTCCGTCCGGCGCCGTGCTGCGTCCGGGAGGCGCGGGTCGCCGCGGGCGCAGGTCGAACCACTCGTCGACCTCCGGGATCGGCGGCGTTTGCTGTAGCCTTGAGCGCAGGAGTTCGGCTCGGGCCGCGCCCGGTTCACGACCGGGGACTTCACAGAAACGCGGAGACCCGGGTGCAAGTCCCGGCGGGAGACCGTAGCTCAACGAGAAGAGCCCCGTTTTGTTCTTCACCGTGACGCCAACGCGGTGTCCACTTCGTGACGTTCGATCGCGAGCGGACCGTAGTGGTGGCGGGTGAACCCGTGCACCTTGCGATTCGCGGCGTTCCCGCGCAGGACGTCCGGTACCGACGCCAGCGCATCGGCCACGGCGATGCGGATCCACTCCGCCCTGGGCAATCCGAGCTGGAGGAGCCGGTTGGAATCCCGCTCGACGTTCTTCGTCACCGCGAGGGCGAGCAGCATCTCGCCGTGACCGAATCGGAGGCGATCTCCCACTCGAAGCGTCGTCGGGTCGTTCTTGGCGACCTTCGTCCACCCGGCCAATGCTTCCGGTGACAGGGAGGCGATGCTGCCGACGAGACCGCTGCCCACGCGCCCGCCGTCGTGGATCACCGCGTTGCGCATACGCCTGAGCACGTCCAGCTGTTGCAGCGGGACAGAGTCGAGCGTGTCCCCGCACGCTTCCTCCAGGAGTCCGTGCTGCCCTGCCGCGTGAGCGTCCCTCGCGCGACGACGGGAGAGCACCCCGGCCTCGGCGAGCATGAGCAGGCTCGTCTTCATGTGGTCCTCATGGAGGGCGAGCGCGTAGGCGATGCTCATCGCACCGAGGTGGACGTCGGCCTCGCCGAGGATGTCGCTCGCTGCGTCGGCCGTGAGGTTGAACCGCCGGATGTGGGGAACGTTCGGGTACACCTCGGGCAGGAGCCGTTCCGACCCGCGGTTCAGCTGCAGGAGGTGGTTCGACAGCTGGGCGCCGGCCAGCAGTCCCATGAGCGCGTTGCTCGCCTCGATGCGGAGCGCCTCGTACTGACGGTGTGCGGGGAACCGGACAACGCCGCTCGATGATGACATGCCACATATCTTCGCGTGGGAGTGTCCGCCGCCCGCGTCACGGCCCGGCGCGCCTACGAGCGCAGGGACTCGACGGCCTTGTCGATGCGGCGCTGCCGGGTCTCCGGTGCCTTCGCCTGCACGACCGGGTCGGCGAGGGCCCGCTGCCGCGAGTTCGACAGCGTGTCGAAGGCCGCACGGACCCCGGCCTCCTGCAGCGCCGATGCGAGGTCCTCCGGCAGGTCGACGACGCGGGGCAGCGTGTCGACCTCGATCGTGACCTCGACCTTGTCGCCGGCCGCGAGCCCGGAGGCGGCACGGTGCTCCGCCGACAGCGGGACGAGGGACTGCTCGTTCATCACGCCGATCGACGACCGGTACGTGTAGGCGCCGTTCAGGGTGACGACCACGGGCGGGCGGCGCCCCGCGCCCAGCGCGTCGACGACGTCGGACGGGACCGGCAGGCCGGTGGCCGTCTTCCGCGCCTGCAGGACGGTCGTCGTGAACTGCATCCGTGCCTCCTGGACTGGACCGTGCTGACCCGGCCGGCCCGATGCGGGCCGACGCCGGTGCCGGCGCCTGTGCCGACAAGCGAAACCGTACAGGCGAACCCGCTGTTCCGCCGCCGTTCACCGCCGCAGCACTGGCCGGAAACCGGACGCGTCCACGATCGTCCAGGACCCGGACCCCGGTCCACCCCGACGCACCACAGCACCCGAAAGGCACACCCCGTGCAGCACAAGCGCACCCTCGCCGGCATCGCCCTGGCCGCCGCCGCCATCGTCACCCTCGCCGGCTGCTCGGCCACGAGCTCCGCCAGCACGACCAAGGACGACACCGACTGGAAGACCGCCACGAGCGCCGAGTCCGCCGGCGGCATGGACGCCCTCGTGAAGGCCGCCAAGGCGGAGGGGCAGCTCAACGTCATCGCGCTGCCGCCGTCGTGGGCCAACTACGGCAAGATCATCGACGGCTTCACCAAGAAGTACGGCATCAAGATCACCTCCGCGAACCCGAACGGCTCGAGCGCCGACGAGGTCGCCGCAGTGAAGTCGCAGAAGGGCCAGTCGACGGCACCGGACGTGCTCGACCTCGGCAACGCCGTGCTGCAGCAGAACCTCGACCTGCTGACGGACTACAAGGTCGCGAACTGGAGCGACATCCCCTCGGACCTCAAGGACTCCGACGGCGCCTGGACCCGCGACTACACGGGCCTGATGTCGATCGGCTACGACTCGTCGAAGATCACGGACGCCCCGAAGGACCTGGACGACCTGCTCGGCTCCGAGTACAAGGGCAAGGTCTCGATCGCGGGTGACCCGACGCAGGCGAACCAGGCCGCGTCGGCCGTGTACCTCGCGGCGCTCGAGAACGGCGGCTCGGCCGACGACATCACGAAGGGCGTCGACTACTTCGGCAAGCTGAAGCAGGCGGGCAACTTCCAGAACGTGCTGCCGTCGCAGGCGACCGTCGCCTCGGGTGAGACGCCCGTCGTGATCCAGTGGTCCTACAACAACCTCGCGTGGGGCCCGGCGGCCGGCGCGAGCGGGAACAAGAACTGGAAGACCGTCGTCCCCGAGGGTCAGGCGCTCGGCTCGTACTACTCGCAGGCGATCAACAAGGACGCCCCGCACCCCGCGGCCGCGCGCCTCTGGCAGGAGTACATCGCCAGCCCGGACGTGCAGAACCTGTACCTCCAGGCCGGCGCCTTCCCGTCCACCCTCGCCGCGCTCGAGAAGTCGGGCAAGGTCGACCAGGACGCCCTCGACGCCGCCGGTGGCGCGCCGAAGGACTACGTCGAGCTGACCGACGAGCAGGTCACCGCCGCGGCGAAGGTGCTGTCGGCGAAGTGGGCCTCGACGATGGGCTCCTGAGCAGCATGACCACCGCATCGGCACCGGGTGTGCCCGCCCCCGCGGCGGGCACGACCGCATCGGCACCGGGTGTGCCCGCCCCCGCGGCGGGCACGACCGCATCGGCACCGGTCGCCGGGGCGACGCTCGTCACGAGCGAGCAGCCGGCCGATGCCACCGCCCGCCGCGTCGCCGGACCCCGTGTCCGGCGCCGCGGCGGCATCGCGTGGCTCGGCCTCACCCCCTTCGCCGCCTACGTCCTGCTGTTCCTGGCCGTCCCCGCGGTGGTCGCGATCGGCAGCGGCTTCTTCACGAGCGACGGCGCGTTCACGTTCGCCAACCTCGCCGCGTTCGCCGACCCGTCGGTCCTCCGTGCCTTCGGCGGCTCGTTCGCCCTGTCGGCCGTGTCCGCCGTGATCGGTGCCGTCGTCGGGGCGATCGTGTGCTGGGCGCTCGCCGCGCTCCGTCCCGACGGGCTCGTCCGGTCCGTGATCGACTCCGCCGCGAGCGTCCTCGCCCAGTTCGGTGGCGTCATGCTCGCGTTCGCGTTCATCGCCACGATCGGCGCGCAGGGCCTCGTCACGACGTGGTTGGTGTCCGTCTTCCACATCGACCTCAACGCCGAGGGCACCTTCCTCTACACGGTCCCCGGGCTCGTCATCCCCTACGTCTACTTCCAGGTGCCGCTGATGGTCCTCACGTTCATGCCCGCCCTCGACGGCGTCAAGACCCAGTGGGGTGAAGCCGCCGCCACCCTCGGCGCCTCCCGCACGACGTACTGGCGCCGCATCGGCCTGCCCGTGCTCGCGCCGGCGTTCTGGGGATCGCTGCTGCTCCTCTTCGCGAACGGGTTCTCGTCGTTCGCCACCGCGGCGGCCCTGATCTCCCAGGGCGGGATCGTGCCGCTCACCATCCGCACGCAGCTCACGAGCGAGACGATCATCGGACTGCAGAACGTCGCCGGTGTGCTCGCCTTCGGAATGGTCGTCGTGATGGCGATCGTGATGGGCGCGTACTCGCTGCTGCAGCGTCGGGCATCGAGGTGGCAGCGATGAGCGCGGCTGCCCCGGTGCGTCCGTCGCGCCCGTCGCGCCCGTCGCGCCCGTCGTCTCGTCGTCGGCCAGGAGGCGCGGCTCGCCCCGGCCGCTTCGGCGCAGCCCCGTCACGGGTCACCGCCGCGATCGTGCTCGTCGTGGTCGGCCTCGTGTTCGCCGTCCCGCTCGTCGCCCTCGCGCAGTTCACCTTCCGCCAGGGGACGGACGGCAGCCTGACGTTCGCGCACTACGGCGCACTCGTCGACCCGGTGAACGCCGCGACCTACCAGCCGGTGTTCGACGGACTCGGGGCATCCCTGCTCATCGCGCTCATCACCGTGGGGATCGTGCTGCTCGTCCTGCTGCCGGCCCAGATCATCACGGCCCTGCGGTACCCGCGGCTCCGTCGGGTCCTCGAGTTCGTGTGCATCGTGCCGATCACCGTCCCCGTGGTCGTCCTCGTCGTCGGGTTCATCCCCGTGTACCAGGTCGTCGCCCAGGTCTTCGGCTCGGGCGCGTGGACCCTGTCGTTCGCGATCGGCATCGTCTCGCTGCCCTTCGCGTTCCGACCGATCGCCGCGGCCATCACCGCGATGGACATGGCCGTGCTCTCCGAGGCTGCCCGATCCCTCGGAGCGTCGTGGTGGACCGTCACGTGGCGGGTGCTCCTGCCGAACCTCCGCCGCGGCATCACCGCCGCCTGCTTCCTGACCATCACGGTCGTCCTCGGCGAGTACACCCTCGCCTCGTTCCTCTCCCGCACGACGTTCCAGACGGCGCTCCTGCTCGTGCAGTCGACCGACCCCTACGTCGCCGCGATCTTCTCGCTGGGCGCACTCCTCTTCGGATTCGTGCTGCTCGTCGTCATCGGCCGGGTCGGCTCCCGCCGCCGCCGTGCCCCGAAGGAGTCCGCATGACCGTCACCGCCCCCGCCGCCCCGGCATCGCTCGCCACCGACGGCGCGACCGTCGAGCTGCACGGCGTCGAGAAGCACTACGGCGCGCACCGTGCCCTCGCCGGCCTGTCGCTCCGCATCGAACCCGGGGAGTTCGTGTCGCTGCTCGGACCCTCGGGCTGCGGCAAGACGACCGCGCTCCGGGCGCTCGCCGGCCTCGAGGCCATCGACGCCGGCTCCATCCGCATCGACGGCGTCGACGTCGCGGGCACCCCGGTGGACAAGCGGGACATCGGCATGGTGTTCCAGCAGTACTCGCTGTTCCCGCACATGACCGTGCGGCAGAACGTCGCGTTCGGCCTGGAGATGCGCCGGGTCCCCGCCGCCGCGCGCCGCGAGCAGGTCATCGACGCGCTCGACATGGTGCACCTGGCAGAGTTCGCCGACCGCTACCCGCACCAGCTCTCCGGCGGCCAGCAGCAGCGCGTCGCCCTCGCCCGGGCCCTGGTCACCCGCCCCCGCGTGCTCCTGCTCGACGAGCCGCTGTCCGCGCTCGACGCCAAGGTGCGGGTGTCCCTCCGCGACGAGATCCGCCGCATCCAGAGCGACCTCGGCATCACGACCGTGTTCGTCACCCACGACCAGGAGGAGGCGCTCGCCGTCTCGGACCGCATCGCGGTGATGAACGCCGGTGACATCGAGCAGATCGGCACGCCCGAGGAGCTCTACCGGTCCCCGTCCTCGGCGTTCACGGCGGACTTCGTCGGGCAGTCGAACCGGCTCCGCGGGGACCTGCGCGGGGGTGACGTGTTCGTCTACGGGTTCAGCGTCCCGGCCCTCGACGCCTCGGTGCCGGACGGCCCGGTGCTCGCCTACGTCCGCCCGGAGGACGTCGCCTTCGCCTCGGAGGGCGTCACCGGCACGGTCGTGGCCTCGAGCTTCCTCGGGTCGATCCGGCGCACCACGGTCCGGCTCGACGACGACACCGTGGTGACGGTGCAGCACGAGGTCGGCGACCGTCGTGCGGCCGGCGAGGCCGTCGCCGTGCGCCTGCTCGGCGCGCCCGTGGCGGTCGCCCCGCTCGCGTAGCCGCGAACTGACGGACGGGAGGCGCGGTGCGGGCCCGCACCGCGCCTCCCGTCCCGTGGGTCAGCGCTGGAAGCGCGCGGCCGGGTCGTCGGACAGGGCCGCCTCGATCCGTGCCCGCATGGTCGCGGGCATCTCCGGCAGCGCGTCGAGCCGCGCCCAGAAGGCCTCGGTGTTCTCACCGTCGGCGGGGAAGGGCTCCCCGGAGACGTACCGGCAGGCGAACACCAGGTCGAGGTACTGCGCCCGGTCGCCGTTCGGGTACGTCATCTCCGGCAGCACCTGCACCCACGCGAGGCGCTCGGCGACGGCGACGACGTCGGCTTCCTCGAGGACCTCGCGTTCGGCGGCGACCGCGGATTCCTCGCCGGGGTCGACGATGCCGGTGACCGGCGTGAACGCGTGGTTGTCGGCCCGGCGGACGACGAGGAGCTCACGGTCCGGACCCTCGCCGCGCGTCACGACGGCGGTGACCCCGGTGAGCCAGAGCGGCTCGTTCCCGATCTTCGAGCGGAGGGACAGGACGAAGTCAGGCGTGGGCATGCCGCCACGCTACCGACACGGGACCCTGTCGCGGACTGGTCATGACCAGTAGGCTGTCACCGTGGAGATCATCATCCTGCCCACGCCGGCTGAGGTCGGTCGCGTCGCCGCGGCCAAGATCGCCTCCGTCGTCGCGAAGAAGCCGTCCGCCGTCATCGGTGTCGCCACCGGGTCCAGCCCGCAGGGCATCTACGCCGACCTGCAGCGTCGTGTCGACGCGGGGGAGATCTCGTTCGCCGAGGCCCGCGCGTTCGCCCTCGACGAGTACGTCGGCATCCCGCTCGAGCACCCCGAGTCGTACGCCTCGGTGATCCAGCGCGACGTCATCGATCCGCTCGGGTTCGAGCCCTCCCGCGTCCGGGTCCCGGACGGCCGCGCGTCCGACCTCGAGTTCGCAGCGAAGGAGTACGACGCCGCGATCCGTGCCGCCGGCGGGGTCGACGTGCAGATCCTCGGGATCGGCGCGAACGGGCACATCGGGTTCAACGAGCCGACGTCGTCGTTCGCGTCCCGCACGCGCATCAAGACCCTCGCCCCGTCCACGCGCGAGGCCAACGCCCGGTTCTTCGACAGCCTCGACCAGGTCCCGACGCACTGCATGACGCAGGGGCTCGGCACCATCCTCGAGGCCCGTGAGCTCGTCCTCGTCGCCCAGGGCTCGTCGAAGGCCGACGCCGTGGCCGCCGCGGTCGAGGGGCCGCTGTCGTCGTTCGTCCCCGGGTCCGCGCTGCAGCTGCACGAGCACGCCACCGTCGTCGTCGACGAGGAAGCCGCGGCGGGCCTCGAGCTCGCCGATTACTACACGTACACGTACGCGAACAAGCCGGCCTGGCAGCTGTTCGAGTAGGGCCGCGGATCAGCCGCCTGCACGTCGTTCGAACGCGGTGTGCAGGCGGCTGAGTCCGTCGTCGAGGGTCTCCGCCGAGCACCCGAAGTTGAGTCGCGCGAACCCGGCCCCCTGGCGTCCGAAGTCCGGTCCGCTGCCGAGCGCGACCTTCGCCTCGTCGACGAGCAGGGCTGCGGGGTCGTCACCCCACGGGAGCGCCCGCAGGTCGAGCCACGCCAGGTAGGACGCCTGCGGCTGCCGGTACCCGGTGCCGGGCAGCACGTCACCGAGTCGCTCGGCCAGGGTGCGGCGGTTCGCGGCGAGCTCGGTCAGCAGCGACGCGAGCCAGGGTCCGCCCTCGCTGAACGCCGCCACGCTCGCGGTGTACCCGAGGATCCCGGTGCGCTCCACCACCTCGCCGGGCATGCCGTCGAACCAGGCGCGGGCACGCTCGGAGGCGCTGACCATCAGGGCGCACTTCGTCCCCGCGAGGTTCCACGCCTTGCTCGCGCTCGTCAGGGTGACCCCGAGCTCCGCTGCCTCGGGGCAGGAGTCGAGGAAGGGCGTGAACGTCGCGTCCGCGTGCACGAGCGGCGCGTGGATCTCGTCCGAGACGACCACGGCGTCCCACTCGGCGGCGAGTCGGGCGAGGGCGGCGAGGTCCTCGCGGGTGTGGACGAGTCCGAGGGGGTTGTGCGGGTTGCAGAGCAGCACCGTGCGGGCCCCGTCCGCGAACGCCCGGCCGATCCCGTCGAGGTCCATCCGCCACCCGGCCGTCGTGTCGAACGGGTCCGCGGTGCCCTCGGGGGCGATCAGCGGGACCTCGGTCACGGAGCCACCGGCCTCGGCGACGTACTCCCAGAACGGCGGGTACACGGGCGGCATGATGACGACCTGCTCCCCGGGCTCGATGACCCGGCGGAGCGTCTCCACCGCAGCCACCGAGACGTCCGTGGTGGTCCGCACGAGGTCCGGGTCGAGGCGCCACGACCAGCGGGACTCGGCGAAGTCGGCGAACGCCTCGGGGAGCGCCCGGCCGTGCCCGACGTACCCGGTGTCGCCGTTCGTGACCGCGGCCACGAGGGCGTCCCGCACGGGTTCGGCGAGCATGCTGTCCATCTCCGCGACGAACATCGGCAGCACGTCCGGCGGGTAGGCCGTGTACTTCTCGCTGGTGCGGGTGCGGTGCGCATCGAAGAGGGAGACCATGACGCTCATGGGGCCATCCTCGCAGCGGTGGGTGTGATCTGGACCTCAGTCGACGTCGGCCGGGGTGTACGGTCCGCTCGCGCCCGCGAGGGACACCACCTGCGCCCGGACGCCGACGTCGGCCTGCATGCGTGCTGCCGTGCGGAGTCCCAGTGCTCGGGTCTCCGCGTCACCGAACGGCCCCCCGGCCCGCTCGGTCAGCGCGCGCCACCCGACGATCGCGCGCGCGGTGCCCTCGCGGAGCCCGGCGGCGCGCGCGGACAGGACCTCGGCGCGGCGGCGGCCGTTCCAGGACTCGACCTCGGTGCCGACGCGGTCGGCGGGCGCCACCACGACGGGGTGCGCGACCGGGAAGGTGTCGATCCCGCCGCCGGCGCCGCACCAGACGTGGACACCGTCGCCGAGTTCGAGCTGCACCCTGCTCGCGAGCGTGAACGCGTCGACCCTGTGGGCGTCACGGGCGGCGGCCGAGGGCCACTCGAACGACGTCCCGCTCAGCGAGTCGAACACGTCGTTCCACGCCTCGAGGTCGTGCCGCAGGGCAGCGCTGAGGCCGAAGCCGTCCGCGCCCGCGTCGACGAGGCCGACATCCTCGGAGGATCCGCGGTACCAGAGCGGCGAGTCCCCGACGCCGTACTCGGCCATCACGAGGACGATCGCCCGCGGTGGGCGACGTCGACCGCCCGGCGCGTGCTCGTCCCCGTGCTGCATGGCGTCCATCCAAGCAGGCGCGGGCGGGGCGGCCGATCGACGTGAACAGCAGGGGAGCGCTCGGTGACCGATCGCGCGTCCCCCGTCCGAGGGGTCTAGCGTCGCGGGCGTGAACCGTTCCCGCGTGCACCGTCGCCCGCTCCTCCGCCCGCTGCCGCTCGCCGCGGTGGCCACGATCGCCGCGCTGCTCGGGACGGGGATGGTCGCCGCACCGGCGGTCGCCTCGCCGTCCGCGCAGGCAGGGCAGGCGGCCCGCACCGTCTCCGACCCCGCCCGGTACGTCGACCCGTTCATCGGCACGAGCGGCGACGGCAACACCTGGCCCGGCGCGACCGCTCCGTTCGGCATGCTCCAGTGGAGCCCCACCGGCACCGCGGGCGACCAGACCTCGACCCCGGTCGCGAACGGCTACTCGTACGACGTCGACCGACTGCGGGGGTTCAGCCTGACGCACCTCAACGGTGCGGGCTGCGCGCCGGGGGCCGCCGGTGACGTGCCGATCATGCCCGTCACCACACCGGTCACGACCTCGCCGTCGTCCGACTCCACCGACGCGGTCTACGCCGCCGGCTACTCGCACGACGACGAGTCCGCGAGCCCCGGCCGCTACACGGTCCGCCTCGACAACGGCGTCCGCACCGACCTCGCCGTCACCACGCGTGCCGGCGTCGGCGAGTTCGCGTTCCCGGCCGGCAAGGACGCGAACCTGCTCTTCCGCACGTCGAACTCGATCAACGGCAGCGAGGCGGCGACCACCCGCGTCGACGCACGGACGCGCACGGTCAGCGGCAGCGTCCTGACCGGCGGCTTCTGCAGCCGCCGTGCGAACGGGGGCGGGGCCACGAACCCCGACCGCCGCAGCTACTACCGCCTGTTCTTCACGGCGACCTTCGACCGGGCGTTCACGAGCACCGGCACCTGGCAGGACGGCACGGTCCGGCCAGGAGGCACGTCCTCCTCCGGCGGGGAGGGCTACCTGACCGGCGCCGACCGTGCCGGACGCGGCTCCGGCGCGTGGGTCGGGTTCGACGCGCGTCGCGGTGCGACGGTGCACGCGAAGATCGGCATCTCGTACGTGAGCGCCGCAGGAGCCGTCGCGAACCGCGACGGCGAGGTGACCCCGCGCTCGACCGTCGCCAGCGTGGCGGCCGGCACCCGCGCCTCCTGGAACCGCGAACTGACGCGCCTGCGCGTCGGTGGCGGTACCGCGGACCGGACCACCCAGCTCTACACGTCCGTGTACCACGCGCTCATGCAGCCGAACACGCTGAACGACCGTGACGGCCGCTACCTCGGGCCGGACCAGCGGGTGCACCGGATGGACCGGGGCCACCGGGCCGTCTACGGCACGTACTCCGGGTGGGACCAGTACCGGGCACAGATCCAACTGCTCGCCCTGCTGCGACCGGACGTCGCCGGCGACATGGCGCAGTCGATGCTGCGGTTCGCCGAGCAGAACGGCGGGGTGTGGGACCGATGGCTCCACCTCGGTGCCCCGACCCACGTGATGACGGGCGACCCCTCGGCCGCGACCCTCGCCACCTGGTACGCCATGGGTGTGCGGAACTTCGACGTGCGAGCCGCCTACGCCTCGCTACGGCACCAGGCGACCGTCGAGAACGCCGACGCGGAGAGCGACATCGGCTGCCCGGGCCAGTGCCTGGCGCAGCGGCCGGCCCTCGACGAGTACCTGCAGCGGCAGTACGCGGCGAACGACGACTGCTCGTGCTGGGGTGGCGCTGCCGAGACCCTCGAGGACTCGATCTCCGACAGTGCGCTCGGGTACTGGGCCTCGTCGCTCGGACTGCGCTCGGATGCCCGGATGTTCGCGGAGCGCGGGACCTACTGGAAGAACACGTTCAACCCGGCCGTCGGGTACCAGGCCGCTCGCCAGGCCGACGGGTCGTGGACGCCGGACTGGTCGCCCTCGACCGGCACCGGGTTCGCGCAGGGGACGAGCGCGCAGTACACGTGGCTCGTGCCGCAGGACGTGCACGGGCTGTCGACCGCGCTGGGCGGTGACGATGCCGCTGCGGCTCGCCTGGACGCCTTCTTCCACGACAGCTCCGGCGCGTTCGCGGTGACCGGTGGTGATCCCACCAAGTTCGACCCGACCAACGAGCCCGACATCCACACGCCGTGGATGTACAACGCGCTCGGCAAGCCGTGGAAGACGCAGGAGACCGTGCGTCGGGTCGTCGACGACGCCTACGCGACCGGGCCGAGCGGGTTGCCGGGCAACGACGACCTCGGCACGATGAGCGCCTGGTACGTCTTCGCGTCGATCGGGTTGTTCCCGCAGACGCCGGGGCGGGCGGAGATGCTCATCGGCAGCCCGACGTTCAGCACGGTCGACATCCGGCGGTCGAGCGGGGAGCGGATCGTCGTCCGGTCCTCCGGCACGGAGCCGTACGTCCACGGTGCACGCCTGGACGGCCGGACGCTCGAGAGGTCCTGGGTGCCGGCGTCGTTCGTGACCCGCGGTGGGACGCTGTCGCTGCGGGTCGGGGCCACGGCGGACACGTCGTGGGCGAGCGGGCTGCGGGGCCGGCCGGTCGACCGGTAGGCGCCGCGACGGGTCAGCGCAGCTCGCGCCCCGCGCCCCACACCCGCTGGGCCTCGAACGACGGCGACAACGCCACGAGGTCGGCGGCGTACCCCGGCGCGAGCCGACCCAGCCGGTCGCTTAGCCCCAGCGCCGCCGCCGGCACGCTGGTCAGCGCCGCCACGGCGTCCGGCAGCGTCTGTCCCGCGAGGGTCACGGCGTTCCGCAGCGCCACGTCCTGCGTCAGCGTCGACCCCGCGATGGTGTCCGTCCCCGCCACGTGCGCGATCCCGTCCGTCACGGTCACGGCGAGGGACCCGAGCGTGTACGAGCCGTCGGCCGCACCGGCAGCACCCATGGCGTCGGTGATGAGGGCGACGCGGCCCGGTGCCGCACGCAGCAGCATCGACGCCACGGACGGGTGCACGTGCACGCCGTCGAGGATGAGCTCGAGCGTCACGCGGTCGTCGGCCACGGCGGCCGCGATCGGCCCGGGAGCCCGGTGGTGGATGCCCGGCATGGCGTTGAACGCGTGCGTGAGCAGGGTCGCGCCGGCGTCGAACGCTGCCCGGGCCTGGTCGTACGTGCCGACGGTGTGGCCCACGGCGACGGTGACGCCCGCGGCGACGAACCGTTCGGTCGCGTCGAGGGCGCCGGCGAGCTCCGGCGCGATGGTGACCTGGCGCACGACGCCCTCGCCGGCCTCGAGCAGGTCCGCGACCGGACCGGGCGCCGGGTCGATCAGGAACGACTCGTTGTGGGCACCCTTGTTGTGCGGGGAGAGGAAGGGTCCCTCGAGGTGGACGCCGAGCACGAGCGGGTCGTCGGCCATCACCGTGCGGATGCGGTCGAGCGAGGCGGTCAGCGCGGGCACCGGGTTCGCGACGAGGGACAGGACCGAGCGGGTCGTGCCGTGCGAGCGGTGGACCTCGAGGGCGGCTGAGATCGAGTCGTCCTCGTACGCGGTGCCGCCGCCGCCGTGGCCGTGCAGGTCGATGAAGCCGGGCGTCAGGACGGCGTCGCCGAGGTCCACGACCTCGTGCACCGAGGTCGCCGCCGGTGCCTCGGGGCCGGAGCCGACCGCGTGGATCGTGTCACCGACGACCAGGACCCAGCCGTCCGCGGTGGAGCCGGCCGCGTCGACCACGTGGGCCGAGCGGATCAGGGTGCGCCGCGCCTCCCGTCCGACGGAGCCGCCGACGGAAGCGACGGTCGCGCCGCCGTTCACCGGGTCTCCTTGCGGAACTGCACCACGCCCGACAGGGCCGCCACGAGGATGAAGACCAGCCCCACCACCGGGTGCCCGATCGAGATCCAGCACCCGCCGGCCGCGATCACGAGGGCGACCTCGACGATGGTCTTGCCGACGATGTCGGTCTCGATCGGCGACGCCTGCGACCGGAACAGGTACCAGACCACCGCCGCGAACACCGGCGCGCCGATCATGAACAGGATGCCGGGCATCGGGAACGGCCACGCGATGTAGCCCCAGTACGCCAGCGAGACCAGGCCGAAGGCGCACACCAGGATGCGGAGCACCGTCCAGCCGTCGAGCCTCCGCGGGCGGATGGCGTGCGGGTCCGGGGTGTCGCCCCAATCGACGGGGGACTGCGGTGCTGACATGCGGTGCCTACTTGAAGATGATGGTGCGGGCGCCGTCGAGGAGGACACGGTCCTCGGCGATCCAGCGCACCGCCTGGGTGAGCGTGCGGGACTCCTCGTCCTGGCCGATCGAGACCAGCTCGGCGGGGTCCTTCGTGTGGTCCACGCGGACGACGTTCTGCTCGATGATCGGGCCCTCGTCGAGGTCGCTCGTCACGAAGTGCGCCGTCGCGCCGATGAGCTTGACCCCGCGGGCGTGCGCCTGCCGGTAGGGGTTGGCGCCCTTGAAGCCCGGCAGGAACGAGTGGTGGATGTTCACCGCGCGACCCTCGAGGGCGGCGCACAGCTCCGGCGAGAGGATCTGCATGTACCGGGCGAGGACGACGAGCTCGATGTCGTGCTCCTCGACCGCCTGCAGCACCCGGCGCTCCATCTCCTGCTTGCTCGCGGCGTCGGTCACCGGCCGGTGCTCGAACGGCACGGAGTAGAACGACGCGAGCTCGGAGAGGTCCGCGTGGTTCGAGAGCACGAGCGGCACCTCGATCGGGAGCTGTCCGCCGCGCTGCCGGTACAGCAGGTCGTTCAGGCAGTGCCCGGCCTTCGACACGAGGACGAGGGTGCGCAGCGGCCGGCCGACGACGTCGAGCTGGACGCGGGCGTCGTAGCGCTCGGCGACGGACGCGAGCGCGGCCTCGAACGTGGTGCGGTCGACGGGGGCCATGACCTGGAGGCGCATGAAGAACGTGTTCGTGTCGACGCTCGAGAACTGCTGCGACTCGGTGATGTTCCCGCTCGCGGCGACGACGGCTCCGGAGACGGCGTGCACGATCCCGGGCTGGTCGTCGCAGACCAGCGTGAGGGTCCAGTGCGTGGGGGTCTGCTCGCTCGGGGCGGTCGGAGCGGTCGGGTCGGTCACCGCATCAGGGTACCGGGCGCGGGCCGGCGCGGGCGCGGGGGCGCCCTCGGGCGGGATCGTGGGCAGAAAGGGTCGGGTGCGGTGACGTGACCCGACCATTTCTGCTCACGAAGTGGGGTCCGCGGGCGCGGGGGCAGGGGCAGGCGCGGCGCGCTCCGGGCGGCGTCAGCGGGGGAGCGGCCGCGACAACGCCCGGTCGGCGATCGTCAGGACGCTCAACAGCACCGCGACCCCCACGATCACCCACGCCAGCACGTGCAGGTCCGGCGTCGTCGGGGCCTGGCCGAACACCCCGCCGATCAGCGAGGACGCCCCGATCGCCCCGATGTACACGCTCGTCCGGGACAGCCCCGCGGCGGTCCCGATGTACTCCGCCGGCACGACTCGGTAGAGCGCCGCCTGGTTCGACACGGACGCCAGGGCCTGCGGTACGCCGAACAGCGCCGGCGCGAGGACGAGCAGGAACACCGGCGACCCGGTGTGGAGCAGCACGAGGAGCAGCCCGCCGACGATCGGCACCACGGCCGCGACGATGAGCGGCCCCCGCACGGCGGTCTTCCGGGCGATGAGGAACGACGCGACCCCCGCGACGATCGCCGCGGGCAGCTGCATGTACCCGGCGACGTCGCTCGAGTACCCCGCGACGTCCTGCACCCACTGCGAGAACCCGTAGGTCATCGTGTACGCCAGCAGGTAGACGAGGAACAGCCGCATGTACGTGCGGGAGAGGGCACCGTTCCGGGCGAGCATCCGCACGTCGACGAACGGCCGCACGGCGCGGAGCTCCCAGAGCACGAGCGCGACGAGCAGCACGACCGCCGTGCCGAGCAGCCACCAGAGTCCGGCGGACAGGTCGAGCAGGAACACGAGCAGCGCCGACACGAAGCCGGTCATGAGCAGCATCCCGAACGGGTCGAGGGCGGTGAGGACGGGCAGGTCCTCGTCGGTCCGCGGCCGGAGCTTGTCCGACGGCAGCCACAGCGCGGAGACGACGATCCCGAAGGCGGCGAGCGGGACGTTCACGAGGAAGATCGCGTGCCAGCCGAACGCGGCGATGAGCGCTCCACCGAGGGGCGGCCCGGCGGCGGCGGACACGAGCGACGTGATCGACAGCGCGCCGAGCACGAGCGGCGGGGTGGGCTTCCCGATGCGGGCGGAGTGCTGGCGCAGGGTCGTGAGCGCGGCCGGGTACGCCGACGAGGTCCCGATGCCGATCAGCACGCGCGCGAACACCGCGCCACCGAAGCCGGTCAGGAACTCGGGCACGATCCCGGCGATCCCGACGATGACGAGTCCGGTCAGGAACACCTTCTTCGGACCGAACCGGTCGGCGAGCTTGCCCATCGTCGGCTGCGCGATGGCGCTCGCGAGGTACAGCGCCGCGACGAGCCAGATCGCCTGCGCGGCACCGATCCCGAGGTCGCGGGAGATCGGCGCGAGGGCGACCGACACCATCGTCGTGTTGATCGGGTTGAGCAGCGGTCCGACCAGGACCGGCACGAGGAGCTTCGGGCCGAAGCCGCTGCCGCCGGGGCCGGTCGACGGGGAGACGGGTGTGGGGGCGGTTGCGGTGGACGTGGTCGGCTGCCTTTGCGAGGGGGTCGCGTCGTGACGGCCAGGAGGCGCGGCTCGCGTCGGTCGACGCGGGTCGCCCCTCCTGGTGGTCACGGTTCGACGAGGGGTTCGAGGATGCGGAGGGAGCGGGCGACCGTGGCACGGTCGTCGGGGTCGAGCGTCGCGAGGCGCTCGGCGAGCAGGCGGGTCCGGGCGCGGTGGGACTCGTCGCGGGCGGTGCGGCCGGCGTCGGTCGCGGCGACGATGGTCCGGCGCCCGTCGGTCGGGTCCTGCGTGCGGGTGACGAGGCCGAGGTCCTCGAGCGCCTGGACGGTCGCGCCCATCGACTGCGGGCGGACGCCCTCGGCACGGGCGAGTTCGGCGGTCGTGGTCGCGCCGTCGCGGACGAGCCGCCCGAGTGCGGCGGACTGCGAGGCCGTGACGTCGTCGACCTTGCCGACCAGTGTCGTGCGGCGGATCTTGCCGTACAGCGTCAGCAGCGCACCGGCGAGCACGTCCGAGCCGTCACCGTCCGATTCCATACCGTCACGGTACTACTTCGACAGGCGAACTTGCAAGGCTGCCTTCTGAACTCAGGACTCGAAGACGATCCGCCGCTTCGTCACCACGAATCCCGCACGCTCGAACGCCCGACGCATCGGGGTGTTCGTCGCGTCCGTCGTCCCGACCACCCGCGGTGCACCGGCAGCGGCGTGCACCCGGACCGCCTCGGCCAGCAGTCCGTCGACGATGCCGCGCCCCCGGTGCTGCGGCAGGACGCCGATGGAGCTGACGGCCGCGTCGTACGCCGTCCGGGTCGCGATGACGAAGCCGACGACGAGCCCCTCCGCGTCGAGGGCGACCCGCCACCCGTCACGGGATCCGGGCAGCGACCGGTAGAACGCGAGGTCGTCGGCGGCCGCGCCCCGCGAGCCCAGTTCGGCGACGGAGGCCAGCGTGTGTGCGTCGAGGCTCCCGACCGCGACGCGCGCGAAGAGGTCCACGAACTCGGCGTCGTCGCCACCGCGGAATCGCAGGGCCGGCGTCGACACCGACCCCGTCGCGGGAGCGCCCGGCTGTTCGAGGGCGACGCTGACCCGCTCGGTCATCCGTCCGAGTCCGGCGGCACGGGCCGCTGCCGTCCGCCACCGCACGGCCGCGACGGCGGCGTCGTCCGTGTGCCAGTCCACCGCGACGTCGACGATCCACTCCGGCAGCGAACCGAACGCGGCGGCCCCGGCGGCGATGAGTCCGGCGGCGATCTCCCGGCGCTCGTCGGGGTCGGACGACCCCGGTGCGACGAGCAGGTCGTCGAGTGTCGACGGTGCCGTGGCGTCCGCGCCGCCCCACCAGAGCGCACGGCCGACGGGGTGACCGTCCCGCAGGGCCAGCCACGACCACTCCGGGCGGTAGTTGCCCGTGGCGGACTCGGCCCGGTACCGGTCCGCACCGATCCACGCGACCGGTTCGTCCGTCGAGAAGGCGAGCAGCGCCTCCAGGTCGTCACCGTCGACGGGGCGGAAGGCGACGCTCACCGCGGACCGGTCAGGGTCTCGACCAGGTGCTCCTGCACGTACCCGAGCCAGTCGTAGACGTCCCGGAGGCCGACGCCCGCGTCGGCGGTGTACGACTGCTCCTCCGTGGCGGAGTCCACGATCCCCAGCCGGTCCGCGATCGTCAGCCGCAGGTCCGTCAGACAGCGCAGCCAGGCCTGCTCGTCCGAGGTCTCGAAGGCGCCGTCCCGCGCCCCGGTGAGCCACGCGTGCACGGCCCGGGCGTTCTCGGTCTTCCTCGCCACCAGGTCCGACTCGGTCCACCGCCGGAACTCCGCGCTCGCCTCGGCGTCGTCGCGGTAGGCGTCCGGGAACATCCGCGCCGCGACCGGGTCGGATGCGAGGTCCCCGTCGAGCACCTGCTGCAGCTGCTCGGTCAGCGACGTGAGCACGCCGCGCTCGCCGGAGGACATGGCGAGGTGCACGCCGTCGGCACGGCGGACGAACGGGATCACGGAGCGGGCGCCCTGTCCACCGAGGCCTGCAGCCCGTACCCGTGCATGGCCTCGACGTGGGCCTCCATCGCTTCGCGGGGGCCGGTCGCCACGATCGCGCGTCCCTCGTCGTTCACCTGGCGCATGAGTCGCTCCGCCTTCGCCCGTGGGAAGCCGAAGTACTGCTGGAAGACGTAGGTCACGTAGGACATGAGGTTCACCGGGTCGTCCCACACGACGGCGACCCACGGCGTGTCCGGTCGCACGCTCGTGCGGGCGTCGGTGCGCTCGTCCACGTCGGGCGTCAACAGGGTCATGCACCCAGGGTGACACGAACCTGCTCGCTCGGTACGATCGGGGGGTCGCGACTGGCGTTGGATGGGTCACCATCGGGGAGCGACACCTGACACGGTGCGCGGCCGTACGCCTGGGCCGCGCCCACCCGTCCACCTCGTCGTGCGCGTGCGCGACGGAACAGACAACGAGGAGTCCCGTGTCCATCACCGATCTGCCCCCCGCAGCCACCAACACCGCCTTCAACGCCCCGCTGAACGAGGTCGACCCCGAGATCGCCCGCGTCCTCGAGCAGGAGCTCGGCCGCCAGCGCGACACCCTCGAGATGATCGCGTCGGAGAACTTCGTGCCGCGCGCCGTCCTCGAGTCGCAGGGCTCCGTGCTCACGAACAAGTACGCCGAGGGCTACCCGGGCAAGCGCTACTACGGCGGCTGCGAGTACGTCGACGTCGCCGAGCAGCTCGCCATCGACCGCGCGAAGGCGCTCTTCGGCGCCGAGTACGCCAACGTCCAGCCGCACTCGGGCGCCACGGCCAACGCGGCCGTCCTGCACGCCATCGCCTCGGCCGGCGACACCATCCTCGGCCTCGAGCTCGCGCACGGCGGTCACCTGACCCACGGCATGAAGCTCAACTTCTCCGGCCGCATCTACAACGCCGTCGCGTACGGCGTCGACCCGGAGACGTTCGAGGTCGACTACGACGACATCCGCGCGAAGGCCATCGAGCACCAGCCGAAGGTCCTCATCGCCGGTTGGTCGGCCTACCCGCGCCAGCTCGACTTCGCGAAGTTCCGCGAGATCGCGGACGAGGTCGGCGCGAAGCTCTGGGTGGACATGGCGCACTTCGCCGGTCTCGTCGCCGCCGGCCTGCACCCGTCCCCGGTGCCGCACGCCCACGTGGTGTCCTCGACGGTGCACAAGACCCTTGGCGGCCCCCGCTCCGGCATCATCCTGTCCAACGACGAGTCGCTCTTCAAGAAGCTCAACTCGGCCGTGTTCCCGGGCCAGCAGGGCGGTCCGCTCATGCACGTGATCGCCGCCAAGGCCACCGCGTTCCTGCTCGCAGCCACCCCGGAGTTCAAGGAGCGCCAGGAGCGCACGATCCGCGGTGCACAGGCGCTCGCCGCACGGCTGACGGCCGACGACGCGAAGGCTGCGGGCATCGACGTCCTCACCGGTGGCACCGACGTGCACCTCGTGCTCGTGGACCTCCGCACGTCCGAGGTCGACGGCAAGCAGGCCGAGGACCTCCTGCACGAGGTCGGCATCACCGTGAACCGCAACTCCGTGCCGTTCGACCCGCGCCCGCCGATGGTCACCTCGGGTGTCCGCATCGGCACCTCGGCGCTGGCCACGCGTGGCTTCGGCGACGCGGAGTTCACCGAGGTCGCGGACATCATCGCGCTGACCCTCATGCCGAACCCCGACATCGACGCGCTCTCGGCACGGGTCAAGGCCCTGACCGACGCGTTCCCGCTCTACGCGTGAGCGGCGCCGCCCCGTCGCCCGCGCCGCTGCCGCGCGAGCGCTGGGCGGGTGAGGGCAGTGCCGTCCGCATCGACGGCACCGCCCTCGCCGCCCGCACGCTCGACGACCTGAAGGTCCGCATCGACCGGCTGCACGACCACGGGTTCCGCCCCGGGCTCGGCACGATCATGGTCGGCCAGAACGCGGGCTCGGTGTCCTACGTCGCGGGCAAGCACCGCGACTCGGCGCAGATCGGGCTCGACTCGGTCCGCATCGACCTGCCCGAGACCGCGTCGGCCGCCGACATCCGGGCAGCGATCCTGCAGATGAACGACGACCCCCGGGTCACCGCGTTCATCGTGCAGCTCCCGCTGCCGCAGGGGATCGACCCGATCCCGATGCTCGAGCTGATGAACCCGGCGAAGGACGCCGACGGCCTGCACCCGACCAACCTCGGTGAGCTCGTGCTCGCCGTCCCGGGCGGTGCCGGCACGATCGACGCGCCCCTGCCGTGCACCCCGCGCGGCATCGTCGCGATGCTCGAGGCGTACGACGTCCCGATCCGGGGCCAGCACGTCACGATCATCGGGCAGGGGCTCACGGTCGGTCGTCCGCTCGGGCTGCTCCTCACCCGGCTCGAGGCCACCGCGACCCTCACCCACTCCCTCACCGAGGACGTCGCCGCCGAGTGCCGCCGCGCGGACATCATCGTCGCCGCGGCCGGTGTCGCGGGGCTCGTGCAGCCGGACTGGGTGAAGCCCGGTGCGGCGGTCATCGACGTCGGCATCAGTCGCGTGGTCTCCCCGGAGACGGGCAAGGCTCGCCTCCGGGGCGACGTCGACCCCGCGGTCGCCTCGGTGGCGGGCTTCTTGTCGCCGACGCCCGGCGGTGTCGGCCCGATGACCCGCGCGATGCTGATGAAGAACGTGGTCGAGGCCGCCGAGCGCCACCTGCACTAGCGCGCGGCTTGCTTCGTGAGCAGAAATGGTCGGGTCCCGTCGTGGAACCCGACCATTTCTGCTCACGAAGCACGGTCGGGAGGCGCGGGTCGCCGCCGCCACGTCCGCGCGGGCCCGAGGTGGCCGGGTCCGGGGCGTGCCCCGGACGGGCGCTTCTGCCGCGGCCGGCACCGCGCTACCGTTCGAGCATGACCACCTCCGCCGCGGAGCCCCGGGCACGCGAGTCGCTCTTCGCGAAGGACGCCCGCAAGCTCGTCTGGATCACGCTGCTGTGCCTGTTCCTGCAGGTCCTCGGACAGAACTGGTCCGCTCAGCCGCGGCTGCCCGGCAGCACGGACGTGCACGAACTCGGCTTCGTGCAGTTCGAGGCCCGGCCGTGGATCGGGTGGGTGCTCCTCACGGTCGGCCTCGCGGCGGCCGGCTTCGTCGTCGGGGTCGCTCGGCGCGGTGCCGCACGGTGGGACCAGGACCGCGTGCTCGCGCTCGGTCTGGCCGGGGTGGTCGGGGTGACCGTGCTGGTGTGGGTGCTGTTCATCGTGCAGTGGCAGTGGGTGTACTGGGCCGTCGCGCACGGCGACCTGCACCCGTTCACGATCGGTGACGTCTCGTGGTCGATCCAGCGACTCGAGGGCGCGCCGTGAGCGTCGACCGCAGTGCTAGGGTCTCGAACATGGGGGAGAACGTGCAGACCGCGCCCGTGATGGCGCACGCCGGACGGCAGCTGCGACCGCGAGCGGGGGGCCTCGTGCTGATCGGGGCCGTCGCGCTCCTGTCGTACCCGACGCTCACGATGTGGTCCGCCTCGTCGGAGTACGGCGGGACGGACAGCGACGGGCACTGGATCGACAACGCCGGCAACCCGCTGTCGAGTGCGCCGCCCACCGTGAACGTCGAGGGACACACCGCGCCGGCCGCGATCGCCGTCCTGCTCCTCGTGGTCGTCGTCGGGGTGTTCCTGCCGCCGATGCTCGCGCGGTTCGGGAAGCGCTCGCTCGGTGACGTCGTCCGGTTCGCGGCGTACCTGGCCGTCCCGGTGGTCGTCGTGGTCGGCGTGCTGATCTACACCGTGTGGCAGGGGCACGTCGTGATGGACCAGATCGACCACGAGGTCCTGCACCCGCACGGCTTCCCGTGGGGCGGCGTGACCGTCACCACGGGGCACGCGACCCGCTGACCCGGGGCCCCCGGCCGGCCCAGCCCGAGAGACCCGGCGCGTCAGTCGCGCCGGGCGCCCTGCGCGGCGTGCACCGTGAACACCGTCGGCTCGCGGTACCCGGCCGCGGCGAAGGCGGCGGTGACCGCGTCTGCGATCGTCTGCCGCGCCTCCTGGTCGACCAACGCGATCGCCGCACCACCGAAGCCGCCACCGGTCATCCGCGCGCCCACCGCACCGTGCTCCATCGCGGTCGCGACCGCGAGGTCGAGCTCCGGCACCGAGATCTCGAAGTCGTCCCGCATCGACTCGTGCGACGCGACCAGCAGGGACCCGATCGCCCGCGGCCCGTGTTCGCGCAGCGTGCGGACGGTGTCGAGGACGCGCTGGTCCTCGGTCACGACGTGCCGGACACGGCGGAAGGTCTCGTCGTCGAGGAGTTCCTGCGCGCGGGGCAGGTCGTCGACCGACAGGTCGCGGAGCGCCTCGACGCCCATCACGGCCGCACCGTGCTCGCACGACGCGCGACGGGCCTTGTAGCCGCCGGTGGCGTGCGCGTGCTCGACGCGCGTGTCGACGACGAGGACCTCGAGCCCGTTCGCCTCGAGCGCCAGGTCGACCACGGCGGTGTCGAGCGTGCGGCAGTCCAGGAAGACGACCGCGTCCTGCTCCCCGAGCAGCGACGCGGACTGGTCCATGATCCCGGTGGGGGCGCCGACGGCGTGGTTCTCGGAGTACTGGCCGACCCGGGCCAGGGTCTTCCGGTCGAGCCCGAGCTCCCACAGGTCGTTGAAGGCGAGTGCGACGCCGCACTCGATCGCCGCGCTCGACGAGAGCCCGGCACCGACCGGGACGTCCGACTCGATGAAGACGTCGAAGCCGGTCTTGCCGGTGAGGTCCGCGCCCGCCTGCTCGCGGAGTGCCCACGCGATGCCGAGGACGTACGCCGACCAGCCGTCCATGCGCTCGGGCGCGAGCTCGTCGAGGGAGAGCTCGACGACGGTGCCCGCGTCGAACGCCGACGCGACGCGTAGCTGCCGGTCGTCCCGCGGGGCGATCGAGGCGGTCGTGCGACGGTCGATGGCGAAGGGCAGCACGTACCCGTCGTTGTAGTCGGTGTGCTCACCGATGAGGTTGACCCGGCCGGGCGCGGAGTACCGCACCGCGGGCTCGTACCCGTAGACCTGCTGGAACGTCATGCGCGTTCGATCCCTCCTCGGATGAACTCGGCCGCCTTCTCGGGGACGAGGTCCCCGATCCAGGCGCCCATGGCGGCTTCGCTGCCGGCCAGGAACTTGAGCTTGTCCGCCGCGCGTCGCGGGGACGTGATCTGGAGCATGAGCCGCACGGTGTCGCGCCCGGTGTGCACCGGCGCCTGGTGCCACGCGGCGATGTACGGCGTCGGGTCGTCGTAGAGCTTGTCGATCCCGCGGGTGAGTCGCAGGTGCATGTGCGCCAGCTCGTCCTTCTCGGCGTCGGTGAGCCCGGCGAAGTCGGGGACGTGCCGGTGCGGGAGCATGTGGATCTCGATGGGCCAGCGTGCGGCGAAGGGCACGAAGGCGGTGAAGTGCTCACCGGCGAGGACGACCCGGTCGGAGGCGCGCTCGTTCGCGAGGTGCTGCTCGAACAGGTCCGGCCCGAACCGCTCGATGCTCTCGAGCAGGCGCTGGGTGCGCGGGGTGACGTAGGGGTAGGCGTAGATCTGCCCGTGCGGGTGGTGGAGCGTGACGCCGATGGCCTCGCCCCGGTTCTCGAACGGGAAGACCTGCTGGATGCCGGGCATCCGGGACAGCGCCGCCGTGCGGTCCGCCCACGCCTCGACCACGGTGCGGGCGCGTGACTCGGAGATCGACGCGAAGGAGCCCTCGGTCGCGGGCGAGAAGCAGACGACCTCGCACCGCCCGACGCTCCGGAACTGCCGGTTCAGCCCGACCTCGGTCAGGGAGTCGAGCGACGGCGGGGCGTCGTCCGCCCCGTCGGGTCCGGCGAGCATCGGGCCGAAGGACGGGGAGCGGTTCTCGAACACCGCCACGTCGTACCGGCTCGGGATCTCGGAGGGGTTCTCCGCCGACTGCGGCGCGAGCGGGTCCTGGTCGGCCGGCGGCAGGAACACGCGGTTCTGCCGGCTCGCCGCGATGGACACCCACTCGCCCGTGAGGACGTCCTGCCGCATGCGCGCCGTCTCCGGCCGCGGGTCGAGGACACGCTGGTCGATGCTGCGTTCTGCGGGCAGCGTCGAGTCGGCGTCGTCGAAGTAGAAGAGGTCGCGTCCGTCCGCGAGCTTCGTCACGCGCTTGGTGATCACCGCACAACCCTAGCGGCTCCACGAAGCATTGCGAAAGTGTTCGTAAGCACGCGAAACTGGTGGCATGACGGACGACGACCTCTCCTTCCTGGCCGGCGCGCTCCCCGCGCCGCTGCGGCAGGACCGCATCGTCTCGATCGTCGAGGGCGCGCCCGGACTCGTCCGCACGGCCGCCCTGGCAGCGGCCCTCGGCACCAGCGAGGTGACCGTCCGGCAGGACCTCTCCCTGCTCGACCAGGAGGCGCGGATCCGGCGGGTCCGCGGCGGTGCCGTCCGCCTCGGGGCCGGTTCCACCGAGCGCCCCTTCGAGGAGACCGCCGTCGAGCACCAGGTGGCCAAGGCCGCCATCGGCCGCGCCGCGGCGGCGCTCGTGCGCTCCGGGCAGTGCGTCGTGCTCGACGTCGGCACCACGCCCGCAGCCGTGGCGACGGCACTGGTCGCCCGCGAGGACCTCGTCGACGTCACGGTGGTCACGAACTCGCTGACGACCGCGCTCGTGCTCGAGGCCGCCGTCCCGCGCTTCACCGTCATCGTCACCGGGGGGACGCTCCGTCCGTTGCAGCACTCCCTCGTGGCGCCGTTCAACGGCACGCTGCTGCCGATGATCGCCGCGGACCTCGTGTTCCTCGGTGGCACCGGGGTCGACGTCGCGCACGGCCTCACCAACGTGAACCTGCCCGAGACCGAGGCGAAGCGGATGCTCGCGGCCGCGGCTCGGCGTACGGTCGTGGTCGCGGACGGGTCGAAGTTCGGCCGGGCCCACATCGGGGTCGTCCGCGGGCTCGAGGACATCGACGTCGTCGTCACCGCCGAGACCACGGCGGAGCAGGTCGCCCCGATCCGGGCGGCCGGCGTCGAGGTGGTCGTGGCGGACGAGCCGGCAGTACCAGCACCATCCGCACGATCAGCACCATCCGCACCGGGAAGGACCCGTACCTCATGACCGCAGCTCCCACCGGAGGGCAGTACCACCTCCGCCACGCCGGACCCGACGGGGTCGTCGAGGCGATCGTCACCGAGGTGGCCGCCGGCATCCGGGAACTCCGTGTCGCGGGGTTCGACCTCACCGAGCCGTTCCCCGTCACGTCCCTGCCGCCCGGGGCGAACGGGATCGTGCTCGCGCCGTGGCCGAACCGCGTCGCCGGCGGTGTGTGGGAACTCGACGGCAAGCAGCAGCAGCTCGACGTCTCCGAGCCGAAGTACGGCAACGCCTCGCACGGGCTGCTCCGGTTCGCGCCGTACCGCGTCGTGTCCCAGACCGAGTCCGGCATCGTGCAGGAAGCCACGATCCACCCGCAGCACGGCTGGCCCTTCACGCTCGAGACCCGCGTGCACCACGAGCTCGTCGACGACGGCATCCGGGTGACGCACGAGGTCGTGAACCGCTCCGGCGTGCGTGCGCCGTTCGCGATCGGCGCGCACCCGTACCTCCGTGCCGGGGACACCCCCGCCGAGGACCTCGTCGTCCGGCTCGACGCGGCGACGGCGTTCACCGTGGACGAGCGGAAGATCCCGAACGGCACCGTGGCCGTCGACGGCACCCCGTTCGACCTGCGCTCCGGTGTCCGCGCCGGTGACGCCGACCTCGACACCGCCTACACGGACGTCACGCCCGACGCCGAGGGGATCCGGCGCACGACGATGCACGGGCCGGAGGGCGACGGCGTCGAACTCTGGCAGGACGGGTCGTTCCCGTACGTGCAGGTGTTCACCTCCCGCGAGTTCCCCCGTGGCGACGGCACCGGGCTGGCCGTGGCGGTGGAGCCGATGACGGCGCCGGCCGACGCGCTCAACTCCGGGGAGGGGCTGCGCTGGCTCGAGCCCGACGAGGCCTGGACCGGCAGCTGGGGCATCCGCCGCGTCTGGTCCTGACCCGGGCGCGGCCGGTCCGCAGCCGAGACTCGGCCCGGCGGACAGTTTCGCGTGTCCCGCGCCGCGACGGTGTCCGCGGAGCCGAGACTCGGCCCTGCGTACACGTTCGCGCCTCGTGCGGCGCGAGGGTGTCCGCGAGGGCGAGACTCGGCAGAGCGCGGGGCGACAGCCGGACCGCCGCCGCTGGTCCGCGCCGGACACGACGAAGGCCGCCCCGAGGTGGGGCGGCCTTCGTCGTTCGTCCGGGAGGGTCAGGCGCGACGCATGCGCAGCGCCTCGACCGCGAGGGACTCGCTCGCGTAGCGGCCCACCTCGTGCGCCCACGCCGGGTCGTCCCCGCGGAGGGCGATGAAGTCCTTGCGCTGCCGGCAGACGTAGCCGAGCACCGCGGTGCCGGTCGCGACCTCGACGAAGTCCTTACGGATGTGGCGGGTCGTGACCTGGGCGTTCCGGCGGAGCGTGTCGAGCAGGAGCTCGTTGCTCATCGTCGTGTTGGTCGCTGCTGCGAGCTCGA
The DNA here is from genome assembly GCF_037144815.1 of Curtobacterium sp. USHLN213. Classification (NCBI taxonomy): domain Bacteria; kingdom Bacillati; phylum Actinomycetota; class Actinomycetes; order Micrococcales; family Microbacteriaceae; genus Curtobacterium; species Curtobacterium sp. USHLN213. Next base: position 146,290 of record NZ_JBBCYQ010000004.1, on the reverse strand, counting down.
CGATGCGGCGCGCGTCACCGGTGGTGCTGGTCTGCGTGGCTTCGATGGGCTCGATCACGGTGTACCCCGTTCGTTCTGCGATGGTGCGGTGCTGCAGGATCCGTCGATCGGATCCGGGGACGACACTATCGGCGGCAGCCCAACAGTCGGCTGAACGCGGACTGAACTGTGCAGTGGAACCACCCTGAGGCTCCTGAGGACGACTTGTACCCCGGCCGGGTGCTCAGAGGCACTGCTCGCCGTCGGGCTGCGTCGCGAGCTGCTCGAGTTCGGCGTCGATCTTGCCCGCGAGGTACAGGTACCCGGCGTCGTTGAGGTGCTGCTGGTCGGTCGCGGCGTAGCTGCCGCTGTTCATCGCGGTGAACCACTGCCCGTCGATCGCGTCGATGTACGGGACGCCCACGGCGCTGGCACCGGCGGCCACCGCGTCGTTGATGCCGGTCGTGGCCTCGGCGCGCGGTTGGGGTGCCGACGGGCCGATCGCCACCACGACCGCGTCCGGCCACTGCACCTCGGCCTGCCGGAGCGTTCGCTCGACGGTCTTCTCGAGGGTGGTGGAGTCGGTGAGCCAGTCGTTCTGGCTGCCCTGGACGATGACGAGGTCCGGCGTGAGTGCTGCCCGCTGCTCGATCCGGGACAGGTAGACGGCGCGCGAGGAGCGACCGCGGCCGGGGTTCACGTAGCCGGTCCCCGGGTAGCCGTTGATGGTCGCGTCCCACTGCCGCTCGGACACGAGGTCCTGCGCCCACCCGTGCACGTCGTCGTAGGAACCGCGACCCGTCGTGTACGAGTCGCCGACGATGAGGACGTCGGAGCCCGGGGCGATCGCGTCCGCGACCTGCTCAGCGGAGAAGTCGGACGTCGCGGGCACCGGCTGGCAGGCGTCGGACACGGCGGGCAGCATGACGAGCAGCCCGGCGATGCCGAGGCACATGGCGCCGAGGGCGATCGCGGGGACCGCTCGTCGGCGCCTGGTCTGCGCGGTGGACCGACGGGAGCCGCCGGGCACACCGCCGTCGGTTCGTCGAGCCACACCGGGATTGTAGGTGCTCAGCATCCGTGCCCCCGGACACCCGCCCGGCGAGGTGCTGAACCGTCAGACAGCCTGCGGGACGGGTGGACGGCTCGAGAGCGACTTCGCGATGTGCTTCGCCAAGCGGTGCGCCGGCAGTTCCACGAGCCGCGAGAACACGTAGGCGACGCCGATGCCGATCGGGATCGCGACGAGGACCAGCCAGGACGGCAGGGCACGCGGGAGGAGGTTCGCGACGGACACCGTGATGGGTTCGTGCACGAGGTAGAGGCTGAACGAGAGCCGTCCGAGCTCGCGGGGGATCGCGCCGAGCAGGAAGCGCTCGGCGGGCAACCACCTGCCGGCGAGCACGACGATCGTGCCGGCCGAGGCGAGGATGATCGCGGGCAGCACGGGCGACCACCACGCCGTCGTCGGCAGCCACCACTTCACGGTGATGCCGAGCAGGCTCACCACGAGCAGGACCCAGCCGAGCAGCGTCGGGACGTCCGGCAGGCGCTCCCAGCCGGCCGCGAGCGCGGAGCCGAGCAGGAACATCGGCAGGTACATCAGCCACTTCGAGTGCTCGTACTCGCCGAGTGCCGACAGGAAGACGGCGACGATGGCGGTCACCCACCACCAGCGTCGGGTCACCGCGGCGATCGAGACGAAGAGCGGCAGCAGCAGGGAGAAGAGGACCTCCCACGTGAGCGACCAGAGCGGGCTGTTCACGAGCGTCGGAGCGAGGAGCGTGAGGTCGTTCACGAGGCCGTGCAGGGTGAACGGCTCGGCGTGCCGGTTGATCCAGAACGACTGGTGCGGCTGGTCCTGCCGGGGCACGAGGAAGAAGAACACGAGCGCGAGTGCGATCGACGCCACCACCGGCAGGTAGAGGCGGACGAGCCGGCTCGGGTAGTAGGCGATCCAGTCCTGCGACCGGCGGAGCGCCGGGAGGGTCAGGACGAAGCCGCTCAGCACGAAGAAGACGAAGACGGCCTCGCTGCCGGCCCACACGAGGTGGGCGGGGGAGTACACCATCCAGCTCGCCCAGTCGGGGACGTCGCGGCGGTAGTTGCCGTCCGAGAGGGTCGGGATCGAGAGGAAGGCGTGGTGGACGACGACGACGGCGGCAGCGACGCCGCGGAGTCCGTCCAGTGAGCCGATCCTGCCGGTTGGGCGATCGCGCATGCCGACGATCCTACGGGAAGCCCCGCCAAGCCAAGGAACGGTCACGTTCGGTGGGCCCCGTGGGGCTCGAACCCACGACCCTCGGATTAAAAGTCCGGTGCTCTACCAACTGAGCTAGAGGCCCTCACCCGCAAGGCTAGCGGGTGAGGGCCTCTGGGAAGAACCGAGGGGACGGGTCAGCTGCGACGCCCGGTGAGCGTGCGGACGAGCCACAGCACGACCGCGACGATGAGCAGCACGAGGCCGACCCAGAGCAGGAACTTCAGGCTCGCGGTGAAGCCACCGACGAACAGCAGGATGACCGCGATCACGGCCAGGATGATGAGCAGGGGGTTCATGGGAGTCCTCTTCCTTCGCGTGCGGGAGGAGCGCCTCCCGATCAGACACCGTACGCGCGACGGAGCGGTTGCGTTCTGGGCGAACGGAGGGCGGGCGCGTCACCGGCCGTGCCTACACTGACGCGGTGCCTCGCGATCACCACCGTCCCGTCCACTTCACCGACCAGGAGTTCGCCGCGATCCAGGGCGGCGAGGACCCGGCCGTGGTGAACCGCGTCGCGCACGAGACCGCGAACGCCCTGCTCCACCGCGTGCGGCAGGACCCGGACCCGGCGGTCGTCGAGCGCCTGGTGACCTACACGGACGTGCACGGGATCGACGCCATCGCCGAGCTGTGGGCGCGGGTGGGGGCGCACACGCTCCCGGGCGCACTGTGGCGGATCTACCTCGTCCGCACCGTCATCCGGCAGAACCCGGAGGAGATCGCGTACCTCTTCGCGCGCGGCACGGAGCGGATCGGCACGATCGACCAGGCCGTCGCGGGCGCCGAACAGCCGACCGGACCGGCGGAGATCCTGACGCTGGCGGACCGGATCCTGCACGGCCTCTACACGGGTGACCTCGCGGTGGCGCTCGACCGCGGTGCCGCGTTCTGCCGGCTCACGGCAGCGGGCGCGACCGCGGTGGCGGACGACGCGGACCTGACGGCGGGGGACCGGGCGTCCGAGCTCACGACGCGTGCGCTGCGCCTGTCGGAACTGGCGGCCGACCTCACCGAGGCGGCGTCGCTCTGGCGCCGCGACAGCCTGGACTGAGCGGGCCGCGGGGCGGACCCGCGCCGCGCCTCCAGACCCGAAAGCGACGACGCCCACCGGGCACGCGACGACGCCCACCGGGCACGGAACGCGCACGCACGAAGCGGGCAGAGAAGAACCGGGCCGCAGAAGCGCCTCTCGGCGCGAGGCCGCTCGAAGCGGCGAATTTTGGAGCCCGGGGCTTGCTGCGGCCCGGCGACATCGATTCTACGAGACCGTGGCCGTGCACACGACCCTGTTCACTCTCGGTGGACAGAACCGACGCCGGGCGTGCCCCGAGCGCGCCCCAGCGACAAGCCGTGAGAACCGCTCCAATCCGGTTGGGCGAGGGTGCCGAATCATCACCGTGACAGGCGATGAGCCGGTCACGACAGCGAGGGTCCCGCGAGACCCGGTCCGCTCCCTGGCGGTCAATTCCCTGCGGGTCACGCGGGCCCTCGTGCTGTCCTGCACCACTGTCCCGACCACGAGACCCGAACGCGTGGTCGGACAGGACTCACAGCCAGATCGCAACCGAGAGGAGGGAAACCTGCAATGCTTGCCATCGTGGACAGTGACACCGAGAGCTGGAGCTCGACCGAGCCGGCTCAGGCGTCCCCAGACGACCTCCTCACCCGCGTGGCGTCCGGCGACCAGGCAGCCTTCTCCGACCTGTACGACGTGCTCTCGGGCCGCGTGCTCGGCCTCGTGACCAGGCTCCTCCGGGACCGCGCACAGTCGGAAGAGGTCACGCAAGAGGTCTTCCTCGAGGTCTGGCAGCAAGCCACCCGCTACGACCGCAAGCGCGGCACCGCAGCGAGCTGGATCCTCACCATGGCCCACCGCCGAGCGGTCGACCGGGTGCGGGCATCGCAGTCCTCGCACGACCGTGACACGAAGATCGGCATCCGCGACTTCGAGGCCGGCTTCGACCAGGTCTCCGAGTCGGTCGAGATCCGGATCGAACACGAACGCGTCAGCCGGGCGCTCGCGAAGCTCACCGAGTTCCAGCGCCAGGCAGTCCAACTCGCGTACTACGGCGGCTACTCGCACAGCGAGATGGCCGACCACCTCGGTGTCCCGATCGGCACCGTCAAGACCCGTCTCCGTGACGGGATGATCAGACTCCGCGACGAGATGGGGGTGACATCATGACCGAACGACACGACGACCCGGCTCTGCTGACGGGTTCACACGCCCTCGACGCGCTGTCGGAGGACGAGCGGGCACTGCTCGACTCGGCGCTCTCCACCTCCCCGGAGCTGCAGGCCGAGACGGACTCGCTGCGCGAGACCGCGCTGCAGCTCGCCTACGCCGTCACCCCGATCGAGCCGCCCTCGTCGCTCAAGGCGTCGCTGATGGCCCAGATCGCATCGACCCCGCAGGCTGCTCCGGTGGCCTCGCGGTCCGAGCCGGCTGCCACGACCGCTCCGGTCGCCGACGCGCCGGTCGGCGATGCCGGCCAGGAGGCGCGGTTCGCCCCCGCCACGGACCTCGCGTCCGCCGGTGGTGCGGCTTCGGAGAAGGCTCGCCGTCGCTGGTTCCAGCGTCCGGCAGCAGCACTCTCCGCCGCAGCCGCCGTCGCCGTGGTCTTCCTCGGCGTCGGACTCGGCGTCGGCACGTCCTTCACGCCCTCGAACGAGCCCGGCCCGGGCACGACGCAGGCGTCCGGCGGACTCGACCGCATCTACGCCGCGTCGGACTTCCAGCGCAGCACCGCCAAGGTCGCGGGCGGCGGGACGGCCACGGTCGTCTGGTCGAACGAGGTCGGCAAGTCCGCGGTCATCCTCGACGGGGTCCCTGCGGCTCCGGAGGGCAAGACCTACGAACTCTGGTACATCGGCTCCGAGGGCACCGGCGGCAAGATCAACGCTGCCGGCCTGATGGACGGGGTGTCCTCCGGGGTGCACTCGGCGGTCCTCAAGGGGTCGCTGTCGCACGGTGCGACGATCGGCATGACGGTGGAGCCCGCCGGTGGCTCGGACCAGCCGACGACGACGCCGATCATGGCGGTCCCGACCACCTCGGCCTGACCCGGGCACTGGTTCGCACGTCTCCCCGCTCGCGTGGCACGGTCCGCGGGCGGGGAGTTCGTCGTGCCCGGCGGGTGGTGGTCGCGCGGCGGGGGGCGTGGGCGGTCGTGCGCGGGCGGTTCTTGCCCGTGCATGTTCCGACATCGTGCTCGTCGATCGACGCGTGCAACGTCGACACATGCACCCGCACCGTCTGCGTGCGCATCGTTCGACGTTCCACCGGTCGATCGACTGGTGGAACGTCGGAACATGCCCGCGCACGAGCGCACGAGCGCCCGAGCGCCCCGCGCCCCGCGCACGCCGGAAGGCCCGGTGCGCGTCCGTGGCGGACGTACACCGGGCCTCCTGGTCGACCGTCAGCGCGACGGGCGGACGACGATCACCCGAAGCGGCCGGAGACGTAGTCCTCGGTGGCCTGCACGGACGGGTTCGAGAACATCGTCGCGGTGTCGTCGAACTCGATGAGCTTGCCGGGGGCGCCGGTGCCGGCGATGTTGAAGAACGCCGTCTTGTCGCTGACGCGCGAGGCCTGCTGCATGTTGTGGGTCACGATGACGATCGTGTACTCCTTCTTCAGCTCCTCGATGAGGTCCTCGATCGCGAGGGTCGAGATCGGGTCGAGCGCCGAGCACGGCTCGTCCATGAGGAGCACGTCCGGCTGCACCGCGATCGCCCGGGCGATGCAGAGGCGCTGCTGCTGGCCGCCGGACAGCCCCATGCCGGGCTTGTCGAGGCGGTCCTTGACCTCGTTCCAGAGGTTCGCGCCCTGCAGGGACCGCTCGACGACGTCGTCCGACTCGGAGCGGGAGAGGCGCTTGTTGTTGAGCTTCACGCCCGCGAGCACGTTGTCCTTGATGGACATCGTCGGGAACGGGTTCGGACGCTGGAACACCATGCCGACCTGGCGACGGACGAGCACCGGGTCGACGCCCGCGCCGTACAGGTCGTCGCCGTCGATCTTGACCGAGCCCTCGACGTAGGCGCCCGGGATGACCTCGTGCATGCGGTTCAGCGTGCGGAGGAAGGTGGACTTGCCGCAGCCGGACGGACCGATGAACGCGGTCACGGTGCGGGGCTCGATCGTCATGTCGACGCCCTCGACCGCCTTGAATTTCGAGTAGTAGACGTTGAGGCCGTCGACCTCGATGCGCTTGGACACTGTGTTCCTTCGGGGTGGGTGGATCCGCGCGTCAGCGCGAGAGCTTGGGGGCGAAGAGGCGGGTGATGAAGCGGGCGAGCAGGTTCAGCAGCATCACGATGAGGATGAGCAGGAGCGCTGCCGTCCAGGCCCGGTCGACGAACGGCACCGGGTTGGCGCCCTGCTGCGAGTACTGCGTGTACGCGAACACCGGCAGGGTCATCATCGGGTTCTTGAACAGGTCGTAGTTCATGCTCGCGGTGAACCCGGCGGTGACCAGCAGCGGGGCGGTCTCGCCGATGACGCGGGCGATCGAGAGCATGACGCCGGTGGTGATGCCGGCGAGCGACGTGGGGAGCACGACCTTGAGGATCGTGAGGTACTTCGGGACACCGAGTGCGTACGAGGCCTCGCGGAGTTCCATCGGCACGATCTTCAGGACCTCTTCGGTGGAGCGCACCACGATCGGGATCATCAGCACCGACAGCGCCACCGAGCCGACCAGGCCGAAGCGGGCGCCCGGGCCGAGGAAGAGCGCGAAGAGCGAGTACGCGAAGAGGCCGGCGACGATCGAGGGGATGCCCGTCATGACGTCGACGAAGAACGTGATGCCCTTGGCGAGGGCGCCCGTGCCGTACTCGACGAGGTAGATCGACGTGAGCAGCCCGATCGGCACCGAGATCAGGGCAGCGAACAGCGTGATCTCGAGCGTGCCGATGAGGGCGTGCAGTGCGCCGCCGCCCTCGGAGATGACGCCGCGCATCGAGTACGAGAAGAACTCGACGTCGAAGCGGGCGAGGCCGTCCGCGAGCACCGTGTAGAGCAGGGAGACGAGCGGCAGGACCGCGATCACGAACGCCGTGACGACGAGCGAGGTGATGAGCCGGTCGACGGCCTTGCGACCACCCTCGACGATCCGCGAGACGACCACGATGAGGACGTCGAACAGGACCGTGCCGAGGAAGAGCGCCGCGACGACGTTGAAGTCCTTGACCGCGCCGCCGGCGTTGAGCAGGGCGAAGACGAGGATCAGCGCGACCCAGGAGCCGACGAGGAGCAGCCACGGCACGGACTTGTGCAGCTTGCCGTTGGCGTAGACGTTGCCGGCGACGCCGGACTGACGGATGGCGAGGGACATCGGGTCGTACCTCTCAGCTCACTCGCTTGCGGACGATGTACCGCGCGAGCATGTTGATGACCAGGGTGATGACGAAGAGGATCAGACCCGACGCGATGAGCGCGTTCAGGGCCGTGCCGGACGCCTCGGCGAACTGCAGGGCGATGTTCGCCGCGATCGTCGAGGGGTTCAGCGACGTGAGCATCTGGAAGGTGACGTTCGTCGACACCGACAGCACCAGCGCGATCGCCATCGTCTCGCCGAGCGCACGACCGAGGCCGAGCATGATCGCGGACACGATGCCGGACTTGGCGAACGGCAGGACCGACAGGCGGATCATCTCCCACCGGGTCGCGCCGAGGGCCAGGGCCGCTTCCTCGTTGAGGCGCGGTGCCTGCAGGAAGATCTCGCGCATGACCGCGGTCATGATCGGGATCGCCATGACGGCGAGGACGATCGATGCGGTCAGGATCGTGCGACCCGTGCCGGACACCTGCCCGGAGAACAGCGGGATCCAGCCGAAGTAGGTGTTCAGGAAGACGTAGAACGGCTTCACGAACTGTGCCAGCACCACGATGCCCCAGAGGCCGTAGACGACCGACGGCACCGCGGCCAGCAGGTCGATCACGTAGCCGAGCACCGGCGAGATCCGGCGCGGGGCGTAGTGCGAGATGAAGAGCGCGATCCCGAGCGAGAGCGGCACGGCGATCACGAGCGCGATGAGCGCGGACCAGACGGTGCCGAAGACGAGGGGGCCGACGTAGTCCCAGAAGTTCGTGGCGCTGTTCGGCAGCTCGCCGACCTTCGCGGAGAACGCCGGGATGCTCTGCCAGACCAGGAAGGCGGCGACGAGCACCAGCACGAAGAGGATGAGCCCGCCGGCGATGACCGACGCGGCGGAGAAGACGCGGTCGCCGATGCGGACGACGGGCTTCGGCTTGGGGGTGACGGGGGCCACTGGCTGGGCCGGTGCGGTCGTCATGGGACTCCTGTCGGAGGAACGCCGGGGGAGGCGACGGGTCGGGGGTGTCCGGTGGTGCGCGGTCCGCTCGGAGCGTGGAGCGGACCGGCGAGGGCCCGGACGCCGGTCAGGTGGGTGGGACCGGCGTCCGGGCGCTCAGGGTGTCTTACTTGATGGAGGCGACGGCCTTCGCGGCCTTCTCGGCGAGGTCGGTCGAGAGGGCGGCCGACTTGGCCTCCTTCGCGGCGGCGTCCTGCGCGTCCTTCGAGACGACGTAGTCGAGGTAGCCCTTCACGAGCTTGCCCTTGTCGGCGTCCTTGTACTCCTGGCAGGCGATCGCGTAGGAGACGAGCACCAGCGGCCAGGCGTTCTCGGCCGTGTCGGTGCGGTTGATGTCGATCGCGAGGTCGTTGTCCGCGCGGCCGGAGACCGTCTCGGAGTCCGCGACGACCTTGGCAGCACCCTCGGCGGAGATCTCGGTGGCCTTGTCGCCGACCATGAGCTTCGCCTTGTCGAGGTCACCGGCGCCGGAGTCGTCGATGTAGGTGATGGCGTTCGAGGCGCTGGCCATGGCCGAGGCTACACCCGAGGTGCCCTTCGCGCTGTCGCCGACCTGGTACGGGAAGGTCTGGCTGGGGGCCTCGGTCCAGACGTCCTTGGCGTTCGCCGCGACGTACTCGGAGAAGTTCTGCGTGGTGCCCGAGTCGTCGGAGCGGTGCACGACCGTGATGTTCGCGTCCGGCAGGGTCGCGTCCTTGTTCAGGTCGGCGATCTGCGAGTCGTTCCACTTCGTGATCTTGCCCGAGAAGATGCCCGCGATGGTCTTCGCGTCGAGCGTGAGGTCCTTGACGCCGTCGACCTTGTAGGCGATGGCGATCGGGGAGATGTAGACCGGGATGTCGATGGCCTTCGAGTCCGCGGCGCACAGGGCGAACGAGCCCGCGAGCTCCTCGTCCTTCAGCGCGGCGTCGGAGCCGGCGAAGTCGGCGGCACCCGAGATGAAGTTCTTGCGGCCGGCGCCCGAACCGTCGGGCGAGTAGTTGACCGTCACGCCGGAGGCGACGTTCTGGAAACCAGCGGCCCAGGTGGCCTCGGCCGTCTGCTGGGCGGACGAACCCGAGCCGGTCAGCGTGCCCGAGAGCTTCGAGTAGTCGGTGCCGGAGCTCGAGCTGGACGAGGGCGTGTTGCCCGCGTCCTCGTTCGCCGCGCACGAGGAGAGCACGACCGCGCCGGCGATCGCGATTGCCGCGACCGTACCGATTCGCTTGATGTTCACAGGGGTCCCTTCGGGAATGTCAGTGCAGGTGGGACCGCTGCTGGTCCCGTGGGCCGGTGCTGACCCGGGAGCGACTGTAGGGACGCGAGGTGACGGGGATCACCCGCCCTGGTGAACGGGAGGTGAACGAGGGGTTTTCCTGGACGGGGCGCCGTGCGTCGGAGCGCGCGCGGGTGCAGGATCGGGAACGCCGCGCCGTGCGCGGGCGCATGCGTGCGCATGCACACCGCAGGGGACCTGGAGGCGCGGCTCGGCCCGGGCGCTCGGCCTACGCCGAGACGGGGTTGCGGTGCGTCTCGACGGCCACGAGCCTGCCGCCGGCGATGTGCAGCACCGAGAAGTCGCCGACCGAGAGCATCGCGGCACGACGGAGGTCGAACCGGCCGGACTCGTCGGCCGTCGCGGTCGCGATGCGGGCGATGATGTCCGGCAGCACGGGCCCGTGCGAGCACAGGACCGTCGTCTTCGCCTTGTCGAGGCGCTTCTGCACGACGCCCTTGACGTCGGCGGCACCCCGGTCGTGGGCGTCCTGGCTGATGTCCGGCGTGCTCGAGACCCCGAGGTGCGTCCGGTCGGAGAGCGGTTCGACCGTCGCGAGGCACCGGGCCGCGGTACTGCTGACGATCTTCTTCGGACCGAAGGCGGCCACCGGCGACGCGACCGACTTCGCCTGCGACCGGCCGACGGGCAGGAGCGGACGGGTGGCGTCCGGTCCGTTCCACTCCGAGCCGGGGACGGTCTTGGCGTGCCGGAGGGCGATGAGGGCGAAGGTGCGGTGTTCCCCGGCGGCGACGCGGTCGGCGAACCGGTCGAGGATCGCGACGTCGCGCTCGTACGTCAGTCGGTGCCGGGCGTCGTCGAGCGTGACCCACTCGACCGAGGCGACCTCGTCGTTCGGGCGGAACTTGCCGGCGCGCTCGTACTCCTTCGCGGGGACGCGGGCGGACCAGTAGTGCACCACCTTGTCGCGGCCGCTCGGCAGGACGTACTCGGCCGTGCCCAAGGGAGCGCCGAGGTGCACGCGGTAGCCGGTCTCCTCGTCGATCTCGCGCACGGCGGTCGTCGGGACGCTCTCGCCCGGGTCGACCTTGCCCTTCGGGAACGAGACGTCCTTGTGGTGGTCGCGGTGGATGAGCAGCACGAGCGGGACGCCGTCCTGTTCACGCCAGACGACGGCACCCGCAGCGACGACCGGCCCTGAGGAGCCGCCGCTCACCGAGTGGAGCGCTTCCGCGCCGAGATCTTCCGCATGAGGACATTCTGCACGTCATCGAGCGGTCGGCCGTCCTCGTCCGTCGAGTGGCGCGTCCACTCGCCGTCCGACTCGAGGTGCCACGAGCTCGTCGCGTCCGCCATGGCGAGGTCGAACATCTCGTGGACCTCGTTCACGTGGCCGGGGTCGGACAAGCGCACGAGCGCCTCGACGCGGCGGTCGAGGTTGCGGTGCATCATGTCCGCCGAGCCGATGAACACGGCCGGGTCGCCGTCGTTGTGGAACGCGAACGCCCGCGAGTGCTCGAGGTACCGGCCGACGACGCTGCGCACCCGGATGGTGTCGCTGACGCCTTCCATGCCGGGCTTGAGCGAGCAGATACCGCGAACCCAGACGTCGATCGGCACACCGGCCTGGCTCGCCAGGTACAGCGCGTCGATGATCTGCTCGTCCACCATCGAGTTGACCTTGATGCGGATCCCCGAGGGCTTGCCGGCGCGGGCGTTGTCCGCCTCGGTCGTGATGCGCTTGAGCAGGCCCTTCCGCAGGTGCAGCGGGGCGACGAGCAGGCGTTTGAACTTCTTCTCGATCGCGTAGCCCGACAGCTCGTTGAACAGGCGCGTGAGGTCCTTGCCCACGGTGTCGTCCGACGTGAAGAGCCCCATGTCCTCGTAGATGCGCGAGGTCTTCGGGTTGTAGTTGCCCGTCCCGATGTGGCTGTAGTGCTTGAGCGTGCCGCCCTCTTGCCGGATGACGAGCACGAGCTTCGAGTGCGTCTTCAAGCCGACCAGGCCGTAGACCACGTGCACGCCGGCCTTCTCGAGCTTGCGGGCCCACGTGATGTTGTTCTGCTCGTCGAAGCGCGCCTTGATCTCGACGAGTGCGAGCACCTGCTTGCCCGCGGCCGCGGCGTCGATGAGCGCCTCGACGATGGGGCTGTCGCCCGAGGTGCGGTAGAGCGTCTGCTTGATCGCGAGCACGTTCGGGTCGGCCGCGGCCTGCTCGAGGAACGCCTGCACACTGGTCGCGAAGGACTCGTACGGGTGGTGCACGAGGACGTCCTTGGCCGCGATCGCGCGGAAGAGGTCCGGCTTCGTGTTCGGTTCGCCCGGCTGGAACTGCACCGGGGTCGTCGGCACGTGCTTCGGGTAGTGCAGGTCCGGGCGGGCGATCTTGGCGATCTCGAACAGGCCGCCGAGGTCGAGCGGCGACGGCAGGCGGAACACCTCCTGCTCGGTGATGTCGAGTTCGCGCACGAGCAGGTCGAGCGTCACCGGGTCCATGTCCTCGGTGATCTCGAGACGGATGGGCGGCCCGAACCGACGACGGAGCAGCTCGCGCTCGAGGGCCTGGATGAGGTTCTCGGCCTCGTCCTCCTCGATCTCGACGTCCTCGTTGCGGGTGACCCGGAACACGTGGTGCTCGAGGACCTCCATCCCCGGGAAGAGGTCGTCGAGGTGGTTCGCGATGAGGTCTTCGAGCGGGATGAAGCGGAGCAGCCCGGAGTCGTCGTCCGGCAGCTTGATGAACCGCGAGAAGTTCTGCGGGACCTTGAGGCGCGCGAACTCCTGCCGCTGCGACTTCGGGTTGCGCACGCGCACCGCGAGGTTGAGCGACAACCCGGAGATGTACGGGAAGGGGTGCGCCGGGTCGACCGCGAGCGGCATGAGCACCGGGAAGATCTGCTCGTTGAAGTACTCGCGCATCCGGAGCCGGTCGGCCTCGTCGAGGTCGGACCAGTGCTCGATGTGGATGCCTGCGGCGTCGAGGTCCGGCTTGAGCGACCCGATGAACGCCTGCGCGTGGCGGTCCTGCAGTTCGTGCGCCTTCGTCGCGATGTCGCGCAGCACGTCGCTCGGTGCGCGACCGACGTTGGTCGGCACGGCGATGCCGGTGTCGATGCGGCGCTTCAGGCCGGCGACCCGGACCATGAAGAACTCGTCGAGGTTGGACGCGAAGATCGCCAGGAAGTTCGCCCGCTCGAGGAGCGGCTGCGTGCGGTCCTCGCCGAGTTCGAGCACGCGCTGGTTGAACCGGAGCCAGCTGAGTTCACGGTCGAAGTAGCGGTCGGTGGGCAGCGACTCGTGCTCGATCTCGACGACCTCGTCGAAGTCGTCGAGGTCCGGTGCGACGGAGTCGCCGTCGAGCTGCGGTTCGGTGTCCATGCCCACATCCTGCCACCCGCCCCCTGCGCCAGGAGGGCCGCACGTGGACGCTGTGGAAACGGGCGGTGAACGACGCCGTGTGGAGGAGCGTCAGCCGGCCGCGTACTGGACGTCGATCGCGTGCTGCTCGAACCCGGATCGGCGGTACAGGGCCAGCGCCGGGGCGTTGTCGCCCTCGACGTAGAGCGCCGCGGCGGAGAGGCCCCGGCCGGTCAGGCGTGCCGTCCCCGCGCGCATCAGGACGCCGCCGAGTCCCCGGCCCTGCAGGTCGGGTCGGACGGCCACGGCGTAGAACTCGCCGGTGTCGCCCTCGACCTTGAGCCAGCACGACCCGGCGAGGTCCCCGGAGTCGTCGCGGAGCAGGAGCAGGTCGTCGCCGGAGAACCAGTCGTCGGCCTCGCGGGCGCGCAGGTCGTCGAGCGTCATCCGGCCCTGTTCCGGGTGGTGCGCGAAGGCGGCGGCGTTGAGCGCCAGCCAGTCGGCCTCGTCGGCGGGGTCGCCCGTCCGGAACGACGACAGGGACCAGCCGGCCGGCACCGCGGGGTCGGGGGCGACGGACGCGATCGGGGCGCGGAGCTGCAGGAGCGTGCGGACCGCCGTCCAGCCGAAGCGAGCCGCGAGTGCTCGGGCAGCGGGGTGGTCCCCGTGCGCCCACGCGAGCCGAGGGGCCGGCCCGTCCACGGGAGCGGCCCCGCCGCCCGGGGCGAGCGCCTGCCGGGCGAGGGCGGTGCCGAGACCGTGGCCCCGCGCCTCCTGGGCGACCACGAGTTCCAGCTCGCCGTCACGGACCACGGCGACCCCGCGCTCGTCGCCGAGCACGGTCGCGCGGCCGGCGCGCACGTCGACCAGGGTCTGGTCGGAGAACGGCGGTGCTTCGCCCGGGACGACGAAGCGCGACAGGTCGACCACTACTGGCCCGCGAGCCGGTCGGCCTCGTCGTCGTAGACGTTGAAGCGGTACCCGACGTTGCGGACCGTGCCGATGAGTGACTCGAGGTCGCCGAGCTTCGCGCGGAGGCGCCGCACGTGCACGTCGACCGTCCGGGTGCCGCCGAAGTAGTCGTAGCCCCACACCTCGCTGAGGAGCTGCTCGCGGGTGAAGACCCGCGACGGGTGCGTGGCGAAGAAGCGGAGGAGCTCGAACTCCTTGAAGGTGAGGTCGAGCGGCCGACCGCGGACCTTCGCCGAGTAGCTGGCCTCGTCGATCACGACACCGGACGCCTGGATCTTCGACCCGGTCTGGTTCTTCGACGCGCGACCGGCCGTGAGCCGGATGCGGGCGTCGACCTCGGCCGGGCCGGCGGTCTCGAGCACGACGTCGTCGACGTTCCACTCGCTGTTGACCGCGGTCAGACCACCCTCGGTGACGACCAGGATGATCGGCGTCGTCGAGCCGCTCGTCGCGAGGATCTTGCACAGGGCCTTGGCGCTCGCCAGGTCCGTCCGGGCGTCCACGAACATGAGGTCGCTCTGCGGGGCGTTGACCAGCTGTGCGGCCTCGGCGGGGACGTGGCGGATCCGGTGGCTCAGCAGTCCGAGGCTCGGCAGGACGTCGCCGGGCGCGGCTGAGGTGAGTACCAGGAGCTGGGCCACAGGACCTCCAGGGCGTGGGGGAGTCGTGCACACATCCTAGTGATGCTCGGGAAGCATCCCTCCCGGCCGGACGGTCGGGGACGCGTTCCGGGCACCTTCGGCACGCGGCCCTGTCATGATGGGGCGCGTGACCGAGCCTGTGCAGCCCACCGACCAGCGCCGCCTCCGGCTGACGTCCGTGCTGCCGGTCTGGCTGCTCGCGGTCGTCGGCGCCGTGCTCGTCCTCGCCCTCACCGACAAGGACTCGTTCGCGTGGCTGCTCCTCGTGTTCGTGCTCTGCGTACTGGTCAGCTTCGTGCTGCAGCTCATCACCGCGACGAAGGACGGGCTGGTCGAGCGGATCAGCATCGCGTCGTCGGGGGCGTTCGTCGTCGTGCTCGTCACCGCGGTGGTCCTGCTGGTGCGCTGACGCGCCGCCGTCCGCCTGGCG
The DNA here is from genome assembly GCF_037144815.1 of Curtobacterium sp. USHLN213. NCBI lineage: Bacteria > Bacillati > Actinomycetota > Actinomycetes > Micrococcales > Microbacteriaceae > Curtobacterium > Curtobacterium sp. USHLN213. The sequence continues at coordinate 131,093 of NZ_JBBCYQ010000004.1, read as the reverse complement.
CCGTCAGGCGTGACGCGTAGACTCCAGCCATGGATTCGCTGCTTGCGCTCGAGCTCTTCTACGTGGGCCTGCTCGGCCTCGCGTCGCTCGCGATCGCGTTCGTCTCGGTGACCGTCGTCGTGAAGCTGTTCAAGGGTCAGCGTTGATCGAACTGCCGGAGGGCCTCGCGCCCGAACTCGTCCCGCTGTCGTGGCTCGTCGGCGTCTGGGAGGGCACCGGTGTGGTCGAGTACCCCGTCGGTGACGAGGACGAACCCCGGAAGTACGAGTTCGGCCAGCGCGTGAGCTTCAGCCACGACGGTCTGCCCTACCTCAACTACTCCTCCACGACGTGGCTGCTCGACGACGAGCACACCCCGCTCGCGGCCGAGATGGGCTACTGGCGGATCGACCGTCCGTCCGAGCCCGGTGACCGCGGCCCGGCGATGCTCCTCGGCGAGGGTCCGACGCCGTTCGGCACCGTCGAGAGCGTCGAGGCGCTGCGGAACACCACGGACGGCTTCGACGTCGAAGCCGCGATCATCCACCCCACCGGCGTCAACGAGCTCTACGTCGGGCGGGTCCGCAAGGGCCGCATCGACCTCGCGACCGACGCCGTGATGCGCTCGCCGAACGCCAAGGACTACTCCGCGGCCACCCGGCTCTACGGCCTGGTCGAGGGCAAGCTCTTCTGGGCGTGGGACATCGCCGCACTCGGCAAGGAGCTGACCTCGCACGCCTCGGGGCAGCTCGCGAAGGTCGACTGATGTCCGCGTTCGCCGGCCGCGCCGGCTTCGTGGCGACGGACTCCGGCCCCGCCGCGCACTTCGGCAACCCGCTCGGCGAGCAACGTCTGCTCGCCCGCGGTCGCGCCGTCGTCGAGCTCGGCCTCGGTGTCGTCACCGTCACCGGCCCGGACCGTCTGTCATGGCTCAACTCGATCACCTCACAGCTGCTCACCGGCCTCGCCGCCGGCGTGAGCACCGAGACGCTCGTGCTCGACCAGTCCGGTCGGGTCGAGCACGCGGCGCGCGTCGTCGACGACGGGTCGGTGGCGTGGCTGCTGACCGAGCCCGCCGACGCGGCACCGCTCGCTGCCTGGCTCGACTCGATGCGGTTCATGCTGCGCGTCGAGGTCGCCGACCGTTCGGCGGACTTCGCCACGATCGGCTGGTTCGGCGAGTCCGCGCCGTTCGCGTCGACCGACCTGCCCGAGACCCCGGTCGCCGAGTGGGTCGACCCGTGGGCGTCCGTCACGCCCGGCGGGTGGGGCTACGCCGACCAGGAGGCGCACCCCGCCTCCGACTGGACCCTCCGCATCGCCGTGGTCACCCCCGGCACCGCGGGCGCGATCGCCGCGTCGGACGAACCCGTCGCGGGACTCCTCGCGTACGAGGCCCTGCGCATCGCCGCCTGGCGCCCCTCGCTGTCCGACGTCGACGAGCGCACGATCCCGCACGAGCTCGACTGGCTCCGCTCCGCCGTGCACCTGTCGAAGGGCTGCTACCGGGGGCAGGAGACCGTGGCCAAGGTCCACAACCTCGGACACCCGCCGCGCCGGGTCGTCATGCTGCACCTCGACGGGTCGGACGGCGTGCTGCCGGCTCCGGGGACACCGGTCGTGTCCGGCGAGAAGGAGGTCGGACGGCTGACGGCGTCGGGCATCCACCACGAGCTCGGGCCGATCGGGCTCGCGGTCGTGAAGCGTTCCCTCGACCCCGCCGCCACGCTGACGCTCAGCGCCGACGACGTGGTCGTGTCCGCCACGCAAGAGGTCATCGTGCCGCCAGGGGCCGGCGCCACCGCCGACGTCCCGCGCCTGCCCCGCCTCGGCGCCGTCCGCCGCTCCTAGCCCGCGCAGGCCCCCGGCCGCTGGCCCCCGGCCGCCGGCGCCCGGCCCCGAGTCTCGGCTCCGCGGACACGTTCGCGCCATCAGGGCCACGAAACTGTCCGCCCGGCCGAGTCTCGGGGTCCCGCGGCGGGCGCCGGCCGGTCAGGCCGGGGCCACCGCGGCCCACGGGACGCTGAGCTCGCCGAGCCGCCACCGCGTCACCCCGTGCAGCACCGGCCACCCCCGGTCCCGCATGCCCCGGACCGTCGCGATCCACCGCTGCCGTGGGCCGTACGTGCCGAGCGGCGCCGCGACCGCCCACGCCAGGTCGAGGTCGCCGAGGAACGCGTGCACCCGCTCGCCGGGAACGTTCCGGTGGATGAGGGCCTTCGGCAGCCGTTCGGCCACGACCGAGGGGACGTCGAGCCCCGCCAGCCGGAGCGACACCGTGAAGGTGCGTGGTGCGACGTCGTCGAGCGTCACCCACGAGGCCACCCGCCCGACCTCGTTGCAGGTCCCCTCGACGAGCGCGCCGCCCGGTTGCAGGCGGTCCTGCATGATCCGCCAGGACTCCACCACCGCGGACTCGTCGTACTGCCGCAGCACGTTGAAGGCGCGGATCACGGCGGGCCGGCGGTTCCCCGGTGTCGGTGTCTCGAACCCGCCGAGCCGGAACGTCACCCCGTCCCGCGTGCCGGCGTTCGCGAGGGCCACCCGGGCCGGCTCGATCTCGATGCCGGTGACCTCGACGTCGGGGCGGACGGCGGCCAGGCGGTCCCGGAGTTCGAGCGTCGTCGTCGGCGAGGCCCCGTACCCGACGTCGGCGACGAGCGGGTCGGCGCTCCGACGGAGGGCCGGCAGCGTGGCGATCCACCGGTCGACGCGGCGGAGCCGGTTGTACCCGGTCGTCCCGCGCGTCACGTTCCCGATGGGCATGCCGACCAGGGTACGGGTCCGGGGACCGGCTGCACGGCGCTCGGTAGACTCGGGGCATGACCTCCACGCTCGTCCTGCTCCGTCACGGCAACAGTGACTGGAACCAGAAGAACCTGTTCACCGGTTGGGTCGACGTCCGGCTCAGCGAGCTGGGCGAGAAGGAGGCGAAGCGCGCCGGCGACCTCATCGCCGAGTCCGGCATCGTCCCCGACGTCCTGTACACCTCGCTCCTCACCCGTGCGATCCAGACGGCCGACATCGCGCTGCTCCAGGCCGACCTGGCGTGGCTGCCGGTGAAGCGCGACTGGCGCCTCAACGAGCGCCACTACGGCGACCTGCAGGGCAAGGACAAGGCCCAGACGCTCGAGCAGTACGGCGAGCAGCAGTTCATGGAGTGGCGCCGGTCGTTCGACGTGCCGCCGCCCCCCATCGCCGACGACGCCGAGTGGTCGCAGTTCGGGGACCGCCGCTACGCCGACCTCGGCGACCAGCTGCCCCGCACCGAGTCGCTCAAGCTCGTGATCGACCGCCTGCTGCCCTACTGGGAGTCCGACATCACGAAGGACCTCGGTGCGGGCAAGACCGTCCTCGTCACGGCGCACGGCAACTCGCTCCGGGCGCTCGTGAAGCACCTCGACGGCATCTCCGACGAGGACATCGCCGGCCTGAACATCCCGACCGGCATCCCGCTGGTGTACGAGCTCGACGACGACTTCCGTCCGACGAAGCCGGCGTACTACCTCGACCCCGAGGCCGCCGCAGCCGGAGCCGCCGCCGTGGCCGCCCAGGGCGCCAAGAAGTAGCAGCGCAGCGCTGCACACACGAACGCCCCGCCCGGACTGACCGGGCGGGGCGTTCTGCGCGTTCACACGAAGTGGGAGGCGATCTCCTGCACCAGGGCGCCGACGTCGTACGGCTTCGTCGTGTCGACGCGGACCACCGGGACGCCCGGCAGACCGACCGGCTGGGCGGCGTCGCCGTGCTCGGCCCAGAACGCGAGCACGTCGGCCAGGTCCCCGTGCACCTCGTGGCGCACCGGCACGGTGCCCGGGTCGTACCGGTCGCGCAGCCGCTCCTCGGCGGTTGCGCGATCCGTGTCGCACCACACCTCGACAGCGCGCGGCGACCCGGCGGAGGCGAGCCGCGCCTCCAGGAGTCCGCGGTCCCGTGACGGCAGCCAGACGGCGTCGAGGACGACCCCGTTCTCGACGGCCTGCGCCATCGACCACATCGTGTCCATCGCGATGCCGCCGAGCGGACGCGACGCGATCATCGGGCCGACGAGGTCGGCGAGGGGCTCCTTGATCCGGTCCTTCGACAGGAACGGGCAGCCGAGCACCTCGGCGAGGGCGGCACCGATGGTGCTCTTGCCGGAACCGGGCATGCCGTTGACGATGATCGCGACCTGGGCCATGCCTCGATCCTGTCAGAACCCAGCGAGCCGAGCGGAACGCAGCGTCGGGTCAGGCGGGCGACACCGTCACCGAGGACGCGCCGGCCCAGTCACCCGTCGCCAGGTACTCGACCTTCTTGGCGATCGAGACCGCGTGGTCCGCGAAGCGCTCGTGGTAGCGCGATGCCAGGGTCGCGTCGACCGTGTCGATCGGCGCACCCTTCCAGGTCTCGCCGAGCACGAAGTCGAACACGCTCGCGTGCAGCTCGTCGATGGCGTCGTCCTCGTCACGGATCTCCCCGGCGAGGGCGATGTCCTCGGTGGCGAGCAGCCGCGTGAGCTTCTGCGCCATCGCGACGTCGAGCTGGCCCATCTTCTTGAAGGTGCCGCGGAGGCCCTTCGGCACGACCTTCTCGGGGAAGCGCTGCCGGGTGAGCTGGGCGATGTGCTCGGCCATGTCGCCCATGCGCTCGAGCGACGAGCTGACGCGCAGGGCGGTGACCACGACGCGGAGGTCACGGGCGACGGGGGCCTGACGCGCGAGGATGTCGATCGCGATCTCGTCGAGGCTGTTCGCCGCCTCGTCGATCTTGGCGTCGTCGGCGATCACCTCCTCGGCGAGGGACACGTCGGACTCGCTGAACGACTGCGTGGCTCGGGTGATGGCGGACTCGACGAGCCCGGCGATCTCGGTCAGTCGCTCCTGGACGTCCTGGAGTTCCTGCTGGAAGACTTCGCGCATGGGGGAGTACCTCTCTCTGCGTACCGGTCGAGTGTCGTCACGTCAGGTGAACGAACGGTGACGTGCGGTTGAACGCTTCGCGATCCGGCCTTCCGCAGACGGTGAACGGTACCGGAACCCCGCATGACCATCCCTACACTGACGGCATGGACAACGCGTGGCTCGTGCCACTGTCGATGCTCCTCGGCGGGGTGTTCGGAGCAGGCGTCGTGGTGCTGATCATCACCGCCGAGCGCACGGCTCGTGCTGCCGACGTGGCGGAACGCACCCTGCCCGACGGCGTCGCCGCGGTCATCGCCACGATGCACAACCCGGCCGTGGTGGTCGACCCCTCGAACACGGTCGTCGCTGCCTCGCCACAGGCGCTGACGGTCGGGCTGGTGGTGCGGCGGAAGCTCGTGCACCGCGAGCTCGTCGACCTCGTCGACCGCGTGCGCAAGAGCGGGGAGATGGGCGCCGAGGACCTCGAGTTGCCCCGTGGCCGGGGCAGCGACCAGATCGGCTACCTGAGCTTCCGCGCCGCGCAGCTCGGCAACCGGTACGTGCTCGTCACGGCCGACGACCTGACCGAGACCCGGCGCATCGACGAGGTACGGCGGGACTTCGTCGCGAACATCTCGCACGAGCTGAAGACCCCGATCGGCGCGATCGGCCTGCTCTCCGAGACCCTCGTCGCCGCCGCGGACGAACCCCAGCACGTGCGGAAGTTCGCCGCGCAGCTCGTCACCGAGTCGGAGCGGCTGGCCGCCCTGACGAAGGACATCATCGAACTCTCGCGGCTGCAGTCCGTCGACACGCTGGAGAACAGCGAGGAGACGTCGATCGACCGAATCGTGCAGGCCGCCGTCGACGCGAACGAGATCGTCGCCCGCGCCCGGGACATCGAACTCGTGCGGGCGAAGAAGTCGAAGCTGCGGGTGATGGGCGACCCCGCCCTGCTGCAGATCGCCGTGTCGAACCTCATCGCCAACGCGGTCAAGTACTCCCCGGACAACACCCGCGTCGGCGTGGGCGTCCGGTCCGCGAAGGGCTTCGTCGAGATCGCGGTGACCGACCAGGGCGTCGGCATCCCCGAGGCCGACCTCGACCGGGTGTTCGAGCGGTTCTACCGCGTCGACCCCGCCCGGTCGCGTGCCACGGGCGGCACCGGCCTCGGCCTCGCCATCGTGAAGCACGTCGTCGGCAACCACGGCGGGGACGTGCGCGTCTGGTCGCAGCCCGGCAAGGGCTCGACCTTCACCATCCGCCTGCCCGAGGCGGACCCAGAACTGACCACAGCACTCGAAGAGCAACTGGAAGAGCAGCCATCGTGACCAAGATCCTCATCGTCGACGACGAGCCGGCCCTGAGCGAGCCCCTGGAGTTCCTGCTGCAGCGCGAGGGGTACGACACCTCCGTCGCTGCGGACGGCGTGACCGCGCTGTCGAAGTTCGACGCGGAGAACCCCGACCTGGTGCTGCTCGACCTGATGCTGCCGGGACTCTCCGGCACCGAGGTCTGCCGACAGATCCGGACCCGCTCGAACATCCCGATCATCATGCTCACCGCGAAGGACTCCGAGGTGGACATCGTCGTCGGGCTGGAGCTCGGCGCGGACGACTACGTGACGAAGCCGTACTCGACCCGCGAGCTCCTCGCCCGCATCCGTGCGGTCCTGCGTCGCCGGACCGAGGACGACCCCGCGGACAGCGGGATCCTGCAGGTCGGTGGCATCCGGATGGACGTCGAGCGGCACACCGTGGCGGTGGACGGCTCGGAGACGCCGATGCCGCTCAAGGAGTTCGAGCTCCTCGAGCTGCTGCTCCGCAACGCCGGGCGCGTGCTCACCCGGGGGCAGCTCATCGACCGGGTGTGGGGCTCCGACTACTTCGGCGACACGAAGACCCTGGACGTGCACATCAAGCGCATCCGCTCGAAGATCGAGCGCGTGCCGAGCGCGCCGGAGATCCTGGTGACCGTCCGCGGGCTCGGCTACCGCATCGAGGGCTGACGCGAGGTCGGCTGACGCACAGGAGGCGGGGGGGGGGGGGGGCGGGGGCGCGCCCCCCCGCGGGGGGGGGGGCCGCGGCGCCCCCCCCCCCCCCCCCCCCGCCTCCTGTGCGTGCGTCTGCTGCTAGTTGCCGGCGTCCTGCGTCGCGTCGTCCGTCGGCGTGGCCGCGGGCGTCTCGACCGGGAGGGTGATCTCGCTGGTGGGCTCCGGCGAGGAGGTCGGCGCGAGCGTCGCGTACTCCTCCTGCTGGCTGGTCAGCACCGGGACGCTCGCCGAGACGCCCTCGGCGCCCGAGTACGAGAAGTAGACCTTGACCAGCGAGCCGGGCTTGGTGTCGGCGTCGTCGAAGACGACCTCGCGCGAGTCGCCGGCGGCCGTGCCCTGCGTGGTGCCGTCGCCCTCTTCCGTCGAGGCGGTGGCCTGCTCGGAGGGCTCCGCGGCGCCGCCGAGGTCGATGTGCGTGTTCGCCGGGACCGTGACGGTCTGGGTGTCCCCGCCGACCTCGATCGAGAGGGTGATGTCGTCCCGCTCGGCGTTGTTCACGATCGTGCCCACGAACCGGGCGCCGTCGGCGTCGTCCGCGATGAGGAGCGCGTTGCGGATGTCCACCTTGCCGGTCGACACGTTCACGCCGTCGGTGATCTGCTTGATCTCCGTCGTCTGTGCGGGCGACATGAACTCGCAGCCGGTGGCGCCGAGCGCGATGGTTGCCGCAACGGCGACGGACACGAGTACCCGAGCTCGCAAGAGATTCCTCCGGAAGATCACGATTGTGGACCGGACGGTCCGGCACCATCCTACCGATCAGCGGGGGTGCCAGTTGTTAGGCGCCCCTTACCCGAACAACGCTTGTGGTAAACTGGGTGTCTCGGAACGGAGCCTGATACATGCAATTCGAGGTCGGCGAGACCGTCGTCTACCCCCATCACGGGGCGGCAACCATCTCTGAAGTCAAGACGCGCGTCATCAAGGGTGAGGAAAAGGTCTACCTGAAGCTGCGGGTCACCCAGGGTGACCTCACGATCGAGGTCCCGGCGGACAACGTCGACCTGGTCGGAGTCCGTGACGTGATCGGCAAGGAAGGCCTCGACAAGGTGTTCGAGGTCCTGCGTGCCCCCTTCACCGAAGAGCCCACGAACTGGTCGCGTCGCTACAAGGCGAACCTCGAGAAGCTCGCTTCCGGTGACGTCATCAAGGTGTCCGAGGTCGTCCGCGACCTCTGGCGCCGCGACCAGGACCGCGGCCTGTCCGCGGGGGAGAAGCGGATGCTCGCCAAGGCGCGGCAGATCCTGATCTCCGAGCTGGCGCTGGCCGAGAAGACCGACGAGGACAAGGCATCGACCGTCCTCGACGAGGTCCTCGCCTCCTGAGTGCACCGAACCACTGAACACGTCCTCGACCGTTCTGTTCCCCCACGGGGTGGACAGGGCGGTCGTCGTCGTTGCGGCCGGTTCTGGCACGCGGCTCGGCATCGGGACGGCCAAGGCGTTCGTCCCCGTGGCCGGCACATTGATGCTCGCGCGGGCGCTCGAGCCGCTGTTCGCCCTGCCGTCGCCGACGCTCGTCGTGGTGGTCGCGCCGGCGGCGCTCCTCGATGACTGCCGACAGGTGGTCGCGTCCGTCGCCGGGGCTGCGGTCGCGTACACGGCCGTCGTCCCCGGAGGCGCGGATCGCCATGCCTCGGTCGAGGCCGGCCTGGCCGTGCTGCCGGACTCCGTCACCGCGGTGCTGGTGCACGACGCGGCGCGCTGTCTGACGCCACCAGCCCAGTTCGAGCGGGTGTTCGATGCCGTCGCCGGTTCGCTGCACGACGGGGCGGGTGCCGGGTTCGTCCCCGCACTGCCCGTCACGGACACGATCAAGCGCGTCGACGGGGACGTCGTCGTCGAGACCGTCGACCGCGCAGCACTCGTCGGGGTGCAGACGCCGCAGGGCTTCCCGCTCGCCGCGCTCCGGCAGGCGTACGCGGTGTCGCAGCAGGCCGAGACCGACGACGCCGGGGTGTTCCAGGCAGCGGGCGGCACCGTGCGGTTCGTCCCCGGCGACGCCGACGCCTTCAAGATCACCACCCCGTGGGACCTCGGTCGTGCCGAGTCGATCGTGCGTGCCCGCGCCGCCACCCCCGTGGACACCCGGGTCGGCCTCGGGGTGGACGTGCACGCGTTCGACGCGGCGTCCCCGTGCCGGGTCGGGCTGCTCGACTTCCCCGGTGAGGCGGGGCTCTCCGGCCACAGCGACGGCGACGCGGTCGCGCACGCGGTCTGCGACGCCCTGCTCTCGGCGGGCGGGCTCGGCGACATCGGCGGGACGTTCGGCACGTCGGACCCCGCCTACGCCGGGGCGGCGGGTGACGTCTTCGTCCGGGGTGCGGTCGCGATGCTCGCCGCCGCCGGTCTGGCGCCCGTGTCCGTCACCGTGCAGGTCATCGGGAACCGACCGCGCATCGGCGCACGTCGGACCGAGATGCAGGACGCCCTCGCCGCCGTCGTCGGGGCCCCGGTCGCGGTCTCCGGCACGACGACGGACGGTCTCGGGTTCACCGGCCGCGGCGAGGGGCTCGCCGCGATCGCGACAGCCGTCGTCCGACCGGTCTGACGTCCTAGGCTGGACGCGTGACCGTTCGCCTCTACGACTCCCGCGCCGCTGCCGTCGTCGACCTCGTCCCGCTGGTCGACGGACAGGTGAGCATGTACGTGTGCGGTCCGACCGTGCAGTCGTCGCCGCACATCGGGCACCTCCGCTCCGCGCTCGTCTACGACATCTGGCGCCGCTGGCTCACCCACCGCGGCCTCCGGGTCACGCTCGTGCGGAACGTCACGGACATCGACGACAAGGTGCTCGACCTCGCGCACGGCACCGACGAGGCATGGTTCGCCCGGGCGTACCGCGTCGAGCTCGAGTTCACGGCCGCGTACAACGCCCTCGGCATCCTGCCCCCGACGTACGAGCCCCGGGCCACCGCGAGCGTGCCGCAGATGCACGACATCATCACCACGCTCATCGACCGCGGGCACGCCTACGCTGCGGCGGACGGCTCCGGCGACGTCTACTTCGACACCGGCAGCTGGGCGTCCTACGGGGCGCTCACCCGGCAGCGGCGCGAGGACATGGTCGAGGCCGCCGACGCCGACCCCCGCGGCAAGCGCGACCCCCGCGACTTCGCGCTCTGGAAGGGCGCCAAGCCCGGGGAGCCGTCGACGGCGAACTGGGACTCGCCCTGGGGCCCCGGCCGCCCGGGCTGGCACATCGAGTGCTCGGCGATGTCCCGGCGCTACCTCGGCCCGGCGTTCGACATCCACGGCGGCGGACTCGACCTGCGCTTCCCGCACCACGAGAACGAACTCGCGCAGTCCACGGCGGCCGGGGACCCGTTCGCCTCCTACTGGCTGCACAACGGCCTGGTCTCCGTCGACGGGCAGAAGATGTCGAAGTCGCTCGGCAACTCGATCTTCGCCGCGGACTTCCTCGGGTCCGCGCGTCCGGTGGTCGTCCGGTACTTCCTCGGCGCCGCGCACTACCGCTCGTCGATCGACCACCACGACGGTTCCCTGGCCGAGGCCGAGGCGGCGCTCGACCGGATCGAGGGCTTCCTGACCCGGGCCGCACCGCGGCTCGAGGGCGTCCGGCTGGCCGATGCCCCGGGGGTGCCCGAGGCCTTCGCCGCGGCGATGGACGACGACCTCTCGGTGCCCCAGGCCCTCGCCGTGCTGCACGAGACCGTCCGCTCCGGGAACGCCGCCCTCGACGCGGACGATGCGGAAGCGCTCGGAACCGCGTACCATCAGGTGGCTGCGATGGTGGAAGTGCTCGGCATCGATCCGCGAGCCGCCCACTGGTCGGGTGGTGGCCACGACGCATCGGCCGCACCGCTCGCAGCACTCGTCGAACGCCTCGTGCAGGAACGCGCCGACGCCAGGGCCGCACGCGACTTCGCCACGGCCGACCGCGTGCGCGACGACCTCGCATCCGCGGGCATCACGATCGAGGACACCGCAGCAGGTACACGCTGGAGCATCGCCTGACAACGGCAGTGCCGGACAGGAGAGAGCAATGAAGAACGTCTCGGGCAGCAAGAAGGGACGGCCGGGCGCCGTCCGGACCGGCCGCAAGGGCAACAAGCAGGTCGGCTCCGGCGGCCAGGGCGCGCAGGCGCTCGAGGGCCGCAAGCCCACGCCGAAGGCCGAGGACCGTCCGTACCACCCCGCCGGCAAGCGCAAGGCGGCGAAGGAGCGCTTCGAGGCCGCTCGCGGGCGCCACGGTGCGTCGAGCTCGCCGCAGCAGCGCACCGGTCGTCCGCCGCAGCGGAAGACCGACGACTCCGAGCTGGTCACCGGCCGCAACTCGGTGCTCGAGGCCCTGCGCACGAAGACCCCCTCGACGACGCTGTACATCGCCTCCCGCATCGAGGTCGACGACCGCGTCAAGGAGATCCTCGCGCTCGCCAACCACCGCGGCGTCCCGATCATGGAGATCATGCGTCCGGAGCTCGACCGCATCACGGGGCACGACAGCGTGCACCAGGGCGTCGCGCTCAAGGTCCCGGCGTACGAGTACGCCGTGGCCGAGGACGTCGTCGAGCGGGCGTTCGCCAAGGACGAGGTCCCGCTGCTCGTCGCCCTCGACGGCATCACCGACCCGCGCAACCTCGGTGCGATCATCCGCTCCACCGCGGCCTTCGGCGGCCACGGTGTCGTCGTCCCGCAGCGGCGTTCGGTCGGTGTGACCGCGTCCGCGTGGAAGACCTCGGCCGGTGCGGCCGCCCGGACCCCCGTCGCGATGGCCCCGAACCTCACGCAGACCCTCAAGTCGCTCAAGTCGATGGGCCTGTTCGTCCTCGGCCTCGACGGTGACGGCGACGTGGAACTCGACGGCCTCGAGCTCGCCGACCGTCCGATCGTGATCGTCGTCGGTTCCGAGGGCAAGGGCCTCTCGCGCCTCGTCACCGAGACCTGCGACGCGATCGTCTCGATCCCGATCTCGAGCGCGACGGAGTCCCTGAACGCGGGCATCGCCGCGAGCGTCACCCTGTGGGAGGTCGCCCGGCGCCGTCGCGCCGAGTAGTCGCGCACTTCGTGAGCAGGAATGGTCGCCTCCCGGTTCGGGAGGCGACCATTTCTGCTCACCAAGTCAGGCGCGCGGGCGTGCCCGGGGCGCGTGCCCGGGCGACCCCGCGCCCGTCAGACCCCGGCTCGCCAGTCCTCGACGTCGTCGGGCGACGCCGGCACCGCGTCGTCGACGACCGGGATCGGCAGCGTCATCGACGACGTCGGCGGGTTGATCAGCAGCCGCTCGTCGCGACGGTGCCGGAGCACGTCGTTGATGTACGCGGTCGTCGCCTCGGGGAGCGACACCGAACGCTCTTCTTCCTGCGACATGAACCAGCGGTGCTCGAGCAGCTCGTGGAAGACCTCGGCCGGCTCGAGCCGCCCGCGCAGGTCCCGCGGGATCGAGCGGATCACCGGCTCGAACACCCGCGAGACCCACTCGTGCGCCACCATCTCCTCGTCGAGCAGGTCGCGGCCGTTGCGCGCCCGGTACGAGTCGAGGTCGTTGAGGAGCCGCCGCGCCTGGTTCTCGCCGGCGTCGATCCCGGTGAGGCGCAGGAGCCGTCGCTGGTGGTGTCCCGCGTCGACGACCTTCGGCTGGATACGCACCTGCGACCCGCCCTCGGTCGTGTGGATCGAGAGCTCCTCGATGTCGAACCCGAGCGCGTTGAGCCGTTCGACGCGGTCGTTGATGCGCCAGCGTTCCTTGACGTCGAACTGCTCGGTGCCGGTGAGTTCCTTCCAGAGCGTCCGGTACTGCGCGACGATCCGGTTCGAGACGTCCACGGCGTCGGCGTTCTCGTCGAGTCGACCGCCGGCCTCGAGGTCGAGGAGCTCGCCGGCGATGTTCACGCGCGCGACCTCGAGGTCGTTCTCCCGCTGCCCGTTCGACAGGCCGCCGGGGTAGAGCTTGCCGGTCTCGGCGTCCACCAGGTACGCCGCGAAGGCACCGGCGTCACGTCGGAACAGCGTGTTCGAGAGCGAGACGTCGCCCCAGTAGAAGCCGATGACGTGCAGTCGCACGAGCAGGAGCGCGAGGGCGTCGACCAGGCGGGTGGCCGTCTCGGGCCGCAGCGTCTGCGAGTACAGGGCGCGGTACGGCAGCGAGAAGCGCAGGTGCCGGGTGACGAGCACGGGGTGCAGGGCCTCGCCGTCGGCGCTCACCCGGTTCGTGATCACGGCGACGGGGTCGACGCACGGCACGTCCATGCGCTGCAGGGTGCGGAGCATCTCGTACTCCGAGCGGGCGACCTCTTCGCCGGTCTCCTTCACGGCGACGACGTACCCGCCGAGCTGCACGAACCGCACGAGGTGCCGCGAGATGCCCTTCGGGAGCGCGACGATCGTCTCGTCCGGCCAGTCCGCCAGTGGGAGGTCCCACGGCAGGTCGAGGAGTCCGGGGTCGACGGTTGCGGCGGTGATGGACATCGAGTCGGGCACGGTTGGTTCCTCTGGTACGTGTGCGACGGACGGGAGGCGGGGGGGGGCGGGGGGCCCCCCCCCCCCCCCCCCCCCTCCTGTGGGGACCTTCCAGCGTTACGCGCTGACGACGGCCTTGTCGTCGAGCCGCTCGCCCGACTCGGTGTCGAAGGCGTGCACGTGGCCCTGCTTCGGCGTGACGACGATCGTGTCACCGATCGACGGGTGCGAACGCCCGTCGACGCGGGCGACGATGTCGACGCGCGAACCCTTGACGTCGGCGTGACCGTACAGGTAGCCGTCGGCGCCGAGCTCCTCGACCACGTCGACCGTGACCGGCAGGCCCTCGCCCGACTGCGCCACGATGACGTCCTCGGGGCGGATGCCGACCGTGATGTTCCCGGAACGCGCGTTGGAGAGCGTGTCGCGGTCGATGGGGTGGTTGAGCGAACCGAACTTGATGCCGCCCTCGACCACGTCGGCCGGGAGGAGGTTCATCGCCGGCGAGCCGATGAAGCCCGCGACGAAGACGTTGTTCGGCTTCTCGTAGAGGTCGCGCGGCGAGCCGACCTGCTGCAGGATGCCGTCCTTGAGCACCGCGATGCGGTCACCCATGGTGAGCGCCTCGGTCTGGTCGTGCGTGACGTAGACCGTGGTGACGCCGAGACGACGCTGCAGCGAGGCGATCTGGGTGCGGGTCTGGACGCGGAGCTTGGCGTCGAGGTTCGACAGCGGCTCGTCCATGAGGAACACCTGCGGCTGACGGACGATCGCGCGGCCCATCGCGACGCGCTGACGCTGACCACCGGAGAGCGCCTTCGGCTTGCGGCCGAGGTACTGCTCGAGGTCGAGGAGCTTCGCGGCTTCCTGCACGCGGGTGGCGCGCTCGTCCTTGCCGACGCCGGCGATCTTGAGCGCGAAGCCCATGTTCTCGGCGACGGTCATGTGCGGGTACAGCGCGTAGTTCTGGAACACCATCGCGATGTCGCGGTCCTTCGGCGGGACGTCCGTGACGTCGCGGTCGCCGATGCGGATCGAGCCGGAGTTGACCTCTTCGAGGCCGGCCAGCATGCGCAGGGACGTGGACTTGCCACAGCCCGAGGGGCCGACGAGGACGAGGAACTCGCCGTCGGCGACGTCCAGGTCGAGGGAGTCGACCGCGGGACGGTTGCCTCCGGGGTAGAGACGGGTTGCCTTGTCATAGGTGACGGACGCCATGAGCGTTCGGTCCTTCCTTCACCGGCAGGTACGTGCCGGACGATCCGAGTGAAGCGGTTGCCCGTGGGGGCCCCGGATGGTCGCCGTCGACCATCGAGGTTCATACAACACGATCTGCCCCGGGAGCGCCAGTGCTCACACCGGGTTGGGTGGTTCCCATCGGGTCCCGGTACGATCGGCGGGTCCGTCCGGCCTGCCGGGGGAAGCCGTACGGACGACGACCAACGTGAGGACACTCGACGCATGACCAACCGCCCCGAGGGTGACGCCCGCGCCGCGCGGAACGAACGACGCGAAGCCGCACGACAGCGCGCCCAGCGTGCCCGCACCCAGCAGAAGCGCCGCCAGCGCGGACTCCGACTCGGCCTGCAGATCGGCATCGGCGTCGTCCTGCTCGCCGCAGCGACCGTCGTGACACTCGTCCTCGTCGACTCCGTGCAGCCCGCGGGCCCCGGCCCGGCGAACACCTCGCAGGGCGGCATCACGATCGGGCAGGACCTCAAGGCGGTCACGGCGTCCTCGCAGTCGCCCGCGCCGACCTCGACGGACGCCGCCGGCTCGGTGCGCATCACGATGTACGTCGACTACCTCTGCCCGATCTGCGGCCAGTTCGAGGACGCGAACGGCGAGTACATCCAGAACCTCGTCGACTCCGGTGCGGCGACGGTGGACATCCACCCGATCGCGATCCTCTCGAACCGGTCGCAGGGCACGAAGTACTCGCTCCGTGCCGCGAACGCCGCCGCCTGCGTCGCGGACAGCTCGCCGGACCAGTTCTTCGCCGTCAACCAGGCGCTGTTCGCGAAGCAGCCGGAGGAGGGCACCGCCGGGTTGACCGATGCGCAGCTGACCAAGGTCGTCACGGGCGTGGACGGGCTGCAGAAGCGGTCGACGATCACGAAGTGCATCGAGGACCAGACCTTCAGCAAGTGGATCGACGAGCGGACCACCGCGGTGACCGGCGGCGACATCCCCGGGTCGACGCTCGAGGAGTTCCCCGGAACGCCCCTCGTGCTCGTGAACGGGCAGCGCTACGAGCTCACCTCGCCGATCACGAACGACGACTTCCGGACCTTCGTGGTGACGGCTGCCGGCGCGAGCGACGCCACCCCGACGCCGACGCCCACGCCCACGCCGAGTGCCACCCCGACCCGGTCCGCGACGCCGAGCGCCTCGCCGTCCAACTGACCCGGGCTGCTGACCCGGACTACAGGGACGAACCCGGCACGCTGAACGTGTCGCACGCCGTCGCGCCGCGCTGGTAGCCCCGCAGGAACCAGTTCTGGCGCTGCTCGCTCGACCCGTGGGTGAACGAGTCCGGGTCGACCCGACCGCTCGAGCGCTCCTGGATGCTGTCGTCGCCGACGGCGCTCGCGGCGGACAGTGCGTCCTCGATCTCGGCACGCGTGATCGGCTCGAAGAAGGTCTCGCCGTTCGCGTCCTTCGTGGTCGCGGCGTCGCCGACCCAGGCGCCCGCGTAGCAGTCCGCCTGCAGCTCGACGCGGACGCTGCCGGACGACGCACCGGTCCCGGAGCGGTCGGTGTTCGCGAAGGCACCCTGGAGCTGCTGGATGTGGTGGCCCCACTCGTGCGCCACGACGTACATCTGCGCGAGCGGCCCGCCGGAGGAGCCGTACTCCGACTGCAGGTCGTCGTAGAACGCGGTGTCGAGGTAGATCGCCCGGTCCGGCGGGCAGTAGAACGGGCCGGTCGCCGCCGATGCCTGGCCGCACGAGGTGCTCGTCGAGCCGTCGAACAGGTAGAAGTCCGGCGACGTGTACGTGATGCCGAGCTTCCTGGCCTCGGCCGTCCAGTAGCCGTCCAGCGACTCGGCCGCGCCCTCCATCCGGCAGTCGATCTTCAGGTTGGCGTCACGACCGGTCCGGCACTCGGCGGCTGCGTCGACCGACTCGCCCTGCTGCTGGATCTGCGTCGTCCCGCTGTCGCCGAGGAGCGCGCCGAGGTCGAGGTCGCCGCCGGTGAAGACGTTGATGAGCAGCACCACGATCGCGCCGACACCGACGACACCGCCACCCGCGACCGCCGCAGTGCGCCCGCGCCGCTTGACCTTCCCGCCCTTGAGCTGCGAGTCGTCGTTGAACGTCATGCCCCGAATGTACGGGTGGGCGGTGCTCGGTGCCCGCATCGGCGGGAGGAGTAGACCGGACGACGTGCCCGTCCTCGACGAATCCCACCCCCTCTTCCTCTTCGCGATGGACCAGCGGTCCTCGCTCCTCGAGCACACCTACGACGAGTCTGGCGGTGAGCCGCTCGACGACGCCGAGGCCGAGCGCGTGCGCGCCGGCAAGCAGCTCGTCTACCGCGGCGTCCTCACGGCACTCGCGGCCGGTGCGTCCCGCGAGCGGACCGGCGTCCTCGTCGACGAGCGCTACGGCGCCGACGTCGCCCGGCTCGTCAAGGAGGCCGGCCTCCAGCTCGCGATGCCGATCGAGCGGTCGGGCCGGGAGTGGTTCGAGCTCGAGTACGGCGAGGACTGGATCGCGCACGTGGACGCCTTCGACCCGGACTGGGTGAAGGTGCTCGTGCGCGACAACCCCGACTTCGACGCGGAGCGCCGCGAGCGGCAGGCATCGGAGCTCGCCGACATCGCGGGCGTGCTGCACGGCGCCGGTCGGCCGTTCCTGGTCGAACTGCTCGTCCCGGCGACCGACGAGCAGCGGGCATCGGTCGAGGACTACGACCGCGACCTCCGACCGGACCTCGTCGTGCAGGTCATCGAGTACCTGCAGGACCACGGGGTCGAGGCGGACGTGTGGAAGCTCGAGGGCCTCGACGAGCGCGCGGACGCGGAACGGGTCGTCCGGACCGTGCGTCGCGGTGGCCGGGACGCGGTGCAGTGCATCGTCCTCGGACGGGACGCCCCCGAGGACCAGCTCGACCACTGGCTGCGCACCGCCGCCGGGGTGGACGGGTTCGTCGGGTTCGCCATCGGTCGCAGCAACTGGGAGGAACCGCTCGAGGACGTCGTCCGCGAACACCTCGACACCGAGGCCGCCGAGGGACTCATCGCGGCGAACTACCGCCACTTCGTCGACACCTGGCTCGAGGCCCGCCCGGGCATCGAGCACGGCGTGGACGCCGGCGCGGTCTGACCCGGGGTCCGAGCCCGGGTCTCAGGTGCGGACCAGCGGCTCCACGCCCGCCAGGTCCGCACCGATCCCGACGTCGACGAGCTCGATCCGCCCGGCGAGGCTCGCGCCCGGTCCGCGGAGCAGCCCGGCCTTCACCCCGCCGAACGTCACCGTGACGTCCGCCTGCAGCACGTGGTCGTCCGCGATCGCCCCGGTGTCGACGTCGATGCCGCTCGGCACGTCGACCGCCACGACGAACGGTGCACGCTGGTCGCGTGCGAGCTGACGGATCGCCGCGACGACCTCGCGCGCCGGAGAGCGGAGCGCGGACGCGCCGTGCACGCCGATGCCGAGGATCCCGTCGAGCGCCAGGTCCGTCTCGAGCGCCGCGTCGGTCGCGACGGCGGCCAGGCGCGCAGCGTCATCCCGGGAGGCCGCTGCGAGGAGGTCCGCGGCCGGACGGACCGACCCGGTGTCGGACGGGCGGTCCAGGAGGCGCGCCCCGGCGTCCAGCGCCGCTGCCAGGCCCGCCCCGTGGACGCGTGAGCCGACGCGCAGCACCGTCACGCGCCTCCCGTCCGCCGCCAGGCGTGCCCCCGCGAACAGCGCGTCACCACCGTTGTCGCCGCTGCCCACCAGCAGCAGGACCGATCCCGGTCCGTCAGCCGGACGCACGGCCGGGTCGTCGAGCAGTCCGCCGACGATCCGCGCCAGCCCGTCCGCCGCACGCTGCATGAGCGGTTCGCCCGCGTCGAGGTGCGGCCGCTCCGCCGCCCGGATCTGATCGCCGCCGTAGCCGTCCATGGCGACCACAGTGCCCCGGTAGCCTGGAGGCGACATGTCACTCGTCCCCGTAGCACCCCGTCCCCGCGTCGTGATGTCCCCGGACGGGCTGAAGATCGCGACCTACGACTTCGGCGACCCCGAGGCGCCGGCGGTCGTCGCCGTGCACGGGTTCGCCTCCGGCGCGCTGCTGAACTGGCACGCCTCCGGGTGGACGCGCGACCTCGTCCGCGCCGGGTACCGCGTCGTCGCGCTCGACCAGCGCGGGCACGGCGCCTCGTCGAAGCCGCACGACCCGTCCGCGTACTCCATGGAGCTCCTCGTCGCGGACGTCGTCAGCGTGATCGACACCTACCTGCTCGACGACGTCGCGTACCTCGGGTACTCGCTCGGCGCCCGCGTCGGCTGGCACACCGCCGAGCAGCTCCCCGACCGGATCACCCGTGCGGTGTTCGGCGGCATCCCCGACGCCGACCCGATGCGGCGCGTGCGGGTCGACCAGGCGAAGGCACACCTCGCCCACGGCACCCCGATCGAGGACCGCGTGACGAACGGTTACCTGACGATGGCCGCCGGCGTCGAGGGGAACGACCTCGGCGCGCTCGTGGCGATGGTCGAGGGGATGCGGGGCAGCATCGAGCCGACGCCGTCGAACGCGCCCGCGCAGCCCGTGCTGATGGCCGCGGGCAGCGAGGACGGCATCAAGGACAGTGCCGTGCGGCTCGCGGCGGCGGCCCCGGACGCCTCGTTCTTCGAGATCCCGGGCCGGAACCACTTCAACGCGCCGACGTCGCGCGACTTCCGCCAGGCCGCGATCACGTTCCTGACCGAGACCGCCGTGTCCGACCAGCGCTGACGGGTACTGCCAGGTCCTCGTTGTCCCCGGTGGTCGCGCGTACCGTCCCGGCCATGGACTACAGACTCCTCGGCAACAGCGGGACATCGGTGTCGACGCTGACCCTCGGCACCATGACCTTCGGCAGCGAAGCCGACGAACCCACCTCGCACACCATCATCGACACGTTCGTCGCCGCCGGCGGCACGCTCATCGACACGGCGGACGTCTACTCCGGCAACGAGTCCGAGCGCATCATCGGCCGCTGGCTCGCCGCGCACCCGACCGAGGCACAGCAGGTCGTCCTCGCCACCAAGGGGCGCTTCCCGCAGGGCGACGGGCCGAACGACCTCGGGCTGTCCCGTCGGCACCTCCGGGTCGCCCTCGACGCCTCGCTCGAGCGGCTCGGCGTCGAGCACATCGACCTGTACCAGATGCACGCGTGGGACGCCCTCACCCCGATCGAGGAGACCCTGCGCTTCCTCGACGACGCCGTGTCCGCGGGCAAGATCGGCTCCTACGGGTTCTCGAACTACCTCGGGTACCAGATCACGAAGGCCGTGTACGAGGCGAAGGGCCACGGGTGGGCCCCGCCCGTGACGCTGCAGCCGCAGTACAACCTGCTCGTCCGCGACATCGAGCACGAGATCGTCCCCGCCTGCCTCGACGCCGGCATCGGCCTGCTGCCCTGGTCGCCCCTCGCCGGCGGCTGGCTCTCCGGCAAGTACCAGCGCGACGAGGCCCCCAGCGGCGCGACCCGGCTCGGCGAGAACCCGGCGCGCGGGATGGAGGCGTGGGAGGCACGGAACGGCGACGAGCGCACCTGGGCCGTCCTCGACGCGGTGTCGGACATCGCCGATGCGCACGGTGCCTCGCGGTCGCAGGTCTCCCTGGCGTGGCTCCTCGCCCGACCGGCCGTGACGAGCGTCATCCTCGGTGCCCGGACGGTCTCGCAGCTCGAGGACAACCTCGGTGCCGCCGACCTCGTCCTCGACGACGCCGAGCTCGCACGGCTCACCGAGGTCAGCGCGCCGCGCATCGACGACTACCCGTACGGCACCGCGGGCGTCGCGCAGCGCGAGCGGAAGATCACCGGGGGCCGCTGAGCGTTCGCTGTCCGACGGGTGCGGCTTTCCGCGAGCTTGACCAGGGATGTGGACACCGTGTTCGGTGCGGTGTCACCATCGCTGCACGACCGGCTGGTTACCGCGTCGAGCGCTCGGAACGCCCCCTGATCCGTGTTCCACGCGCCGAAGGCCCCGGGTGTTCCCACCCGGGGCCTTCGCACGTGGGGCCGGCAGCGGGACTCGAACCCGCAACCCCCGTATTACAAGTACGGTGCGCTACCAATTGCGCCATGCCGGCTGACGCGCCCATCCTAGCGGCGGACGCGCCGGGGCCTCACTCGCTCTTCTCGGAGAAGTTCAGCGAGATCGAGTTCATGCAGTAGCGGTCACCCGTCGGCGTGCCGAACCCGTCGGGGAACACGTGGCCGAGGTGCGAGCCGCAGTTCGCGCAGCGGACCTCGGTGCGTGCCATGCCGAGGGAGTTGTCCTCGAGCAGCTGCACCGCGTCGGGGTCGACCGACTCGTAGAACGACGGCCAGCCGCAGCCGGAGTCGAACTTCGTGCCGCTCTTGAACAGCTCCGCGCCGCACGCCGCACAGGTGTAGACACCGGCGCGCTCCTCGTCGAGGAGGTCACCCGTCCACGGGCGCTCCGTACCGGCCTGCCGGAGGACGGCGTACTGGTCCGGGGAGAGCTCCTCGCGCCACTGGGCGTCGGACTTGTCGACGTTGTATGCCATTGTTTCCTCCTGCTCCTGTCGCCGTTGCTGGACGACCACTTCGGTAAACTCGCGACGATGTCCGAACATTCCGTGCACCACGCCCGTTGGGACCGTCTGACGACGGACGAACTGTACGGCATCGTGGTGCTCCGGAACCGCGTGTTCGCACTGGAACAACGCGTCACGGCCGAGGACTTCGACGGCCGTGACCGTGAAGCGGACACCGAGCACTGGTGGTTCGGCACCGACGACCGAGCGGTTGGGTACCTGCGGCTCATCCGACCCGCACCGGACGAGGTCCACCCGGACGGTTCGGCAGCACCCGCCTGGGTGATCGGCCGGGTCGCCACCGACCCCGGACACCGCGGGAGCGGGATCGCGGGTCGCCTCGTCGCCGCGGTGCTCGATGCGCACGGGCACGAGCCGTTCGTCCTGCACGCCCAGGAGTACGTCGCCGGACTCTACGAGCGCCACGGCTTCGTCCGCTTCGGAGCACCCTACGACGAGGCCGGCATCCGTCACGTCGGCATGCACCGTCCCGGTCGCTGATGGACACACGGGAGCGGTACGCCGCCTACGCGGAGCGCATCGCGGGCGTCTCACCGTCCTACGCCGCGTGGGCGCGGTCGCTGGACGACGGCACGGTGTCCGTGCTCGACACTGTCCCGGAGTCGAAGCGGCAGCCGGAGCTCCTCTTCGCGGTCGCCCGTCGCCTGGGCGCCGATCCGGCGGATCCCGGTGCGCTGCGCGCGCTGGTCCAGGAGGCGCGACCCGCCCTGGTCGCCGCCCTCGCCTCCGCCACGGTGCAGGCCAACGACCCCAGACGCCTGGCCCCGGTGGTCCCGCTGTTCGCGGCGCTCGCCGCGCGGGTCGGGCGGCCGCTCGGCCTGGTCGATGCGGGGGCGGCGGCGGGGCTGTGCTCGATCCCGGACCGGGTGACGCTCGACTACGTCGTCGGGGCGGGGTCCGCGGTCGTCCGGATGCACACGGCCTCCGTCGAGCCCGGCCTGCACCTCGTCGCGGAGGCCAGCGGCGCGGTGCCGGCACCGGCAGCGGGTCCGATCGAGGTCCGGGCGCGGGTGGCCCTCGACCCGAACCCGATCGACCTCGCCGGGCCCGCGGCGTTCGACCGGCTCGTCGAGGCCGTCCCGCCCGAGGCGACGGACCGCACCGCCCTGATGCGCGAGGCTGCGCGTGCGACGCTCGCCGCGCCTCCCGTCCGCATCCGGGGCACCCTGCCTGGCGACCTCGACCGCGCACTGGAGGCCCTGCCGGACGACGTCGTGCCCGTCGTCCTGACGAGCGGGACCCTCGTGTACGTCCCCGGCGCGGACCGCCAGCGGTTCGTCGACCGGGTGCGCGAGCTGGGCGTGCACTGGATCGCGCTGGAACGCACGGGGATCCTCAGCGGAGTCGCCGCGACCCTGCCGGACGACGTCGACCCGGCGGATCCGGACGCGTTCGCGACCGCGTCGCTCGACGGTGTGGCCCTGGCCGTCTCGGACCCGTTCGGGGTCCGCGTCCGGTGGTTGGCCGATCCGAACCTGTGACCGGTCTTCGCGACAGTCCAGCGGCGTGCCAGGGTGCGGATGACCTCCACCCCTACGATGTGCGAGACCCGTTCCCCCACCGTGATCGGAACCGCAGTGACCGCCACACCCGTCGAGCTCGACGAGCTCGCCAAGCACGTGCTCGCGTTCGAGCACGACCGGGCACGGCACGACCGCACGAAGGAAGCGGAGATCCGGGTCGAGTTCGACATGTCGCCCGCTCGGTACTACCAGGTGCTGAACCGTGTGATCGACTCGCCCGCGGCGCTCGCGTACGACCCGCAGCTGGTCTCCCGGCTGCAGCGGCTCCGGTACGCGCGCACCAGTGCCCGGGCAGCGCGCAGCTTCGTCGCGCCCGGTGCAGCTCCCGAAGGACGTGAAGAGGAACGATGACGACGAGATACCCCCGAGACCGGTTCGACGACGTCGCCGACGGCCCCCGGGTCGGGGCGCACCGCGGTGCGCAGCGGCGTGGGCGCGGGTGGATCGCGTTCGCGTGGGCGGCGCTCGCCACCGGTGTCATCGTGGGGGTCTGCGTCGTCGCCCTCGCGCTCCTGAACGGCAGCTACTCGTTCACCGGCTCGGCATCGCCGTCGGCTTCGGCATCGGCATCGGCGTCCGCATCGGCGGCGCCGTCGTCGTCCGCGTCATCGTCGGCGTCGCAGGCACCGGCCGCGGGGACCCCGGCCGACCAGGGTGCGACGTCGCTCGTCGTGCTGAACGGCACGTCGACGACCGGCCTCGCGGCGAAGGGCAGCGCGGCGCTGACCTCGGCCGGGTGGAAGGTGACGTCGACGGGGGACGCCGGCACGACCGGGGCGACCTCGACGATCGTGTACTACCAGCAGGCCGCCCAGGCCGCCGTGGCACAGGGCATCGCGAAGTCGCTCGGCACGACCGCGGTGCAGCAGTCGGCGGCGTTCCCGAACGCCGACATCAGCGTCGTGCTGGGCGCGGACTACGCCGGCTGATCGTTCCCGGCGCATTCCTGGTCGCGTTCTCCGGTTCGTGGTGCGCGCATTTGTGACGGCCGTGTTTCGAGCACGTTGATTCTTGTCGGAATCGACGTGAAACAACGTCACACCTCTTGCCCTGTCGGCATTGTTCGGTAAGAGTCTCCCCAAGACGGCGACTACGCCGTCCGCACCAGCACCACCGCAGGGAGCAAGAGATCATGGCCAACGGAACCGTGAAGTGGTTCAACGCCGAGAAGGGCTTCGGCTTCATCACCGTCGATGGAGGGGGCCAGGACGTGTTCGTGCACTACTCGGCAATCGACATGTCGGGGTACAAGGTCCTCGAGGAGGGCCAGGCAGTGACGTTCGACGTCGGCACCGGGTCGAAGGGGCCGCAGGCCGAATCGGTCCGTCCCGCCTGACCCGGCAACCACCTCGCGAACGCGCCGTCCCGTCCGGGGCGGCGCGTTCGTCCGTGTGCGGCGACCGGCGTTCGTCGCTTCCGTCCCTCGTGTCGGTGCGTTCGTCGCTCGTGTCGGTGCGTGTCCTGGGAACTCGAGCCGCGCCTCCTGGCGGTGTTGCACTCGACCCCTGCGAGTGCCAGAATCGGCGTTGGCACTCGCTCACGCTGAGTGCCAGCACGACCCCCATGACGACGTCCGGGAGGGACGAGAAACTCACATGGCTAAGATCATTGCTTTCGACGAGGAGGCCCGCCGTGGCCTCGAGCGCGGCCTGAACATCCTGGCTGACGCCGTGAAGGTGACGCTCGGCCCGCGCGGCCGCAACGTCGTCCTCGAGAAGAAGTGGGGCGCCCCCACGATCACGAACGACGGTGTCTCCATCGCCAAGGAGATCGAGCTCGACGACCCGTACGAGAAGATCGGTGCGGAGCTCGTCAAGGAGGTCGCCAAGAAGACCGACGACGTCGCCGGTGACGGCACGACCACCGCGACCGTCCTCGCCCAGGCCCTCGTCCGCGAAGGCCTCCGCAACGTCGCCGCCGGTGCCGACCCCGTGTCGCTCAAGCGCGGCATCGAGAAGGCCGTCGCCGCCGTCTCCGACCAGCTCCTCGCCAACGCGAAGGACATCGAGACCAAGGACCAGATCGCCGCGACCGCGTCGATCTCGGCCGCTGACCCGACCATCGGCGCGCTCATCGCCGAGGCCATCGACAAGGTCGGCAAGGAAGGTGTCGTCACCGTCGAGGAGTCGAACACCTTCGGCACCGAGCTCGAGCTCACCGAGGGCATGCGCTTCGACAAGGGCTACCTGTCGCAGTACTTCGTGACCGACCCCGAGCGTCAGGAAGCCGTCTTCGAGGACGCCTACATCCTGATCGTCAACTCGAAGATCTCGAACATCAAGGACCTCCTGCCGGTCGTCGACAAGGTGATCCAGGCGGGCAAGCAGCTCCTGATCATCGCCGAGGACGTCGACGGCGAGGCCCTGGCCACGCTCGTCGTGAACAAGATCCGCGGCATCTTCAAGTCCGTCGCCGTCAAGGCCCCGGGCTTCGGCGACCGTCGCAAGGCCATGCTGCAGGACATCGCGATCCTCACCGGCGGCCAGGTCATCTCGGAAGAGGTCGGCCTCAAGCTGGAGAACGCGACGCTCGACCTGCTCGGCAAGGCCCGCAAGGTCATCATCACCAAGGACGAGACGACCATCGTCGAGGGTGCCGGCGACGAAGAGCAGATCGCGGGCCGTGTCCGTCAGATCCGCTCCGAGATCGAGGCGACCGACTCCGACTACGACCGCGAGAAGCTCCAGGAGCGCCTCGCGAAGCTCGCCGGTGGCGTGGCCGTCATCAAGGCCGGTGCCGCGACCGAGGTCGAGCTCAAGGAGCGCAAGCACCGCATCGAGGACGCCGTCCGGAACGCGAAGGCCGCTGTCGAAGAGGGCATCGTCGCCGGTGGTGGCGTCGCCCTCATCCAGGCGTCCGTCGTGCTCGACACCCTCGAGCTCGAGGGCGACGAGGCGACCGGTGCGAACATCGTCCGCGTCGCGATCGACGCGCCGCTCAAGCAGATTGCGCTGAACGCCGGTCTCGAGCCGGGTGTCGTCGCCGCCAAGGTCCGCGAACTCGAGTCGGGTCACGGCCTCAACGCCGCGACCGGTGAGTACGTCGACCTCGTCGCCGCGGGCATCATCGACCCGGCCAAGGTCACGCGCTCGGCGCTGCAGAACGCTGCGTCGATCGCCGGTCTGTTCCTCACGACCGAGGCCGTCGTCGCCGACAAGCCCGAGCGCACCCCTGCTGCTCCGGCCGGCGACCCGACGGGTGGCATGGACTTCTAAGCAGTCCTGACGGAAGGGCCTCGCACGCTGCGCGTGCGGGGCCCTTCCGCGTGCGTGGGGTGCGTGCGTGCGGGCGGCGGGCGGCGGGCGCCGGCGGGGCGCCGAGCGGGCGAAATACGTCACGCTCGCCGATTCCCGGCGGCACCTACCGCCCGCTCCGCGAACCACGCGCGGCGTGTCCTGCCCGCTCAGTCTCGAGACTGTTCCCGCACAGGAGGCGCGGCTCGGCGGTTCTCCACAGGTCGCCTCCCGAAGATCCTCCGTTGGGCACCTCTTGGCGACGATGGTGCGCATGCGCGACGCACATCCCCTTCCGGTTCCGTTCCAGTACGCCCCGTTCCGCGTTCGGGACGCGCTTGCGCGGGACATCCCCGCGGGTCGACTCCGGCGTCGTGACCTCGAGTCGCCCGTCCACGGTGTGCGCGCTCGTGCCGGTTCGACCGTCAGTCGGATCGACGCGATCGCGGTGGTGCTCCGAGCCGACCAGCACTTCAGCCACACCAGTGCGGCATCGATCTGGGGCGCACCGTTGCCGTCGGCTGCTCGCAACGGCCCGGTGCACGTCACCTCGGCGTCGGACAACGCCATGCGGCGCACCGGAGTGGTGGGGCACCGGTCGGCATCGACGGACGTCCGACTGCACTGTGGCAAACGGGTGAGCGCACCGGCGCAGATGTGGTTCGAGTGTGCCTCGCTGCTCGAACTCGCCGACCTGGTGGTGATCGGTGATCACCTCGTTGGTCGGAGCGGACTCGCGACCATCGATGAGCTCGCCGAGGCGATCCGACCTGGGGCACGAGCATCTCGGACAGCGCGTGCTGCGCTGGAGCTGATCCGTGTCGGAGCGGAGTCAGCGATGGAGACCCGCGTCCGTCTCGCCGTCGTCGACGCGGGGTTCCCCGAGCCGGAGCTCAACCTCGACGTCCTCGACGGTGCTGGCAAGTTCCTCGGACGCGTCGACATGGCCTGGCCGGAGTACCGCATCGCCCTCGAGTACGACGGTGACCACCACCGGGAGCGCGAGACCTTCCACCACGACCAGCGTCGCCGGAACGGCTTCGAGGTGAACGGCTGGCTCGTGATCCACGTCACCGCTGCCGATGCCGCTCGTCCAGCGGTCATGTTCGAGCGACTGCGTCAGGCCTTCGCGTTGCGAGTGGGCAGGACACGCGGCCAGTCGACCGCCGACCGGGCGGTTCGTGCCGGTCTGGAGCGTCGAACGTGACAGATAGTGCCCGCTCGGGGCGGGCGTCGGGGCGGGCGTCGGGGCGACCGCCGGCGCGGGCGGGCAGGCGTGGGTGCGGCGGGCGGGCGGCACGCCCGCGGGCGTCACGCGCCGGCGGGCGCGGGGGCGGCGTAGTCGCGGGGGAGCAGGGGGAGCCACACGCGGAAGGTCGCGCCGCCGCCCTCGGTGTCGAACACCTCGACCGAACCGTGGTGCGCCGCGACGATGCCCGAGACGATCGCGAGCCCGAGGCCCGAGCCGCCGGTGTCCCGTGCGCGCGAGGTGTCGGCGCGCCAGAAGCGCTGGAAGATCTTGTCGCGCAGCTGCGGCGGGATGCCCTCGCCGTGGTCGATCACGTCGATGTGCGCCATCCCACGCTCGTCGTCCACGCCGATGCCGATCTCGATCGGGTCGTCGTGCTCCGTGAAGCGCATGGCGTTGCCCATGAGGTTCGTGACGATCTGGCGGATCTTGTTCTCCTCCGCCAGGACGATCGGCGGCCGCTTCGGCAGCACGACGGTGGGCAGCGGGGTGGTCTCGTCGGTGGGGGCAGCCGTGCCGTCGACACCCATCGCGCGGGTGCGGCGGGCGCGGAGTCGCGCGATCGTCTGGCGCGAGAACGCGATCGGGCCGGTCGTGTTCGCGGACGTCGGCGATGCCGGGGGCCCGTCGCCGGAACCGGGGGCCGAGGCAGGAGCTGACGCCGGACGGACCGCGTGCGGCACGCTCTCGCCGGTCACCGAGTCCTCGACGAGCACCTGGATCTCGCGGTCGGGGTTCGACGCCATCGTGTCGAGCGCGGAGTCACGGGCGATGGCGACGAGGTCGACCGGGCCGAGCTCGAGCGGCTTCGACTCGTCGATGCGGGCGAGCTGCAGCAGGTCCTGCACGAGGAGGCCCATGCGCTGGGCTTCCTTCTCGATGCGCTCCATCGCCTGGGCGACGTCCTCTTCCTTGCGGAGCGCGCCCATCCGGTAGAGCTCGGCGTACCCGCGGAGCGACACGAGGGGCGTGCGGAGCTCGTGGGAGGCGTCCCCGACGAACCGACGCATCTGGTCGATGGTGCGCTGCCGGTCCTCGAACGCGGAGTCGATGCGCTCGAGCATGGAGTTGAGGGACCGGTTCAGTCGACCGACCTCGGTGTTGGGGGTGTCGGCTTCGAGGCGCTGGTTGAAGTCACCGGCGGCGAACCGGGCAGCGGTGTCCTCGACGTCGCGCAGGGGGTCGAACGTCGCCGTCACGAGGAGCCGCGTGAGCATGGCGCCGAGCAGGATCACCGAGGCACCGAAGCTCAGGAAGATGGCGGTGAATCGCAGGACGGTCTGGTCGGTGTCGGCGCTCGACACCGCGACCAGGACGTACCCGGCCTGCGTGGTGCCGGTCGACTGGTCCTGCAGCGATGCCGGGATGACCTGCGCACGCCACTCGTGGTTGTGCTGGCTGTCGTACAGCGAGAAGCGCGAACTGGTCTGCGCCGCGGAGGAGAAGTCGAGCTCGTGGATGTCGGGGCGGCTCGACGCCGGGGTCTGGCAGATCTGCTTGCCGGCGGAGTCGTAGGCGGCGACGTACGCGCTCTGCGAGAGGACGACGGAGAGCTTGCAGTACTGCTCACCGTCGCTGATGTTCTGACCCTCGAGCTGTTCCGTCGTCTGACGGACGTTGTTGTCCAGCTGGGCCATGAGGTACGTCGACAGCACCGTCATCGTTCCGAGCCCCGCGACGAGCAGTCCGAGCGCCACCAGGAGCACCGTGATCCCGGTGATCTTGGTGCGCAGGGAGATCCCGTCCCACCAGCGGCTCATTCGCGTGTGCATGCTGCCCCAACGATAGACAGCGGTCGCCCGGTGAAACCGGACGACCGCCGTGAAGACGAACCCCGAGGGATCCGGGAGACCTACGAGGCCTTGGACGCCTTGAGCATGTAGCCGAACCCGCGCTTGGTCTGGATGATCGGCTCGGCCGAGTACTGGTCGAGCTTGCGGCGCAGGTAGGAGATGTATGACTCGACGATGCCGGCGTCGCCGTTGAAGTCGTACTCCCACACGTGGTCGAGGATCTGCGCCTTCGACAGCACGCGGTTCGGGTTGAGCATGAGGTAGCGGAGCAGCTTGAACTCGGTCGGCGAGAGCTCGATCTGCGCGTCGCCGATCGTGACCTCGTGCGTGTCCTGGTCCATCGTGAGCTCGCCGGCGCGGATGATCGCGTCTTCCTCGTCGTTCATCGTGCGACGGAGGATCGCCTTGATGCGGGCGACGATCTCGTCGAGCGAGAACGGCTTCGTGACGTAGTCGTCGCCGCCGACGGTGAGACCGGTGATCTTGTCCTCGGTGTCGTCCTTGGCGGTGAGGAACAGGATCGGGGAGGTGTAGCCCGACGACCGCAGGCGCTTGGTGACGCCGAAGCCGTTCATGTCGGGCAGCATGACGTCGAGGATGATCAGGTCCGGCTCTTCCTCGAGCACGGCGGAGATCGCCTGTGCTCCGTTGCCCACCGCGCGCACGGCGAAGCCGGCGAAACGCAGCGAGGTCGTCAGGAGGTCGCGGATGTTCGGCTCGTCGTCGACGATCAGGATCTTGGGGCCATCGCTCATGGTCCTATCTTCTGACCGTTCCCTAGTGGTTTCCTGAGAGCGGTTGGTGCGTCAGCCCACGACCGCCTGGACCTGGTCGGCGTCGAGGATCGTGTAGGAGTACCCCTGCTCCGCGAGGAACCGCTGCCGGTTCTGCGCGAAGTCCTGGTCGACGGTGTCCCGCGTGACGAGCGTGTAGAACGACGCGGGCAGCCCGTCCTTGTTCGGGCGGAGGAGTCGGCCGAGTCGCTGAGCCTCTTCCTGACGGGATCCGAACGAGCCGGACACCTGGATCGCCACCGTCGCGTCGGGCAGGTCGACCGAGAAGTTCGCGACCTTCGAGACGACGAGCACGTCGATCGACCCCTCGCGGAAGGCCTGGTAGAGCCGCTCCCGCTCGTCGACGGGGGTCGAGCCGGTGATCTCGGCGGCGTCCAGGGACTCGGCGAGCGAGTCGAGCTGGTCGATGTACTGCCCGATCACGAGGATCTGCTCGCCGCGGTGCTTCTCGATGAGCTCGCGCACCACCGGGGTCTTCGCCGGCGAGGTCGCCGCGAGCCGGTACCGCTCGTCGTCGCTGGACGCCGCGTACTCGAGGCGGTCCTGGTGCGGCAGGTCGATGCGCACCTCGTAGCAGGCGGCGGGGGAGATGTACCCCTGCGCCTCGATCTCCTTCCACGGGGCGTCGTAGCGCTTCGGCCCGATGAGCGAGAAGACGTCGCCCTCGCGCCCGTCCTCGCGCACGAGGGTCGCCGTGAGCCCGAGCCGCCGCCGGGCCTGGAGGTCGGCGGTGAGCTTGAACACCGGCGCCGGCAGCAGGTGCACCTCGTCGTAGACGATGAGTCCCCAGTCGAGGGCGTCGAGGAGCGACAGGTGCGTGTACTCGCCCTTCCGACGGGCGGTGAGGATCTGGTACGTCGCGATCGTGACCGGACGGATCTCCTTCACGCTGCCCGAGTACTCGCCGATCTCGTCCTCGGTGAGGGTGGTCCGGCGCAGCAGCTCGGATCGCCACTGCCGGGCCGAGACGGTGTTCGTCACGAGGATGAGCGTCGTCGCCTTGACCGTCGCCATCGCCCCGGCGCCCACGAGCGTCTTGCCGGCACCACAGGGCAGCACGACGACGCCGGAGCCCTGCGCGAAGAACGTGTCGACCGCCTGTTCCTGGTAGGGACGCAGGTGCCAGTCGTCGGTGTCGAGGTCGATCGGGTGCGGCTGCCCGGGCGTGTACCCGGCGAGGTCTTCGGCCGGCCAGCCGAGCTTCACGAGCTCCTGTTTGATCTGCCCGCGTGCCCACGGGAGCAGCTCGACCTCTTCCGGGGAGCGCATGTCGCCCAGCAGCGGCTTGATCCGCTTCGAGCGGATGACCTCGGCGAGGACCGTGGGCTCGGACGCGGTGAGGAGCAGGACCGGCTGGCGCTCGAGCGCTTCGGCCGGGGAGTTCGCGATCGCCGGCGCGTCCGGACGCTCTTCGCGCCGGATGACGAGTCGGCCGTACCGTGCCACGGTGTCGCGGATGTCCACCGTGACGCTCTGCGGGACGGGGAACTTCGCGAAGTGCTCGAGCGTGTGGATCATGCTCTCGGCGTCGTGCCCGGCCGCCCGCGCGTTCCACAGGCCGAGTCGGGTGATGCGGTACGTGTGCACGTGTTCCGGCGCGCGTTCGAGCTCGGCGAACACCGCGAGGTCGTGCCGTGCGTCCTCGGCGTCGGGGTGCGCGACCTCGAGGAGCACGGTGCGGTCGCTCTGCACGATCAGCGGTCCGTTCATGACGGATCAGCCTAGGCCGCTCGGCTGCGAACCAGCGCGGATCGGCTCACCTGTGGATCAGGCGTCGCTCTCCACAGCCACCACGAGGGAGAGCGGGAGCGTCCGCTCGACGTCGACGGCCGTGTCGCGTCCCCGCACGCGTCCGGCGGCGACCGAGGTCGGCACGATCGAGAACGGCCGCTCGGAGCCGTCCGGCATGCGCACCGTCAGGCGGATCGGCGTGCGTCCCCGGACGGCGAGGTCGATCTGCCGCCCCAGCCACTCCTGCTCGGGCTCGGCCTCGCCGCGCTCGGTGGTGACGCGGAGCCGTTCCACGAGTGCGTGCGCCGCCTGCTCCGGGTTGCGTCCGGTGGTGCGTCGACGGCCTGGAGGAACGGATCCCGTCGCCGGGCGGGCTGCGGCCGTCAGGACGGCCGGGTAGCGCTGGTCCTCGAGCGCCGTGTGGACGACGTGCGGCGGGTAGCGGGTCAGCAGGGTGGTCAGGTCGCTGCGCTCCCACGCCAGCTGCCGGAGCTCGGCGTCCACCCCGATGAGGTCGAGCTGGTCCGGCGTGCCGTGCACGCGGGCGCCGACCCCGTCGGCGCCGACGTCGACCACGATGCTGCCGTCCCGCGAGGACACCTGGTCGACGAGGTAGGAGAGCGGCTGCGGCAGGCCCGTCGCGGACAGCCGTTCCAGCAGCGCGACGACGTCCTGCCGGGTGTGGCCGGCCCGGAACGCGCGGCGGAGCGAGTCCTCGGAGATGCGGTACCGGGCGGCGAGGCCCGGTGCCTCGAGCACGGCGACGGTCCGGAGGGCGGCGTCGTCGACCGGCGCGAGCGGCCCCGGCGCGATGACCGTGAGGTCGTGCTGCAGGTACACGGCGTCGACCGTGCGGGGGAGGTCCTCCGCAGCGGGGGCAGGGTCCCCGTCCAGCAGTGCACGGCCGGTGCTCGTCACGCGGCCGTCGACCGTCAGCCCGAGTGCGGCCGCGGTGCCCGCGACGTCGAGCAGCACCGCGTCGAGCCAGCGCGAGCCCGCCGGGTACGCCCACCGGCCGGCCGACACGAGGTCGCGCAGGTCGTCGCCGGCCACGTCGAGCACGCTCCGGACGGCGGGGTCGAGTGCGTCCCGCCATGCCGACACCAGCGTCGACCAGCGGTCCGGCCAGCTCGCGACCAGCCAGGCGTCGCCCGCTGCCGTGGTCGCCCACGTCCCGTTGCCCGTGTCCGCGAACCCGATCCGTTCGAGCAGCGCCAGGCGGCCGGGGACCACGACGGGGTCCGCGCCGGCACGCTCGCCGAGCGTCTTCGCGAGCGGGGTGCCGATGCCGCCCTTCACGAGCTCGCGCACCGCGCCCTCGGATACCGCCCGGAGGAGTTCGGCGAGCACGGTCATCGTCGCGAAGGCGTGCTCCGCGCCGGTCGTCCGGGCGCGCTCGTCGTCGCCCGTCTCGTCCACCGGAGCGACGGGGCGGGGGTGATCCGCGCCTCCTGGGAGACCGGCGATCTCGTCGTGGGCGGCCAGCCGGGCCGACACCGCGTCGTCGACGCCGCCGTCCTCGTCCGCCAGGCCGAGCGCGACCGCCGGGGCGAGGTCGTCGGCGGAGCCCGCGCCGTCGCGCAGCGCGAGCAGCGTCCGACGGGGCAGGTGCTCGATCGCGGCGTCGACCGCGTCGTCGGTGCGGAGCGCCTCGGCGAGGTCGAAGAAGTCCGAGATGCGCAGCGGGCCGGTCTCGGCGAGGACCGCCGCGGGGAGCCGGCGCGCCACGACGAGCCGTTCGAGGGCGTCGTCCGGCATCGCCCGGAGCCGGGCGGCGAGGTCTGCGGTGGTCGTCATCGTCCGCCGCGCTCGTCCGACGCGGTCCTCAGCGCGCCGTCCGGTTCGCTCGGGCCCGACGGGTCCAGGTGATGCCGAGGAGGGTGAACACGAGCACCATGCCGATCGGGAAGCCGACCAGCGGGATCGCCATGATCACGGGCCAGGGCATCGATCCCTGGGCGCTGGGGACCGTCAGCCACATCACGATCATGGCGGCCATGCAGAGGAAGGCGGCGATGAAGATCCCGCCGACCATGAACGCGAGGGCGCGTTCGGTACGATTGAACGTCACCGGGGGTTCCGCGGAGTCCTGCGTGTTCCCGGTGGACCGGGTCGGGTTGGCCATCGACCCAGGATATCCGACGCACCACGGCCGTTCCACGATCACGAGGAGACCGACGAATGCCCACCGGCAAGGTCAAGTTCTACGACGACCAGAAGGGGTTCGGGTTCATCACCGGCGACGACGGCGAACCCGTCTTCCTGCACGCGTCCTCGCTCCCCGACGGCGTCACGTCGGTGAAGGCCGGTTCGCGGCTCGAGTACGGCGTCGTCCAGGGGAAGAAGGGGTCGCAGGCGCTGTCCGTGCGGCTCCTCGACCCGCAGCCGTCCCTCGCGAAGATGTCGCGACGATCGGCGGACGACATGGCCGTGATCGTCGAGGACCTCGTGAAGGAGCTCGACCGGATCAGCGGGGACTTCCGGCACGGCCGGTACCCGAAGAACGGCACCCGAATCGCTGCGATCCTGCGGCACGTCGCTGACCAGTTGGACGCGTGATGACCGATACCTCCCCTGTTGCTCCTGCCCCTTCCGAGGACCTCACCGCGCTCGCCCGCACGGCGCTGCTCGAGGTGACCCCCGAGTCGACCGTCGGCGCGTTCGCCGGCACCGTCGACGAGGGTGACGGTGTCGTCTCGGTGCTGTTCGCCAACCGCATGGCCGGGTACCCCGGCTGGCGCTGGACCGTCTCGATCGCCCAGGTGTCCGGTGACGAGCCGACCGTGCTCGAGGTCGAGCTCATGCCCGGTGACGGCTCGCTGCTGGCGCCCGACTGGGTGCCGTGGTCCGAGCGGCTCGCCGAGTACCGGGCCGGCCAGGACACCGACGGTGCCGAGGGCGAGCACGACGACGAGTCCGACGAGGACGACGACGAGGACTTCGACGGCGACGAGGACGACGCGGACGAGGACGCCGACTACGACGACTCGGACGACGACGAGTCCGACGACGACGAAGCGGACGACGAGGACGACTTCGACGCCGACGAGGACGACCTCGACGAGCCGGACGACGACGACATCGACGGTGTGGACGTCGACGAGCTGGACGGGTCCGAGGACGACACCGACGACTCCGACGACGACACCGACGACGCGGACACCGACGGCGCCGCCCAGCAGGACGCACCGGCCGAGCCGGCCCGCGGCCGCCGTCGCACCCAGCGGGTGCGCCCGGTCGACCCGGACGCCGACCTCGAGGTCGACCGGCTGGACGCCGGCGAGGTCGACCCGGACCACCACCGCGCCTGACGGGTGCTCGACCGGTCCCCGGACGGACAGGAGGCGCGGTGCCAGCTGGCACCGCGCCTCCTGTCATGAGGACGAACCGCGTCAGCGCAGGGCGTTCACCGTGAAGTCGATCGCCTGCACGAGCTTCGCGACGTCGTCCGGGTCGATCGCCGTGAAGGTCGCGATGCGGAGCTGGTTGCGGCCGAGCTTCCGGTACGGCTCCGTGTCGACGATCCCGTTCTGGCGCAGCGTCGCGGCGACGGCCTTGGCGTCGATCGAGTCGTCGAGGTCGATCGTGGCGACGACCTGCGACCGGGCTGCGGCGTCGGTCACGAACGGCGTCGCGTAGTCGACCGACTCCGCCCAGTCGTAGAGCGTCGACGACGAGGTCTTCGTGCGGGTGTCGGCCCAGGCGAGCCCGCCGGACTCGTTGATCCAGCGGACCTGGTCGTCGAGGAGGATCAGGGTCGCGAGCGCCGGGGTGTTCAGCGTCTGGTTCAGCCGCGAGTTGTCGACGGCGTTCTTGAGCGAGAGGAACTCGGGGATGTACCGGCCGCTCGCGGCGATGCGCTCGACACGCTCGATCGCCGCGGGGGAGAACAGCGCGAGCCAGAGGCCACCGTCCGAGGCGAAGTTCTTCTGCGGGGCGAAGTAGTAGACGTCCGTCGCGCTGACGTCGAACGCGGCACCACCGGCGGCGCTCGTGGCATCGACGACGGTGAGGGCGCCGGCGTCCCCGGCGGCGCGGACGACCGGCGCCATGACACCCGTCGAGGTCTCGTTGTGCGGGTAGGCGTAGACGTCCACGCCCTCGACGACCTCGAGCGGGGCGAGGGATCCGCCGGGGGCCTCGACCACGTGCGGCGCCTCGAGCCAGGGGGCGCCGGCGGCCTTGGCGAACTTCGAGCCGAACTCGCCGAAGGACAGGTTCTCGGCCCGGCGCTCGATGAGCCCGAACGCGGCGGCGTCCCAGAACGCGGTCGAGCCGCCGTTGCCGAGGACGACCTCGTAGCCCTCGGGGAGGTCGAACAGGTCGCCGAGGCCGGCGCGGACGCTGCCCACGAGGTCCTTGACGGGCTTCTGGCGGTGGGACGTGCCGAGGATCGTCGCGCCGCGGGTCACGAGGGACTCGAGCTGCGCGCCACGGATCTTGGACGGTCCGCAGCCGAATCGGCCATCGGTCGGGAGGAGTTCGGCGGGGATGACGATGTCTGCCATGCACCGATCCTAACGAGCGGTATCCCAGCGCGAGTGACCGTGTACCGGCCGGACGGGGCGGGCCGACGCCGCGCCTCCTGGCCGCATCGCGCACGGACTTTCTTGCACCTTGCAAGTGTTGGTCATTCCATGTCGCCTCGAACAAGTAGGGTGGGGCGCGCTGGGCCCAGACATGAGAGGCGGACCGTGACCGATCTCGTCGACACCACGGAGATGTACCTTCGCACCATCCTCGACCTCGAGGAAGAGGCGATCGTGCCGCTGCGCGCCCGCATCTCGGAGCGTCTCGGCCACTCGGGTCCCACCGTCTCGCAGACCATCGCCCGCATGGAGCGCGACGGCCTCGTCGTCGTCTCGGGCGACCGGCACCTCGAACTCACCGACGAAGGACGCTCGCGCGCGACGCACGTGATGCGCAAGCACCGGCTCGCCGAGCGTCTGCTCTCCGACGTCATCGGTCTCGACTGGGCGTTCGTCCACGACGAGGCATGCCGCTGGGAGCACGTGATGAGCGAGCAGGTCGAGGTCCGTCTGCTCGAGATGCTCGGCAACCCGACCGAGTCGCCGTACGGCAACCCGATCCCGGGACTCGCCGAGATCGGCGGCCCGGCCGCACCCGGCTTCCTCGACGGCGTGCAGAACATCGTCGCCGCGACCGAGGGCACCGACGCCGTCGCGACCGGGGTCATCCGCCGCTTGGGCGAGCCCGTGCAGTTCGAACCGGAGCTCCTCCACCAGCTGCGGTCCGCCGGTGTCATGCCCGGCCGTGTCGCGAGCGTGCAGCGCGCAGGGGCCTACGTCGCCGTGCGCGTCGACGGCGAGGACGCGGGCATCGAGCTCCCGACCGAGGTCGCGCAGCACGTCTACATCGAGCGCTCCTGACCCGTCTGCCCCCGAAACTGGGGCGAGGCGTGTTTCTGCGGCCTGATCAGGGCTTCTTTACCGATTCGTTACAAAGCGGCGGTTTCATCTCGACAAGGTAACGGTCGGCACGTACACTCGACGAGTCCGCCGGCCACCCACGAGGCCCAGGACCCGTGACAGGACGTCTCGAACCCGTCTCCTGTCTCGATCGGAAACGATGACGAACGGATGGGGTTGCACGGTCGGCGATCACCCCCGCTGGCAGTGGTGACGAGACGCCGGAGACACCCTTGACGCAGACCGGTTCCGCCGCGGACGACCAGACGCCCGCGAACCCGACGAACACCGCGAACGCCACCGACGCCCCCCTCTCGCGCCGAGCAGCCCGCGCCGTCACCCCGGTGCGCGACGCTCCGCTCCCCGCCGGCCGTCGTGCCGCCCAGGCCGCGCATACCGCCGCCTCCACCAAGGCGAGCTCGTCGGCCCGCAAGCGCCGCTTCCTCGCGCCGGTCGTCCTGACCGTGGCCGCGGGCATGTTCGGCACCGTCGCGGTCGCCCCGGCGTTCGCCGCGACGCAGCAGTCGACCGGGACGGACGCCGCGACCGCGCAGCGCCAGGTCCGCACGACCGAGGCCCAGAACTTCTCCGTCTCCGACGCGGTCGCCCTCGCCGGCACGAGCCGCGACGGCTACGGTGCGACGGCGCAGTCCACGCTCGACGCCGAGGCAGCGCAGAAGGCCGCCGACGCCGCGGCGAAGCAGGCGTCCGAGCAGGCCGCGGCCACCCAGGCAGCACGCGCGCAGACCGCCTCGCAGTACGCGTCGTACACGGGGCCGAGCGCCTCCGACTACGTCGCCTCGTCGACCGCCGCGAACACCCCGTTCTCGCTGCCGGCCGTGGTCGCCACCGCCAAGCAGTACATCGGCACCCCGTACGTCTTCGGCGGCGCGGACCCGTCGGGCTTCGACTGCTCGGGCTACGTCATGTTCGTGTACGCGCAGTACGGCATCAACCTCGCGCACTCCGTGCCGCTGCAGGACCAGGCCGGCACCACGATCCCCGAGTCCGAGGCGCAGCCGGGTGACGTCGTCATCTTCAACAACGAGGCGCACGACGGCTTCTACATGGGCAACGGCATGATCATGGACGCGCCGAAGCCCGGTGGCTCCGTGTCGATCCGTCCGATCTGGACCAGCGACTACCACATCGTCCGCTTCGGCATCTGACGCAGACCGCGGGCATCGATCCCGTGAACATCGCCGGAACCGGCCCGTGCACTCTCGTGCCGGGCCGGTTTCTGACGTACCCTGACCGTGCACCGGCCCGAACGGTCCGAGCAGGGAGACCCCATGTCAGCGTTCCGCACGACCCGCACCATGGGTCGGCGCGCGCACGTCGACATATGGTCGACCACCGCCTGCGTGCACGAGCACGCCCCTGCATGACCTGAGCACTGCCCATCCGGGTGGTGCTCTTCGTGGTTCAGGGGCCGTTCGCGCGAGCGGAGGTCACCTGCGCGGTACCCCGGTCCGACGCACCCGCACAGCCTGGAAGCCGTCCAGGCACGTCGGAAGGGAACCCATGCGCACTCTCGTCCTCAACGCCGGTTACGAGCCCCTCGCGGTGATCTCGTTCCGTCGGGCCCTCGTGCTGGTCATGAACCAGAAGGCCGCCATCGTCGCCGCCGACCTCGACCACCCGGTCACGGGGTCGACGTCGACCTACGACCGTCCGTCCGTCATCATCCTCACCCGGTACGTCCGCATCCCGCACTCGAGACTCGTGCCGGTGTCGCGCCGGGGCGTCCTCCGCCGCGACGCCAACCGGTGCGCGTACTGCGATCGGCACGCCACCACGATCGACCACGTGCAGCCTCGCTCGCGCGGGGGCGAGGACTCGTGGGAGAACCTCGTCGCCTGCTGCCTGGCGTGCAACAACACCAAGGGCGACCGCACCCCGCAGGAGATGGGGTGGCGGCTCCGCTTCCGCCCGAAGGCGCCGCACGGCTCCTCGTGGGTGGTGCGGGGCATCGAGCGTCCGCAGTCCGAGTGGGACGAGTACCTGGTGGCCGCGTAGCGGTACCGCGCGGCTGACGCCGTGACGGACTGGAGGCGCGGGGGGGGGGCGGCCCCCCCCCCCGCCTCCAGTCCGTCTCCGTGCCATGCTCGAGACATGGAGCACCAGGGAACTCCGTCACACCTCCGCGTCCGCCCTCGGGTCTGGATCGGCTTCGCGATCTGGCTCGGCTACATGGTCGTCGTCTTCACCGTCCAACGACTCGGCGGGGTGCCGTACACCGACCTGAGCCGGAACGGACACGACCTCTTCTTCGGCGCGGGGCTCTCGCTCATCGTCGCGTCCGTCCTGCTGGCCGTCACGACCACGCTGCTCGGCTGGTGGCGGCCGGCCCTGTCCGACGAGCACCCGAGTCGACGCCGGTGGCCGATCGTCGTGCCGATCGCGTTGGCGCTCCTGGCCGTGCTCGGGCTGACCATCACCGACTGGGCTGCCTTCGACGGGCCGTTCCTCGCGGCGTCGATCGTGCTGCTGCTGGTCGGGTTCACCGAGGAGCTCACGACCCGAGGCCTCCTGCTCACCGCCCTGCGCAGCCGGTTCGCCGAGCCGATGGTGTGGTTCCTCAGCACGGCGGCGTTCGCGGCGATGCACTCGCTCAACTTCTTCGCCGGGCAGGCCCTCGGCCCGACGCTCGCCCAGGTCGTCAACACGTTCCTGGTCGGCACCGCGTTCTACGTCCTCCGGCGGACGACCGGCAGCCTGGTCTGGCCGATGGTGCTGCACGCGCTGTGGGACTTCTCCGCCTTCTCGGCGCAGCACGGCGAGGTGTCGCCGATGACGAGCATCGTCGGCGTCCTGGAGTGGGTGATCGGCGTCGCGGCGCTGGCCGTGGTGTGGGCGACGTTCCGGGGGCGCGACCGCAGCCGGCGGATCGCCGCCTGACACCGTGACGGACGGGAGGCGCGGGTCGGGCCCGCACCGCGCCTCCTGTCCGTCAGGCGCCGACGCCGGCGTCCGTCGCCTTCGGCTGGATCAGGTGCTCACCGTTGCGCTGACGGCCCGTCGCGTCGATCGTGAACCGGACCACGTCCGGCCGGTACCGGTCGTCGGAGAACTCGAACGGCACGCCGTGCTCGTCCTCCGAGGTGCGCTGGAGCCGGAGCAGGGGTGACCCGGGCTGCACACCCAGCAGCCGGGTGTCGAGCTCGTCGGCCGCGACCGCGTCGATCTCGTGGTGCACGCCACTGAACACGTGGCCGTGCGTGGCGAGGTACTCCGTGATGGAGCCGCCGTCGAGGTCGGCCTGGAACAGCAGCCGGCCGACGGTCTCGGTGAACGTGGTCCGTTCGAGCATCGTCGGGACGCGGTCGAGCAGGCGCAGGCGGATGAGCTGCACCACCAGGGAGCCCGGCTCGATGCGCAGCGCGCGGGAGGCTGCCTCGTCCGCGCGCTTGAGGGAGACCTGCTCGGTGTGTGCTCCCGGGGTCCTGCCGAACCCCTTCGCCCATCTCGTGAACGGGACGTACACATCGACGGGCTGGCTGGTCTTCCGCGACACGACCCGACTCGGGCGACCCCTGGTCGTCTCGATGAGCCCTTCGCTGCGCAGCACGGCGAGGGCGTTGCGGATCGGCCCCCGCGAGGCGTTCCAGCGCGCGCCCAGCTCGGCTTCGGTCGGGACGTCGTCACCGGGCGCGAGTGACCCGTTGATGATCTCGTCACGGAGTGCATCTGCGATCAGCTTGTACAGGACATCGGCCACGTAGGCACCTTACTACCCATGTCATGCGCGAAACGAGGGGCTCGACCTGTCCATCTGCGGGAATCGTGTGAACATCGGACGACACAACGTTACGTACGCGTGAAAACTCGGTTCTTGTCTACCTACGTGGTCGCCAGCCGTGTCACGGTGTCCACATGACCCCGACCTCCTCCACCACCGCACCCGCGTTCGACGTCGTCGTGATCGGTGCCGGCATCGTCGGCCTCGCCCACGCCTACGAAGCCCTGCTGCAGGGCCTGAGCGTCGTGGTCGTGGACCGCGCCGGCGGTGCGGTGCACGGCGCGAGCGTCCGGAACTTCGGGCACGCGTGCATCACGCCGCAGACGGGGGAGGCCCGCGGCTACGCCACCGAGGCGCGGCGGCGGTGGTTGGACCTCGCCGGTGCGGCAGGCTTCACGGCACGGGAGTCGGGCACGGTCGTGGTCGCGCGGACGGCGGCGGAGCTCGCCGTCGTCGAGGAGTACGCGGCGAGCGATCCGGACACGGAGCGGCTGGACGCCCGGGCGGTCGTCGACCGTGTCCCGGTCGACCCGGATCCCGTGGTCGGGGGAGCGTTCCTGCCGCTCGACCTGCAGGTGGACCCACGGGAGGCGGCACCGGCGATCGCCACGTGGCTCGCGTCGCAGGGGGTCCGGTTCTCGTGGCGCACGACCGCACTCACGGTGGAGTCCGGTCGGGTGACGACCTCCCGTGGCACGTTCGAGGCCGATCGCATCGTCGTGTGCACGAACCACGACGTCGACCGGCTGTTCCCGCGCCTGGCCGAACAGGCCGACGTGGTGCGCTGCCGCCTGCACATGCTCCGCGCCGACGTCGATCTGCGCTTCCCGTTGACCGTCCCGCTGTTCACCGGGTGGTCGCTGCTGCGCTACAGCGGGTTCGCGGCGATGCCGAGTGCCGGTGCGCTCCGCGAATCACTGCGCGCGTCCCTGCCCGCCGGCGTCGCCTGGGACCTGAACCAGATGTACACGTCGCCGTTCGACGGTTCGCTCATCATCGGTGACACGCACGTGCGTGACGTCGACGCTCCGCCGTTCCAGGACGAGGCGGGCTTCGAGCTCGTCATCGCGGAGACCGAGCGGCTCTTCGGGGTCGAGCGGATCCGGGTGCGTGAGCGGTGGCAGGGCGTCTACGCCTCGGCGCCCGGTCGGGAGTTCCTCATCGAGGAGCCGCTCCCCGGGGTCCACGTCGTCACGGTCACCACCGGCATCGGCATGACCACCGGCCTCGGGATCGCACCGAGCGTCCTCGCACCGCGCGGCACCGCCACGTCCGTCCCCGAGTCCTCGACCGCCGTCGCCGTCTGAGCGACATCCACCTCCCAGGAGTTCCCATGGACACCAGCACCACCCCCGGGATCGAGTTCCGGAACGTCACGGTCGCCGGCAACGGCGGCGCGGTCATCCTCGACGACTTCACCCTGACCGCGGGCCGCGGCGAGGTCGTCGCCCTGCTCGGCCCGTCCGGTGCGGGGAAGACGACGGCGCTCCGTGCCGTCGCCGGGTTCGTCGCACCGACCCGCGGCAGCATCCACCTCGGCGGGAAGGACGTCACCGGGCTCCCACCGCGTCGGCGCGGACTCGGGATGGTCGTGCAGAGCTACGCGCTGTTCCCGCACATGAGCATCGCCGACAACGTCGGGTATGGGCTCCGGGCGAAGGGCATCCCGCGTCGGGACGTCCGGCCGCGGGTCGCGGAGGCGCTCGAGATGGTCGGGATGGCCGCGTTCGCCGATCGGCTGCCGCGCACCCTCTCCGGCGGGCAGCAGCAGCGGGTCGCGATCGCCCGTGCCCTCGCACCGCGGCCGGAGGTCCTGCTCTTCGACGAACCCCTCTCCGCCCTCGACCAGCAGCTGCGACAGGGGATGATGGCCGAGCTCGCGCGGCTGCACCGGGAGCTCCCCGACGTCACGATGCTCTACGTGACGCACGGGCAGAACGAGGCGCTCACGCTCGCGGACCGGATCGCCGTGATGGCGGACTCGCGTCTCGTCGAGTTCGGGACGGCAGCGGAGCTGTACCGGCGTCCGGAGGCCGAGTTCACCGCGCGGTTCCTCGGCGCCTCGAACGTCCTGCCGTGCACCGCACTGCGCCCGGGGGAAGCGGCCATGACGGCCGCGCCCGGGCAGGTGCTGACCGTCCCGGCCGGTGCCGAGCGGGGATCGGCCGTGTCCGTGTCGGTCCGTCCACACCGTGTGCGTGTCCTGACGGCGACGGAGGGCGCCACGAACGTGCTGCCGCTCGAGGTGGACGACATCCAGTGGCGTGGTGCCACGCACCTCATCTCCGGCACCGTCCACGGTGAGCCGTTCTCGGTCGAGACGCTCGAGCTCCGGGACCTCCCGACGATCGGGCAGACGATCGGCGTCGGCTTCGAGCCGATCGACGTCACGATCCTCCGGGGCGCGGCAGCCGGTGCCCCGTCCATCGCGGGAGGCAGCACGGCACGTCCGGCGCTCCGCGTGGACGTCGCCGCCCAGCCCGCCGGGATGATCTCGTGACGCTCACCACCGAGCCCCACGGGAAGGTCGGGCCGACGACCGGACCGACCGGTGGCGGCCCGCGCCGGGTGCCCACCGCGTGGCTCGTCGGTGCGCTGCCGGTCGCGGTCATGGCGATCCTCGTCGTGTACCCGGTGGTGCTCCTGATCAGCAACGCCGTCGAGGACGGGAGCGGCCGGTTCTCCATCGCCGAGTGGCGCGTCCTGTTCGGCAACCCGGTGTTCCTCGACACGATCGCCACCACCGTCCGGGTCGCCGCCATCGCGACGGTGGGCTGCATCGTCGTCGGGACGTTCCTGGCGATCGTGATCGCGTACGTGCCGTTCCGGGGAGCCCGCGTCGTGACCGCGGCGCTGAACGTCTACCTCTCGTTCCCGTCGTTCCTGATCACCCTCGCGCTGGTCTTCATCTGGGGGAACGTCGGCATCGTCAACGGTGCGTTGAGCACGGCGTCCGGAGGGACTGCGCCACCGATCCACCTGCTCGACACGCAGTGGGGTGTGATCCTCGCCGAGGTCACCTACTTCACCCCGTTCGTCGTCCGCCCGGTCCTCTCCGCGCTCGAGGTGATGGACCGCAGCCAGGTCGAGGTCGCCGAGTCGCTCGGCGCCGGACCTGCGCGCATCGTCCGGACGCTGATCCTGCCGGAGATCGCGCCGGCACTGCTCGCCGGCGGCGCACTCGTGCTGATGCGCACCATGAACGAGTTCGGGATCGTCCTCTTCGCCGGAGCCAAGGACGTGACGACACTGCCGACCCTCGTCTACAGCCAGGCGATCAGTCGGGGCAACTACCAGGTCGCCGCCATCGCCGCACTGGTCAACATCGTGCTCTCGCTCGGCCTGTACCTGCTGTACCGACAGATCACCGCCAGAGCGCTGGGAGGACACCGTGCTCGTTAGGTCCCGTTCCGGACGCTTCGTCGTCCACCTGGTCACCGCGCTGGTGATCGTCGCGCTCTTCGTCCTGCCCTTCGGCGTCCTGCTCGTCGGAGCCTTCTCGACCTCGTGGTCGGGAGCCCTGCCGTCCGGTGCCACGACGGGCAACTTCGCGACGGTGTCCACGGAGTCGGCCACGGTCGCGACCATCACCGCGTCGATCGTCTCGGCGGTGGTGTCGACGGCAGTCGCACTCGTCGTCGCGACCACCGCGGCGCTC
Source organism: Curtobacterium sp. USHLN213 (assembly GCF_037144815.1). Classification (NCBI taxonomy): domain Bacteria; kingdom Bacillati; phylum Actinomycetota; class Actinomycetes; order Micrococcales; family Microbacteriaceae; genus Curtobacterium; species Curtobacterium sp. USHLN213. Next base: position 86,822 of record NZ_JBBCYQ010000004.1, on the reverse strand, counting down.
GCCGCACGGAACGCCCCGCGCCTCGGCCGCGTGCTCGACACCCTGTTCCTGCTCCCGGTGGCGATCCCCTCCGTCGCGGTCGGCCTCGCGGTCCTCATCGCGTTCTCCTCGGGCCCACTCCCGCTCAACGGCACCGTCTGGATCGTCCTCATCGCGCACACCGTGCTCGTGGTCTCGCTCGCCTACCAGCCGGTCACCGCCGGGGTCGCGCGACTCACCCCCGCCGTCGAGGAGGCCGCCGCCGCGCTGGGGGCGTCACCGCTGCGCACCCTGCGCACCGTGACCCTGCCCGAACTCCGACCGGCGCTCGCCGGAGCCGCCGCGCTCTGCGTCGCGATGTCGATGGGGGAGCTGACCGCGTCGATGATGGTCGCCCCGCCGACCTGGCGGACCCTGCCCCTGCAGATCTTCTCGTTCACCTCACGCGGCATCCGCCTCTACGAGGGAGCCGCCCTCGCGGTGGTCCTCATGGGCATCACGCTGCTCGTCCTGCTCGTCCTGCAACGCGTCCTCGCCGGCCGCGTCCGCGCCTGACCCCACCCCGCTCATCGACCCGATCGGACACCATGACCACGCCCCGCTGGACCCTGTTCCGCACCGTCACCGCCCTGGCGCTCACCGGCGCCACCGTCGCCGCCCTGTCGGGGTGCTCCGCCGGCAGCTCCGCCGCGAAGGCCGACCCCGCCGCCAAGACCGTCACCGTCTACACCGCTGACGGCCTCAACGACGGCGACGACTCCTACTACCAGACCGTGTTCGCCGCCTTCGAGAAGGAGACCGGCATCGACGTCCAGGTCGTCGAGGCCGGCTCCGGAGAGGTCCTCCAGCGCGTCAAGCAGGAGTCGTCGAACACCCAGGCCGACCTCCTCGTCACCCTGCCGCCGTTCATCCAGACGGCATCCGAGGACGGGCTGCTCGCGAAGTACGCCCCCGAGGGCATCGACGCCGTCCCCGCGGCGGACAAGGCGGCCGACGGCACCTACGAGGCCCTGGTGAACAACTACATCGGCTTCATCCGCAACACGGAGGACGTCCCCGATGCGCCGAAGACCTGGGACGACCTGCTCGGCGACGAGTACCAGGGCAAGCTGCAGTACTCCACGCCCGGCGTCGCCGGTGACGGTACCGCGATGCTGATGCTCGCCCGGGAGGTCCTCGGCGCGGAGCAGTCGACCGAGTACTTCACGAAGCTGCAGGACAACAACGTCGGGCCGTCGGACTCCACGGGCGCCCTCGCCGCGAAGGTCGACAAGGGCGAGCTGACGATCGCGAACGGCGACGTGCAGATGAACATCGCCCAGCAGAAGTCGATGCCGAACCTCGGCATCTTCTTCCTCGAGGGCGCGGACGGCACCCCGACGACCATGTCGGTGCCGTACTCGGTCGGGCTCGTCAAGGACGCCCCGCACACCGCCAACGCGAAGAAGCTCCTCGACTTCCTCTACACCGAGGACGCGCAGGAGCAGGCCACGACGGTCGCCGGCGGCTTCCCGGCACGCTCCGACGTCCACCCCACCGGCGACGAAGCGGAGAAGCTCGACGCACTCATGCACGGCGTGGAGATCGTCCACCCGGACTGGGACGACATCGCGGAGCACCTCGACTCCTACGTCGGTGACTGGAACACCGCCACCGGCACGCTCTGATGACCACCACCGACCTGCACTCCGGAAGGACCACCATGATCGACCTCGTCGCCCTCGACATCGCGGGCACGACCCTCGACGACGGCGGGACCGTCTACGACGCGCTCCGTGCCGCCGTCGAGGAACGCGGCGCCACCGTCGCGCCGGACGACCTGCAGACCTGGATGGGGACCGACAAGGTCACCGCCATCGACGCGCTGCTGCGTCTCGGCGGGGTGACGCCGACGGCACACCAGGTCGCCGAGTCGTTCGACCGGTTCCGCGCGATCCTCCGGTCCCGGTACGCCGAACAGCCCGCGGTCATCCTGCCGGGTGTCGCCGACGCCGTCCGGACACTCCGGGCGGCAGGGGTCAAGGTCGCCCTGACGACCGGCTTCTCCCGGGACATCGTCGACCTGCTGCTGGACAGCGTGGGCTGGCAGGTCGACACGCACCTCGACGCAGTCGTCACGACCGACGACGTGCCCGCGGGGCGACCGGCGCCGTACATGATCCACCGTGCGATGGAGTGGACCGGCGTCACCGACGTCCGACGGGTCCTCGCCGCCGGGGACACCGTCGTGGACCTGCGCGCCGCGGAGAACGCCGGTGTGGTCAGCGTCGGGGTCCTCACCGGCCAGACACCGCGCGAGGCGCTCGAGGCGGAACCGCACGACCACGTCCTGGCCTCGGTCAGCGCACTCCCCGAGCTCCTCCTCGGCGCCGAGCTGGTGACCCGGTGATGCGCGGGAAGCAGGTCGTCGCGGTGGCGTCGACGCTCGCGCTCGCCGCGGCCGGTCTCGGTGTCGGCGCGATGCCCGCCGCTGCCGCTGCCGCGGACCAGCACGTCATCGTGGTCGGCATCGACGGACTCCGCTTCGACAAGATCGCTCCGGCGAACGCCACGAACCTCGAAGCGCTCATCGCCTCCGGGTACTCGAGCACCACCTGGCTGTACGCCGCACCGATGTCGCAGACGCTCTCCGGCCCGGGATGGGCGACGAACCTGACCGGCGTCTGGCCGGACAAGCACCGGGTCCTGAGCAACTCGTGGGGGACGTCGAGCAACATCACCCAGTACCCCGACTTCCTCAGCCGCGTCGAGGCGGCGAACCCCACGCTCTCGACCTACGCGGCGGCGACCTGGGCACCGATCATCGACGGGTCGGCCGGGTCCCCGCTGATCACGAGCGCCGTCGACACCCGGTACGTCTCGACGGGCGACAGCGACACCGCTGCCGACGTCCTCGGGCAGCTCGGGAAGACCGCCGCGCCGAACGCCTCGTTCGTCCACTTCGACGACGTCGACGAGGCCGGCCACGCGGACGGCGCGGCATCGAGCGAGTACCTCGCCGCCGTGGCGGAGATCGACGGGTACGTCGGGAAGATCCGGCAGGCCGTCGCGAAGCGCCCGACGTCGGAGCAGTGGTCGATCATCGTCACCGCGGACCACGGCCACACCGATGCGGGTGGGCACGGTGGCAACACACCGCCCGAGCGATCGTCCTTCATCATCAAGACCGGGCCCGGGATCACGAAGACGACGCCGACGATCAAGCCGAAGAACGTCGACATCGCAGCGGACGTCCTCAGCACGTTCGGCATCCCGATCCCCGCGGCACTCGACGGCCGTCCGCTCGCGACCGCCTCGACCGACCCGTTCGACAGCATGGTGGGATCCCTCGGCTCCGCCGTCGACGAGACCGCGATCCCGGCCGCCACGAAGGGCTGGACGCACGCCGTCCCGTCCGGCTGGAGCATCGACGACACCGGCATGGGGACCGGGGGCGTCACCGAGTGGCGCGGCTGGTCCCTGACGGACGACGACTTCTGGACCAGGACGGATCCGGGCCAGGGACGCGAGACCAACGTGCGCGCCCGCGGGGTCTTCGCCGTGGCCGACTCCGACGAGTGGTCGGACAAGACCCACACCGGCCTCTTCAACAGCCGACTCGTCTCGGCGCCCTACACGGTCACCGCCGGGTCCACCGCGACGATCACCTTCGGGTCCCACTACCGCAAGGAGGGAAACGAGACGGCGTCGGTCCTGGTCAGCTTCGACGACGGCGCGACCTGGACCACGGCATCGACCCTGGCCGGCGACTCGACCGCGGCGATCCAGACCGTACGCGTGGCCGTCCCGGCGGGGAAGACGAGCATGCGCGTCGCCTGGGCCCTCACGAACGGCGACAACAACTGGTACTGGGCCGTCGACGCACCGCGCGTCGGCTGATCAGCACCCGGAGAACGCGGCTGACGCCGTGACAGCCTGGAGGCGCGGGTCGGGCCCGATCCGCGCCTCCAGTCCGTCCCGGTGCCGGACCAGGACCGTGTCGGCTGTGGCGACCGGCTGTCGGTGGGTGGGCGTAGCGTGCCGCCATGACGGAGACCCCCGAGATCGACGACGCGACGATCGACGACCTGCGTGCGCGCCTGCGCGCGACCCGCTGGCCGGATGCGCCCGCCGGGACCGGGTGGTCGCTCGGCATCGACGTCGACGAGCTGCGCCCGCTCGTCGAGTACTGGGCAGACGGGTTCGACTTCGACGCGCACCGGGCGGCACTCGCCGCACTGCCGTCCCGCCGGGTCGAGGTGGACGGCGTCGGCATCCACGTGCTGCACGCCCGCGCGGCGACGCCGGGTGCGCTGCCCGTGCTGCTCGCGCACGGCTGGCCGGACTCCGGGTGGCGGTACCGCAAGGTGCTGCCGATGCTCGTCGACGCCGGGTTCGACGTGATCGTGCCGGACATGCCCGGCTACGGGTTCTCCGACGCCCCGCCGCAGCCGATCGACGCACGGGCCGTCGCCGGGATGTGGGCGACGCTGATGACCGACCTCGGGTACGAGCGGTTCGCGGTGTCCGGTGGGGACATCGGCACGCACGTCGTGCGGTACCTCGCGCTCGACCACCCCGAGCGGGTCGTCGCCGTGCACCGGATCGACGGCGGGCTCGCCTGGCCCGGGCTCGACCCGTCGACGCTGTCCGAGGCGGAGCGTGCCTTCGTCGCCGAGACCGAGCGGTGGCGTACCGACGAAGGCGCCTACGCGATGATGCACCGGACCAAGCCGCAGACCGCGGCGGTCGGCCTGAACGACTCTCCGGCCGGGCTCGCGGCGTGGATCGTCGAGAAGCTCCGCTCGTGGAGCGACTGCGGCGGGGACCTCTGGTCGGTGTACACGCGGGACGAGGTCCTGGCGTTGCTCACCGAGTACTGGGCGACGGCGACGATCGGGTCGGCGATGCGGATGTACCACGCGAACGCGGCGGTGCCGGCGGCGCAGCTCGAGCGTCGGGTCGAGGTGCCGTCCGGGTTCTCGATCTTCCCGGGGGACCTCGTGCGGGCGCCGAAGGAGTGGCTCGAGCGGACGACGAACCTCGTGTACCACCACGAACTCGACCGGGGCGGGCACTTCGCGGCGTTCGAGCAGCCGGGGCTGTTCGTCGACGAGCTCCGGGCCTTCCTGGGGCCGTTCCGCCGCTAGAGTGGGAGGGCCAGCCTCTGTAGCTCAATGGAAGAGCAGTTCCGTCCTAAGGAAACGGTTGGGGGTTCGAGTCCCTCCAGGGGCACCAGTCGTTGTACCGGCTGGACTCCCCGTACGATTGACGTCGTGTCCAAGGTCCTGAGCAGTCTCCCCGTCGGCGAACGAGTCGGCATCGCGTTCTCCGGAGGTCTCGACACCTCCTGCGCGGTCGCCTGGATGCGCGAGAAGGGAGCGGTGCCCTGCACGTACACGGCCGACATCGGCCAGTACGACGAGCCGGACATCGACGCCGTCCCCGGTCGTGCCCACGAGTACGGCGCCGAGATCGCCCGACTCGTCGACGCGAAGAGCGCCCTCGTGGAAGAGGGCCTCGTCGCCCTGCAGACCGGTGCCTTCCACATCCGCTCCGGCGGCAAGACCTACTTCAACACGACGCCCCTCGGTCGCGCCGTGACGGGCACGATGCTCGTCCGCGCCATGAAGGAGGACGGCGTCGACATCTGGGGCGACGGCTCCACGTACAAGGGCAACGACATCGAGCGGTTCTACCGCTACGGCCTGATGGCGAACCCGCGGCTGCGCGTCTACAAGCCGTGGCTCGACTCCGAGTTCGTCGAGGAGCTCGGCGGCCGCAAGGAGATGAGCGAGTGGCTCGTCGCCCGGGGCTTCCCGTACCGCGACTCCACCGAGAAGGCCTACTCGACCGACGCGAACATCTGGGGCGCCACGCACGAGGCGAAGAGCCTCGAGGAGCTCTCGAGCGGCCTGGACATCGTCGAGCCGATCATGGGCGTCGCCGCCTGGCGTGACGACGTCGAGGTCGCCACCGAGGTCGTGAGCGTCCGTTTCGAGGCCGGTCGCCCCGTCGCGATCAACGGTGTCGAGTACGCTGACGCCGTGGCGCTCGTCTACGAGGCGAACGCGATCGGTGGCCGCCACGGCCTCGGCGCGTCCGACCAGATCGAGAACCGCATCATCGAGGCGAAGAGCCGCGGCATCTACGAGGCGCCGGGCATGGCACTGCTACACATCGCCTACGAGCGCCTGCTCAACGCGATCCACAACGAGGACACCGTCGCGTCGTACCACACCGAGGGTCGCCGTCTCGGTCGCCTCATGTACGAGGGGCGCTGGCTCGACCCGCAGTCCCTCATGCTGCGTGAGTCGCTGCAGCGCTGGGTCGCCTCGGCCGTCACCGGCGAGGTCACGCTGCGCCTGCGTCGCGGCGACGACTACACGATCCTCGACACCACGGGCCCGGCGCTGTCGTACCACCCGGACAAGCTCTCGATGGAGCGTGTCGGCGACGCCGCGTTCGGCCCGGACGACCGCATCGGCCAGCTGACCATGCGCAACCTCGACATCGCCGACTCGCGGGCACGCCTCGAGCAGTACGCCGCCGCCGGGCTCATCGGCGGGGCGACGGGCGACCTCGTCGGCGAGCTCGAGTCGGGCGAGTCGGAGGAGATCCTCGGCGGCGCGGTCGTCACCTCGGATGCCGATGACGCGCTCGGTCGTGCGACGGACCTCGCGTCCGAGGGTGCGGCGTTCGACTCCGGCACCGACTGACCCCGGTCTGCAGCACGACGAAGGGGGCCTCCGCCACGTGCGGAGGCCCCCTTCGTCGTGCTGTGCTGCGCCTCGGTCGGCGGACGGGGCGGGGTCGAACGACATTGTCGACGTCGTACGACATCGACGACGTCGCTGCCGGGCGTGTGCAACCGTTGCGGCCGCGGGGGAACGACATGGTCGACGTCGTACGACATCGACGTTGTCGTTCCGGGGCTGCGGCACAGACGGCACGGACGTCCCGACCGCGCCCCCGCCGCCCGCGTCAGCGCGCCTCGGCGGACTCCGCCCGCGTCAGCGCGCCTCGGCGGACTCCACGCGCTTCTGCCGCCACGGGCGCGCCGGCTTGTCGGGTCCGTCCCACACCTGCACGACGCCCCACGCGGCGGCGAGCAGCGGCACCGAGATGATCGCGCCGGTGATGCCCGCGAGCACCGTGCCGGCGGTCAGGCCGATCAGGATGACGAGGCCGTGCAGCTTGAGCGTCTTGCCCATCAGGACGGGCTGGAGCAGGTTGCCCTCGAGCTGGTTCACGAGGACGACGATGCCGACGACGATCAGCGCCTGGACGGGGCCGAGCGCGACGAGGGCGACGAGGGCGGCGAGGATGCCGGCCGCCGTCGCACCGACGATCGGGATGAACGCCGTGATGAACACGACGACGGCGAGGGGCAGCGCGAGCGGCACCCCGACGATCGTGATGCCGACGCCGATGCCGACCGCGTCCACCGCGGCGACGGTGGCGGTCCCGCGGACGTAGCCGCCGAGCGTCTGCACGACCCGGTCACCCACGCGGCGAGCACGGTCGTAGCGGGCACCGGTGAAGGGACGGAGGAGGAACTCCCAGATGGCCGGACCGTCCTTGAGGAAGAAGAACAGCACCACGATCATCAGCACGAGACCGGTGAGGAAGTTCGCCGTGGCCGATGCCCCCGCGAGCGCGCCGGAGCCGAACTGCGAGCTGGTGACGAAGTCCTGGATGCCCTTCACGGCATCGTCGATCTGCGACTGGTCGATCGAGATCGGCAACGTCGACGCGAAGTCCTGGAGCTGGTCGAACCCGCTCAGGGCCGACTTCTGCAGGTCGGGCCACTGCGAGATGACGGCCACGACGATGAGCCAGCCGACGAGGCCGAGCACGACCAGCACGCCGATCAGGACGGCGAGGGTCGCGAGCACGGACGGCACCCGGTGCCGCCGCAGCCAGGACACGACGGGGTGCATCGCCGACGCGATGATGAGGGCGAGCAGCACCGGGATCGTGACGACGCTGAGCGTGGCGGCGGCGTAGACGATGCCGATCACGACGACGAGCACGACGATGATCTGCAGGCAGCGGGTGGCCAGAGCGCCGAACGAGTCGGACCACTGCTTCGCCACCTGGCTCGGCGGTGCGTCGGGGTGCGGGGGCTGCGGGGTGCCGAACAGGGGCATGGGGCTCCTCGGGGTACGGGTGTGCCCGCCCACCGTACCGGGGCGACGGCGATCCGGCCGGGGCGGCGTCGGTCACGGCTCGGCGTCGTCCGAGATCCGATGAGGACGTGGCGGCGGGCGCCCGGTGCGCGTTCCGGACGGTTCTCGTGCCGACGGTCGCGCGACAGTACGCTGGGGGACATCGGACCGACTCAGGGTTCCGTCGCCTTTGATGCTCCTCGCGGTCTGCGGGGTCTGGCGCAACGGGACGGTCCGATCGGATCCGGAGTGCGCATCACTCCGACGAAGGGCTGGTCGACGTGACCGCCACTGTCCATGTGTTCTCGCACCCCGCCGAACTGTTCGTCGGGTCACCCCGCACCCCCCTCGGCCCGCTGGCCGTGTCCGTCGTCGAGCTGGTGCTCGCGTGACCGCCCGCCGCCAGGAGGACTGGCACCGCCACGGCATGCGCTCGCCCGAGGACATCGCTGGCCTGCTCGCCGCGCGCCTCGGCGGCGCGGACGAGACGCTCCGCGCGGTCGGGCCGACGTGGGACGAGCCGTCCTACGCGGACTTCCTCGGCGAGCAGCTCTGAACTGACCGCCGACGAGCCGGCCGGCCAGCGACGAGCTGTCGCGGCCACCTGACGGACGGGAGGCGCGGTGCCAGCCGGCACCGCGCCTCCCGTCCGTCGTGGCGTCCCGTCAGACCGCCGCCGCCTCCTCGAGCGTGGCGTCCGCCCGCTCCGGCGAGCCCTCGGCGAGGCCGCGGGCGATCCGCCCGCGCGACGCGAGCCAGAGCACCAGCGCCGCGACGAACACGAGCACCTCGGTCACGGTCAGTGCCCAGATGATCCCGGCGAGCCCGAACCACAGGTTCCCGACGATCACGATCGGGATGAACAGCACGCCCTGCGCCATCGACAGCACCATGGCCGGCAGCGCCATCCCGGTGGCCTGGAACAGCGAGGTCAGCAGCCCGGTGAACCCGTTCACGATCGTGGCGACGAGCTGCGCCGTGAGGATGGTCAGGCCGATCGCGAGCACCGAGTGGTCGCCGGAGAAGACCGTGAAGACCTGCTGCCGGAAGACGAACACCGTGCCGGAGAACAGCAGGACGATCGTCCCGACGGTGAACGCGGCACCGCGGAGTGCGGCTCGGAGCCGAACGGCGTCGCCCTTGCCGAAGGCGTAGGCGAGCAGCGGCAGCACGCCGATGGTCACGCCCATCACGAGGAACTCCGGGACCTGGGCGATGCGGACGGCGACGCCCATCGCCGCGAGCGGGTCGTCCCCGTAGGCGGCCGCGAGGTTGTTCAGCACGAGGGTCGTCACGATGAGGAACCCGGACTGCAGCAGTTCGCTCGAGCCGATACCGAACACCGGCCCGAGGATGTCCGCCCGCAGCGTGAACCACTTCGGTGCGAAGCTCACGTTCGCGCTGTTCCGCTGGAGCCAGACGATCCAGTAGCCGATCGCCACGACGTTGCCGAGGCCGACGGCGAGTGCGGCACCGGCGACGCCCCAGTGCAGGACGAGGATGAAGAGCACGTCGAACACGAGGTTCCCGACGGTCGACAGGACGAGCCCGACCATGGCCTGCCGTGCCGCCCCCTCGGACCGGACGATCTGCTCCAGGGCGAACGACGCGGCGAGCACCGGCACGAACGCGAGCATGACCGAGACGTACGCGCTCGTGGCGGGCACCGCGGCGGCGTCGGCACCGAGCACGGCGACGAGCGGGTGCAGGAACACCAGGCCGAGCACGGCGAGGACCACACCGGTGACGACGGCTCCCCAGAGGGCGAAGGAGGCGACGCGCTTGATGTCCTCGGCCTTGGCGGGATCGTGCTCCGAGGCCCCGAGCATGCGCGACATGAGGGCACTGCCACCGACGCCGAACACGCCGCCGACGGCCATGATGATGCCGAGGAGCGGGGTGCCGAACGTGATCGCGGCGAGCAGCGAGGTGTCGTGCTGCGAGCCGATGAAGCCGGCGTTGATGACGTTGTAGACGGCGCTGACGACCATCGCGGCGGCCATCGGGACGCACAGGTGGACGAGCGCGCGGCCGATCGGTGCGGCGGACAGGTACCAGCGGTTCTTCGCCGCGGCGGTGTCGGGTGCTGTGGTGCTCATGGCTGCCTCCTTCTGGGCAGGGCGGAGCGCGCGCCGACCGTCGGTCGGCGCCGCAGGGCATGACTGATGACGCGATCGGCGGGTGCCGACGCGTGGGGGTGGGTCGCGCCTCCTGGACGGGCCTGGAGGCGCGGGTCAGGTCACCGGGTGGGTTCCGGCAGTTCCGCGGTCACCTTGTGCAGGAGCTCCTGCAGGGTGGCGCGCTCGTGGGCGTCGAGCGGCGCGAGCAGGACGTCGTCGAGGGCGATCATGGCGTCCTCGAAGCCGGCGATGAGGGCGATTCCCTCGTCGGTGGCGAAGACCCGTTTCGTCCGGGCGTTCTCGGCGTCCGCCCGGCGTTCGACGAGCCCGCGGCGCTCGAGTCCCTGCAGGAGACTCGAGACGCTGGCCGCACTCGTCCGGGTGATGTCGGCGATGTCGCGCTGGATCGCGCCGGGCGTGTGCTGCAGGTACCCGAGCACGAAGCTCTGCTCCTGGGTGAGGTCGCGTTCGCGGACCCATTCCTCGGCCGCCTTGCGCTGCGCCCACCCGATCCAGCGCATCTGCTGGAGGGGCGTGTCGAACCGGGGTGCCTGCTGCGTCATGTTCAGAACGCTAATCGTTCGACCTCTAACTGTCAACACTCGAACTGATCCGTTCACGGCGTGCCCCGAACGGGGGTATCGCCACGACGGGGGACCCCCCTTGTAGATTGCTCAGGAAACGCGGTCTCACCAACCGCTCATCCTCAGCTCGACGACGCCGCCGAGCCCACCCGGGGGGATCAGGACATGGCACGAGGACGAACGATGCGCGCACGATCGATGCGCCCGTCCGTCGACGCTGCCTGCACCGCTCCCCGCCTCGCCGGGGGTGATCACCCCGGATAGCCGCGCCCGCGCGCAGCACGACGCGCACACGTGACTCCGGGCCGCCCCACCAGCGCGCCCGTCGGATCTCCCGCCCCACCAGCGGGGGATGGATCAGCAGGCGGACGACCTCCGCCTGGAGGAAGAGGCACCATGCCACGCACTGCAACACGCTTCGCGCTCCGCGCGGGCGCCACGGCCACCGTCGCGGCCGTGATCATCGGGGGAGCAGCCCTCCCCGCACACGCCGCTGCGACCGACGCGACCCAGGCCGAGGGCCGTCTGCTCTCCGGCAGCGGCTCCGTCGACCTCGACAGCGTCGCGGCGCTCGCCGGGTCCTTCGGTGCGACCGCTCCCGGCGGGGCGACCGCCGGGCAGTCCGACCCGCTCGACCTCTCGGTGCTGAACAGCATCGGGATCAACGTCCCCGGGGGCATCCAGCTGCTCGGCCAGAACGGTCTCGTGAACGTCGGCGTCGCCGGCCAGGTCGCGAGCACGGACACCACCTCGGCGGTCGCGGCCGCCGGAGCCGTCGGCGCGGACGGCGCGATCCAGGTCGGTCCGGGCACCCCCGGCGCCGGCGCCACCGTGAACCTCACCCCGCTGCTCGGCGACCTCGACGTCGACGGCGTCGTGAGCGAGCTCTCGGTCGGGCTCGGCGCCCTGTCTGCCCGGGCCGAGGCGACGCGCACGTTCGGCGCTCCGGACGTCACCACCGACTACCAGGTCGCGGGCGCACAGGTCCGGCTCGTCAGCCCCGCCGTCCAGCAGCTCGTGACGTCGCTGGACACGACGCTCGGCACCACCGACGACACCGTGAACGCGGCGATCGGCGAGGACGGTCTCACCACCGACCTCACCGCGGCGCTGCTCGACCCGGTGACCGACGCCGTGAACACCCTCGGGCTCGGGGTCCTGACGCTCGACGACACCACCGCCCAGCTCACCGCCGACGTGGACCTGCAGGGTGCGCTCGCCACCGTGACGCAGCAGCCGCTCACCGACGGCCCGGTCACGATCGACCTGTCCACGGGTGTGGTCACGATCGACCTCGCGCAGCTCTACACGCTGAACGACCTGCCGGCGAACACCACGCTGCTCGACGACGCGACGATCAACGCGCAGATCACCGGCGCGATCTCGGACATCCTGACCGAGCAGCTGCCGGCACTCCTCACCACGACGCTCACGAACGCCCTGGACGTCGCCGACGTGCAGCTCGTCGTGGACACCGGCGTCGACCTGCTCGGAGCCGACGTGGCGGGGCTGACCCTCACGGTCGACACCACCGTCGGGGACCTGCTCGGCACCGGTGACGGCGCCACGCTCACGGTCGCCGGCGACGGGATCCTCGGCCCGGTGCTCGGCACGCTCGACCCGCTGCTGCAGCCGCTGCTCGGCTCGACCATCGTCCCGGCGCTGACCGGCATCCTCGGTGACGTGCTCGGCGGGAACTTCGTGGCGGACACCGTGCAGACCCTGCTCACCACCATCACGTCGACCGTCACGGCGCTCGACCCGCTGCTCGACGTCGTGAACCAGCTCGTCTCCGTCACGATCAACTCGCAGACCGCTCCGGCGTTCACCGAGCCGACCGCCGACGACACCGGGGCCACCACGGTCCGGGCCGTCCGCGTGCAGCTCCTGCCGGCGGCGGACCTGGCGACCGTCGACCTCGCGACGGCGACCGTGCAGGCGGACCCGTTCGCGGGCATCGCCATCACCTCGCCCGAGGACGGGACGGACTACACGGTCCCGGCGGACGACGACACCACCTCGGTGCCGGTCACCGGCACCGCGGAGCCGGGCGCCGACGTCGACGTCACGCTCGACGGTGACGACGAGGGCACGCAGTCGACCGTCGCGGGCGAGGACGGCACGTGGACGGTCACGTTCCCCGGGGTCGCCGTCGGTGACCACGAGGCCGAGGCGGTCGAGACGATCGGCACCCTCGTGAGCGACCCTGCCGCGGTGACCTTCGCGGTCGCAGCAGCACCGGTCGACCCGACCGACCCGGGCACGCCGGGCACGCCGGGTACGCCGGGGACCCCCGGCGGCGCAGGCGGTGCGGGCGGCGCGGGCGGTGCCGGTGCCGGTGCGGCCGGCAACGGCGCGGGGACCGGGAGCCTCGCCTACACCGGTGCCGAGCTGGTGCCGCTGCTGCTCCTCGCCGGGCTGCTCCTCGCGGCCGGCGGCGGCACGCTCGTCGCGCGGCGCATGCGTCGAGCCTGACCCGGACGGGCGCCGGCGGGTACCGGCGCCCGTCTTCCGGGACCGCGGCGCGTTCGGGTCGCCGCGGTCCCGCCGGTGCGGTGTTGGTTCGGGCCACCACCGCACCGGCACCCCTCGTCCGCCGGCCGGCCCCTCCCGCCGGCCGACTCGATCCACCGCTTCCGACCGCTTCCGACCGCTTCCGACCGCGACGTGAGGACCACCGTGCACGACCACGACACCCACCCGCTCGACCGCCACGTCGGGCCCCCGCACGTCGAACGCTTCGTGCTCACCCGGGCGCAGGAGACCATCGGCGTCGTCTGCACCTGCGCGATCGGGGCCGACCACGACAACACCATCCGTCCGGTCGGCGCGGATCGCGTCCACTGAACCCTGTGCACGCGGCGGATGCAGCGGGATACTGGGGTGGTGCGTGAACTCCAAGCCGCCATCGCAGCGGACCTCAACGTCCAGCCGACCATCGACCCGGAGCAGGAGATCGCCCGTCGCGTCGGGTTCCTCCGGGACTACCTGCTCACCACCGGTGCCAAGGGCTACCTGCTCGCGATCAGCGGCGGCCAGGACTCGACGCTCGCCGGGCGCCTGACCCAGCTCGCCGTCGAGTCGCTCCGCGCCGAGGGGCACCCCGCCGAGTTCACCACCGTCCGCATGCCGTACCGCGTGCAGGCCGACGAGGACGACGCCCAGCTCGCGCTGCAGTTCATCGCGGCCGACCCGGGCATCACCGTCAACATCGAGCACGGTGTCGACGGGGTCGTGCAGGACACCGCGGCCTCGGGCGTCGAGCTGAGCGACTTCGTGAAGGGCAACGTCAAGGCCCGGATGCGGATGGTCGCGCAGTACGCCGTCGCCGGGCAGCGGGGGCTCCTCGTCGTCGGGACCGACCACGCCGCCGAGGCCGTGACCGGCTTCTTCACGAAGTACGGCGACGGCGGTGTCGACCTCACCCCGCTCACCGGGCTGTCGAAGAGCCAGGGCCGGCAGCTGCTCGAGCACCTCGGCGCCCCGGCCCGCCTGTACGAGAAGGCCCCCACCGCCGACCTGCTCGACGAGACGCCCGGCCAGACGGACGAGGCGAACCTCGGGCTGTCGTACGCCGAGATCGACGCGTACCTGCAGGGCCACGACGTCCCGATCGAGGTCGCCGAGGCGATCGAGTCGCGCTACCGGGCGACGGAGCACAAGCGCCAGGTCCCGGCGACGCCCTTCGACGACTGGTGGCGTGCGGGCGCGTAGGCGCTGACGCGACCCCGTCCAGGAGGCGGGGGGGGGGGGGGGCCCCCCCCCCCCCCCCGCCTCCTGTCTGTCCCCACGGCTACAGGCCGAGCGCCCAGTCGAGTTGCGGGGAGTCGAAGGCGACGCGCATCGCGTCGCGTTCGTCCGGCGGGATGCCGAGCGCGGCTGCGACGCGGTCCCAGCCGGCGACCGCCCCTGCCACGCGCTGGAGCACACGTTCTGCGTCGGGGTTCCGGAGTCGGAACGCCCCGGCGATCGTGAGCAGGTTCCGGAGGTCGCGTGCCCGCGGGTCGTCCGACGAGGAGATCGCACGGGAGTCGATCACGCCGCGCTGGCGGCTGGGGTTGACGTCGAACACCGGGGACAGTCGCCACCCGTCCACCGTGTGCAGGAACGCGTGGTTCCGCCAGTGGTCGTCGACGTTGTTCACGAGCACGGAGAGCGCGATCCGGCCGAACATCTCCCGCAGGTCTGCGGCCGGCGCCGCGCTCCAGTGGTCGATCGCGTCCGAGAGGTCTTCGTAGGTCAGGCGGGACCCGTCGTCGTGCGCGCCGAGCTCGAGGGCGGTCCGTGCCGACATGTAGCCGAGGCGGCTCCCGGTCGCGTCGCGGTCGAAGCGCTCGGAGACCAGCACCGCTCGCCCCGCACCAGGCGGGACGAGGGACCACCGCGGGACACGGAGCCCGGCGTCGGCGGCCAGTGTGAGCGCGACGGCCTCCCATCGCTCGACGTCGAACCGGCCGTCCTTCGAATGCGGGAGCTTCGCGATGGCCAGCGTGCCGCGGTCGGTGGTGATGTTGGCCTTCGGGCGCGCGCCCCCGGGAGACGTCGCGACGTCGCCGAGGTAGGCGATGTCCTCGTCGGTCGCCTCGTCGTCCTCGTACCGGGCGGCCGCGGCGAGGATCCGGTCGAGGTCGTGCACGTTCGCGACCCCGGTCTCCGATGACAGCCAGGCACCACCGGAGCGGAACCGCAGCGAGCCGGTCCGGGTGTGGTCGGAGACGCCGAGCAGGTAGTCGAACTCGCCGAGCCGACCGGGCAGCGTCGTGTCCTGCTGTCGACGGAGTGCGTGGTCGGCGCGGATCAGCTTCTGGCCCCAGTCGTCCGGGGCCGCATCGCTGAACGCCCCCGGGAGGGTCTGGCTCTCGGCCGTGTAGGTCCGACCCGGCCGGAGGGGGAGGTCCGGGGAGACCTGCCAGCCGTCCCGGAGGAACGCCGGGTCGTACTCGAAGGACGACGAGGCCAGGGTCCGGAGTCCCTGGAACGACGGACGCAAGGTCCCCACGCGTCGGGGTTCTGCCGCTTCGCCGGACCAGACCTCGACCACGTCCTGTGTCACAGGGTCCCTCCGCGCCGCAGGATGTCGTCGATCCGAGCGCGCGCGGTGTCGCTCCGGAAGGGGTCGATCGCCTCGACCGCGGTGTCGGCGATCCCGAGTGCTCCGAGCACCGCGAACAATGAGTCGACACGGCCGCCCGTGCCGTTCTCGATCGCGCGCAGGGTCTCCCGCGTCACCGCGGCACGGTCGGCCAGTTCGGCGGCGGACATCCCGTTCACCGAACGCCAGCGTCGGATGTTCTCACCGAAGGCCGCGAGCTGCTGGCGCCGCCGGGGCGACGTCCGTTGGACCATCGCAGACCTCCTGGTAGGAAAAGCTTGCACAACCGTCGTTTCTGGCAGGGAATCATGCCAATTGTACGCCCACCCGCTCCCCGCCGGGCGGCAGGACTCCTAGGATGGGACCAACGGAACAACAGATGCGGAATCCAGGCTGCGGCCTGTTCCACGAGGGGGAGTCATGGAAGTCCTGTTCGCGCTCGGAGCCGTCCCGCTGATCGTCGTGGGGGTCGTCGTCCTGGCGGTCATCGTGCTGATCTACGCGAAGCTCGTCTACCGCAACGCCGGCGCCGACGAAGCGCTCATCATCACCGGCAAGCGCTCCCGCAAGGTGAAGAACCCCGACGGCACCGAGACGGTCGAGTCCGGGATCAAGGTCGTTCTCGGCGCCGGTGTCCTGGTCCGGCCGTTCTTCGAGCGCGTCGCCAAGATCTCGCTGAGCTCGCGCGCGATCGACATCAACGTGAACGCGCAGGACTCCCGCGGCGTGACCATCGACGTCGAGGCCGTGGCGCTCGTCAAGGTGGGCGAGGCGGACGCGTCGATCCGGGCCGCCGCGCAGCGGTTCCTCGGCCAGGAGAAGAAGATCGACGACTTCGCGCGCGAGGTCCTGTCCGGTTCCCTCCGTGCCTCGATCGGTGCGACCGACGTGTCGACCATCATCCGCAACCGCGACCAGCTCACCGTCGCCGTGCTCGACGTCGCGAAGGACGCCCTGCACAGCCAGGGACTCGACGTCGACTCGTTCGAGATCAAGGGCATCTCGGACCGCAACGACTACATCAGCGACCTCGGACGTGCCGAGCGCGCGCGGGTCCGGCTCGAGGCCGAGAACGCCGAGGCCCAGGCCGACCGCGAAGCGCGTGAGGCCCGTGCCACGGCCGACCAGGCCATCGCCGAGGCGGAGAACACCCTCGCGATCCGTCGGGCCGCCCTGCAGCTCGACGCCGACCGTGCCTCCGCCGAAGCCGCTGCCGCCGGCCCGCTCGCCCAGGCCCGCGCGGCGCAGGGCGTCGTCGAGCAGGAGCAGCTGACCGCGCAGAAGCGTGCCGAACTCCGCCGTGCCGAGCTCGAGTCCGAGGTCTCCGCGGTGGCCGAGGCGCAGGCGCGCAAGACCCGCGTCGAGGCCGAGGCGGCCGCCGCTGCCCAGGTCGAGACCGCCCGTGCCCAGGCCGAGGCCCGACGCATCTCGGCCGAGGCGATCGCCGCCGAGGCCCAGGCCGAGTCCGAGGCCCGCAAGCTCGCGGCCGACGCCTCCCGCGCCGAGGGTGAAGCCGCCGCCGACGCGATCCGCGCCAAGGGCCAGGCCGAGGCCGACGCCACGAAGGCACAGGCGGACGCGCTCGCCCAGCACTCCGAGGCCGTCCTCCGGGTGAAGGCGATCGAGACGCTGCCGAGCATCGCCCGCGAGCTCGCGGCCCCGATGGGCAACATCGACAAGCTGACCGTCGTGTCCTCCGACGGCGCCGGAGCGCTCTCGAAGAGCGTGGTCAGTCAGTTCAGCGAGGTCGACGCCCTGCTCGGGACGACGGCCGGCTTCACGCTGAGCGACATCGTCAAGAGCACCACGGCGGGGCAGGCCGCAGCCCGCGCCGTCGTGCGTGAGCAGGAGTCCGCGGCGGCCGAGTAGCCGATCCGTCGTCCGGTGCGGGCGCGGCGGGGGTCAGTCCTCGTCGCGCCCGTCGTCGTCGCGGCGGTCGCGCTGCTGCCCGCCGGCGTCCTCGCGCTCACCGGAGCCGTCGTGTCCGTCCCGGCGCTGGTCCGCCAGGCGCTGCTGCCAGACGACGCTGCGGGCGGCTCCCTCGAGGATGTCGTCGACGCTCCGGCCGGTCTGCGCGGCGAGGGCACCGCTGAGACCCGCGGTGAGCGTGCCCCCGGCCGACGCCAGTCGTTCGACCACCTGCTCCTGCCGTTCGGTCAACGGTTCGTCGATCATCTCGTCGATGGTGTCGCGGATGTTCTGCTCGCTCGCGTCCAGGGCCGCCTCGTCGCCCGAGTGCAGTGCTGCTGCCTCGCCGACGACGACGAGTCCGAGCCGCGCGGCATCGTCTTCCGGACGCTGGCCTTCGTGCTCGTCAGTCATGGGCGGGACGGTACGCTCGACCGGATCACGCTTCCTGGACAGCGGGGTACGTGGGCGCTCCCCCCGGCGGCAGTCCTCCCCACCGTCGCAGCAGCCACTCGGCGGCCGCCAGCCCCTCGCGTCGCTGGAAGTCCCGGAGCGTCGGCATGTGCGGGATCGCCGGGCGGGACGCCTTCTCGAAGAACGTCCCGGCGAGCCCGGCGAGGACCGCGTCCACGCTCGACGCCGGCACCCCCGCGAACACCCGGTGGGTGGCGAGGTGGTGCTCGACGTCGGCGTCCTCGCCACGCACCAGCACGTCGAGCAGGTAGGTGAGCGGGTCGAGCCAGTGCGCGCCGACGGCGGCCCAGGGCCAGTCGATGACCCAGACGACACCGTCCGCGTCGACGAGCAGGTTGTCGGCGCGGCAGTCGACGTGCGCCAGGGATCCTCCGTCGACGGCCGCCGCGGCGTCGCGTGCCGCCCGCGCCATCGCGGGGGCAGCGGCGACCACGTGCGCCGGGACGACGTCGGGGAAGCCTGCGGCGGCCATCCGGTCCCAGGCGCCGAAGTCCTCGACGAGGTCGTCCGCGACGCGCGGGAGCTGTGCGAGCGTCCCGGTGGCGGTCGGCAGCGTGTCGAGTGCGTCGAGCACGGCGGTGACGTCGGACCCGTCGCCCGCCGTTCCGGGGTGGTGTCCGTCCACGTCCTCGATGACGAGGGCGATCCAGTCGTCCCCGTCGACGGTCTCGCGCACGGTGTCTATCAGCCGAGGCGCCTGCACGGCACCGGGCAGGTGGCCCATGACCTCGGCCTCACGCTCGTGCATCCCGAAGCCGTCCGGGTTCCGCGACCGCGAGAGCGTCTTCACGAACGCTCGTCGACCGTCCGCGGTGACCACCCGGTCGGCGCCACCGGGGGAGTACCCGCCCGCCTGTGACTCGGCCTGTGCCACCGCGCCCCCGAGCACCGTCTCGATGCGCTCCCGCAGGACTGCCGGCACATCGGTCCACGTCGTCCGCCCCATCCGGCCCACGGTACCTGAGGAGGCGTTCACAAACATGCACAATGGGAAAGATTGCGTATGCGGCAAAGGTGCTCATGGTGTAAAGTTGCAGAGTCTGCAAGGTTGACCCGCCGTCATCGGCCCGCCACGACGCCCCGGCGTCCCTCGCGACCACGACCACCACACGCACCCCTGAAGGACCCCCATGTCTACTGCCACCGCACCCGTCGAGGTGTCGCGCGGACGACAGAGCTCCCCGGCCGGCCAGCCGGGGAAGCCGATCATGTCGCACCGCCAGATCCTCCTCGTCATCTACGGCCTCATGGCCGGCATGTTCCTCTCGTCGCTCGACCAGACGATCGTCGGCACGGCCATCCGCACCATCGGCGACGACCTGCACGGTCTCGACCAGCAGGCCTGGGTCACCACGGCGTACCTGATCGCGTCGACGATCACCACGCCGATCTACGGCAAGCTCTCCGACGTCTTCGGCCGTCGTCCCCTCTACATCTTCGGCATCGCGGTCTTCATCATCGGCTCGCTGCTCTCGACCATGTCGACGTCGATGATCATGCTCGCCGCGTTCCGTGCCTTCCAGGGCATCGGTGCCGGTGCGCTGATGTCCCTGCCGCTCGCGATCATGGGCGACATCCTCGCTCCCCGCGAGCGCGCGAAGTACCAGGGGTACTTCCTGGCCGTCTTCGGCATCTCCTCGGTCATCGGTCCGCTCATCGGCGGGCTCTTCTCCGGCGCGTCGACCATCCTCGGCGTCACCGGCTGGCGCTGGGTCTTCCTGATCAACGTCCCGATCGGCATCGCGGCGCTCCTCATGGTCATCGCCTTCCTGCACCTGCCGAAGTTCGGCGACGCCAAGGCGAAGCCGCGGATCGACTGGTGGGGTGCGACCTCGGTCATCGTGACCCTCGTCCCGCTCCTGCTCGTGGCCGAACAGGGCCGCACCTGGGGCTGGGGCTCGGCCGCCGCGATCGCCTGCTACGTGATCGGTGCCCTCGGCCTGGTCGCCTTCCTCGTCATCGAGACGCTCATGAAGGACGACGCGATCATCCCGCTGAAGCTCTTCCGCTCGGGCGTCTTCTCGATGGCCACGATCCTCGGCTTCCTCGTGGGCTTCGCGATGTTCGGCGCCATGCTGACCATCCCGCTGTACCTGCAGATCGTCACGGGTCTCACCCCGACCGAGTCCGGCTTCGCGACCCTGCCGATGATCGGTGGGCTCATGATCGCCTCGATCGCCTCCGGCCAGATCGTCGCCCGCACCGGCAAGTACCGGATCTTCCCGGTGATCGGCACCGCGCTCGTCTCGCTCGGCTACGTCGTCCTGACGTTCATGAACATCGACAAGCCGCTCTGGTTCCTGATGATCGGCATGTTCCTCATCGGGCTCGGCCTCGGCCAGCTCATGCAGAGCATCACCCTCGCCTCACAGAACTCCGTGCAGCCGCGTGACATGGGTGTGGCGACCAGCTCGGCGACGTTCTTCCGCCAGATCGGTGGAACGCTCGGCACCGCGGTGCTCCTGAGCGTCCTGTTCTCGATCATGCCGGCGAACATCCTGCACGCCACGGCCGACCAGAAGAACCTGACCGGCGCACTCGACGCCGCGCTCAACCCGACGGTCGCCAGCGCCAAGGCGAACCAGGGCGTCATGGACCAGATCTGGAACCCGATCGTCACCCCGATCAAGCAGCAGGTCCAGTCCGGGCTCGACCAGGCCACCGCGCAGGTGACCCAGGCCACGACCGGCGCTCCCGAGGCCGTGCAGCAGCAGGCGCTCACCGCCGCTGCCGACAAGGCCCACGCGTCCGTGCAGGACGGCAAGCTCGTCGTCGACTGGTCCGACTCGGCCCAGCGCACGTACTGGGTGGACGACCTCGCCCCGGCGCTGTCGAAGCAGATCGACGAGGGCACGAGCGACAAGGGCGCGTCGAGCAGCGAGACGAGCGACACCTCCTACCTGAACGGTGCGGACGCCGCGCTCACCAGGCCCTTCATGACCGGGTTCAACTCGTCGGCCGTCACGGTCTACTGGGTCGGCTTCGCGGTCATCCTGCTCGCCTTCGTCCTGAGCTGGTTCTTCAAGGCGCCGCCGCTCCGCAAGAGCTCGGCCCTGCAGGAGCAGGCGGACAACGAGGGCACGGCTGACGACCTCGAGGTCCAGGCGGTCAAGGCCGCCGACACCATGGGCTCGCCGACCGCTCCCGTCACCGGTTCGATCCCCGTCCAGCGGGGCGCGTCGGACCGCTAGGCCGCACGGGGCCTCCCGCCACCGCGGGAGGCCCCGTCGTCCGTCCGAGGAGCCACCACGTGACCACCACCGAAGCCCCCGCCCCCGGCGACAGCGGCCTGCGGGAGCGCAAGAAGCAGCAGACCCGGGCCGCCATCCACCGGTCCGCGCTCGAGCTCGTCACCGATCGCGGGCTCGCCGGCGTCACGGTCGAGGAGATCTGCGCCGCCGCCGGCGTCTCGCCCCGCACGTTCTTCAACTACTTCCCGTCCAAGGGCAACGCCGCCCTCGGCCTCCCCGCGACCACCGTCCCGGGCCCTGCCCGCGCGACCTTCCTCGCCGGTGCGGGCACGCTCGTGTCCGACCTCTGCGACCTCGTCGCGCAGACCGTGACACTGCCCGAGGATCGCCGCCGGATGAAGTCGCTCGTGCAGGCGCGGCCCGAGATGGTCCCGACCATGCTGCAGTGGATGGCCGAGGCCCGGTCGGCGATCGTCGAGGTCGCCGCCGACCGCACCGACGCCGAGGCGGCGCGGACCGCCGTCACGCTCGTCATGGCCGCCGTCATCGAGGTCGCGCACCGGTTCTCGGTCGCGTCCCGCGACGAGCTGGCGGACCGGCTCCGCGGCGTGGTCGCGGAGATGGGGCGGCTCGCCGCCGTCTGAGCGCGACCACGTCCAGGAGGTGGGCCCCACCGGCCGGTTCCGGCGCGACGCGCCAGCGGCGTGGCGGCCGTGCCCGGAGGGACGGTGCGGGTCAGACCCGCACCGCGCCTCCTGTCTGTGTCGGGTATCGCTCTCACTCGGTAGATCAACGCGTCGAGTACCGCACATTGGTTCATCCAGTGGTCCGATTTCCAGGAGGAAGAACCATGCAGAAGAACCTCGCCCGCAAGGGTCTCGCGACGATCGTCGGGTGCGGCGTCGCCGTGAGCCTCGTCGGTGGTGGTCTCCCGGCATCCGCGTCGCCACGGTCTGCCGATCCGGTGTCGTCCGCGAACGACCAGCGGCAGCAGTTCGTGCCGTTGGTGTTGGACGGCGGGGATTCGTTGGTTGAGGGTGCGCCGTTCACGGTGTCGGGGCGTGCGACCCCGAACGTGCGGGTGATCATGGTGACGTCGTTGGAGCCGGCTCGGGTGTACCAGACGACTGCGGACTCGGCGGGGCGGTTCTCGTTGACGCGGCAGTACGTGGCGCAGGGGTCGTCGACGACGGTGCGTGTCACGCAGGGCGCTGGCGAGATCGGGCAGGAGGGTCGTCAGGTCCAGCGGACCATCACCATCCAGAAGCCGACGACGTGACGGAGTGAGCCCGGCCCGTCCGCTGCCCCTGAGGAAAGCGGGGGCGGGCCTCACCGTAAGCATCGGATGGTTGGCGCGAATCCGGTCTTCGCTTGAACGAAAATATCCTCTTGACAGCAGAGACATCGGATGTTTCGATGAGTCCGTTCGGTCGACGGAGACCGAACGGGTAGGAGACACGATGAGCCGCATCACCGGTCTGCGCGTCCGCGACGTCCGGTTCCCGACCTCCCGGGACCACGACGGATCCGACGCCATGAACCCGGCGCCCGACTACTCCGCCGCCTACGTCGAGATCGCGACCGACGCCCTGGACGGGCTCGTCGGCACCGCCTTCGTCTTCACGATCGGCCGCGGCAACGAGGTGCAGGAAGCGGCGATCGCCGCCCTCCGCGAGCACGTCGTCGGCGCGGACGCCGAATCGGTCCTCTCGGACATGGGCGGGACGTGGCGCACGCTCGTCCACGACTCGCAGCTCCGGTGGCTCGGGCCCGAGAAGGGCGTGATGCACATGGCGATCGGCGCCGTGGTGAACGCCCTCTGGGACCTCCGGGCGAAGCGTGCCGGGCAGCCGCTCTGGGCGCTGCTCGCCGACCTCAGCCCGGACGAACTCGTCGACCTGGTGGACTTCCGGTACCTCTCCGACGCCATCACCCCGGCCGACGCACGGGAACTGTTCGAGGCCGCCGTGCCGCTCCGTGCCGAGCGCCGACGCCGCCTCGAGCGCGAGGGCTACCCGGCGTACACCACCACCCCGGGCTGGCTCGGCTACGACGACGAGAAGCTCGCCCGCCTCTGCCGCGAGGCCGTCGACGAGGGCTTCACCCAGATCAAGCTCAAGGTCGGCGGGGACATCGACGAGGACGTCCGACGTCTCGGGATCGCCCGCGCCACGGTCGGTCCGGGCATCCGGATCGCGATCGACGCCAACCAGCGCTGGGACGTCGACGAGGCGGTCACGTGGATCGAGCGGCTCCGCCCGTTCGACATCGCGTGGGTCGAGGAGCCCACGAGCCCCGACGACGTCCTCGGACACGCCGAGATCGCCCGCCGCATCGCACCGATCCCGGTGGCGACAGGGGAGCACATGGCGAACCGGGTGATCGCGAAGCAGCTCATCCAGGCGGACGCGATGTCGGTGCTCCAGATCGACGCCACACGCGTGGCCGGGGTGAACGAGAACCTCGCGATCCTGCTCCTCGCCGCCAAGGACGGCGTCCGCGTCTGCCCGCACGCCGGCGGGGTCGGTCTGTGCGAGGCGGTGCAGCACCTCTCGATGTTCGACGCCGTCGCGCTCACCGGAGACCTCGACACCCGCTGCATCGAGTTCGTCGATCACCTGCACGAGCACTTCGTGACACCGGTCGACGTGCACGACGGCCGCTACTGGCCGCCCACCGCTCCCGGCGCGGGCACCGAGATGCACGCCGCCACGCTCGAGGACCACGCGTTCCCCGACGGCCCGGTCTGGGCCGCCGTCGACGCGAGCGTCCCGGACGCCGTCCGCGTCGCCTGACGCACCCCGACCTCGTCCGCGTCGCCTGACGCACCCCGACCTCGTCCGCGTCGCCTGACGCACCCCGACCTCGTCCGCGTCGCCTGACGCACCCCGACCGCGACGCCCGACGCCCCTGACCCGCACCACGTTCCTCCCGAACCGACCCCCACCCTGATCACCACGACGAAGTGGAGACTCCGATGCACCGACGCCGAATCGTCGCGGGGCTGGCGGCAGCCGCCGCCACCGCGCTCGTCCTCGCTGGTTGTTCCTCCGGCAGCAGTGCCGGCGGCAGCCAGTCCAAGGACGCCATGACCTGGTCCATGTGGATCGCCGGGAAGGAGGACAAGGCCGCCTGGCAGAAGGTCGCCGACACCGTGAAGAGCGAGGACGGCATCACCCTGACGATCCAGGGCGCCCCGTTCGAGAACTACTTCACGAAGCTCAGCACGCAGCTCAGCGCCGGCAGCGCCCAGTGCATCGTGAGCATGCAGTCCCTCCGCGCGGCGAACTACACCTCGTCGCTCCTGTCGCTCGACGACCTCGCGAAGAAGGGCGGCCTCGACCTGTCGGCGTACGACAGCACGGCGCTCGACGGCATGAAGGTCGACGGCAAGCTCTACGGTCTGCCGTACGACACCGGGCCCATCCTGATGTTCTACAACAAGGACCTCTTCAAGCAGGCCGGCGTGGCCGACCCCGAGCCCGGGTGGACCACCGACGACTTCGAGCAGGCCGGCGAGGCGCTCAAGGCGAAGGGCATCACCGAGTTCGGCTCGACCGTGGGCGACCTCAACCTCGAGTCGATGATCTACGGCTACAACGGCGGCCGGGTGATCACGAAGGCCGGCAAGATCGACGCCACCGACACGAAGTTCGCGGACGGCCTGGACTGGCTCGCGAGCCTGGTGAAGAAGGGCTACGCGACCCAGGCGTCGTCGGACACCTCGACGCCCGGCAACGACTTCGCCGCCGGCAAGGTCGCGATGTACACGGACGGTCCGTGGTCGCTGATCAGCCAGAAGGCCAAGGTGAAGTTCGACCTCGGCGTCACGACGCTGCCGGCCGGGACCTCGGGCCCGTCGACCTTCGCCGCCGGTTCCGGCTTCGGTGTCTCGAAGCAGTGCAAGTATCCGGAGCAGGCGTTCAAGGCCGTCCAGACGATGACGAGCGAGAAGGTCCTGACGTCCCTCGCCGAGCAGGGGCGTGCCTTCCCGGCCCGCACCGCGGCGCAGGACGCGTGGTACTCCAGCGCCGGCATCGACGGGGCCGAGACCGCGCTCAAGGCGGCCCTCGCCAAGTCCTCGCCGCTGCCGGGCAACAAGCAGAGCGACCAGCTGGGCCAGCTCTTCACGCAGTACGCGCTCCAGGCGGTCAACGGACAGACGTCCGGCAAGGACACGATGTCCTCGATCGCCGGCCAGCTCGGCACGCAGTGACCGACGCGACCGACTGACGGACGGGAGGCGCGGGTCGACCCCGCCCCGCGCCTCCAGTCTGCCACCCCGACAGCAAGCACCCGCGAACGACGAGGAGGTCGTCGCATGACCACCATCCAGGATCCACCGGCGGTCCCCGCCGTCGCGACCGCGGTCGCGACGGGCACGGCCACGCCTCGCCCCAAGGGCGGTGACGCCGACGGCGTCGTCGGTCGGCGCTCGTGGTGGGGCGCCGCCTTCGCCGCGCCGCACTCGATCGGGCTGGTCGTCTTCACGGCGTTCCCGATCATCGCCTCCCTCGTCGTCAGCTTCATGAACTGGCCGATGCTCGGCGAGCGCAGCTTCGCCGGCATCGAGAACTACGCCAGGCTCTTCGCCGACCCGGTGTTCCGGACGGTGACGCTCAACACGGCCCTGTTCGTGGTGCTGTACGTGCCGCTCAACCTCGTCGTGTCGCTCGGGCTCGCCGCTTGGCTCACGCCGCGGATCGCCGGTCGACACGTCTTCCGCGTGCTGTTCTTCATCCCGACCATCACGCCGATCGTCGCGAACGTCGTGGTGTGGCGGATGCTCTACCAGCCGGGTGGCGCGATCGACGCCTCCCTGCAGTCGACGGTCGGCGTGCACGCGCCGAACTTCCTCGCCGACGAGCACTGGGCGATGCTCGCCATCGTCGCCATGAGCGTCTGGCAGGGCTTCGGGTACAACATGCTCATCTTCTCGGCGGCCCTCGACGCCGTGCCCGAGAACCAGATCGAGGCGTCGCAGCTCGACGGCGCGAACGCGTGGCAGACGTTCTGGGCGATCAAGTTCCCGCTCATCTCGCCGTCGGTGTTCTTCGCCACGATGATGACGCTGATCACCTCGTTCCAGGTGTTCGTGCAGCCGTTCGTCCTCACCAAGGGCGGACCGGGCACGGCGACGGAGACCCTCGTGCAGTACATCTACAACACGGGCTTCCAGAACCAGCAGCTCGGGCTGGCCTCCGCCGGTGCCTGGGTGCTGTTCGTCATCATCCTCGGGATCACGGCCGTCCAGTTCCTCGGGCAGAAGCGGTGGGTGCACTATGAGTGAGCTGACCAAGCCCCGCACGAGCGGGTTCACGACGTCGAACCGCACGGTCAACCCGCGGTCCGTGCCCCGGACCGCCTCGGCACCCCGGCCCGGACGGCTCCGGCACGCGATCGGCTACGCGCTCCTCTGCCTCGTCGCGCTGCTCTTCGTCTCGCCGCTCATCTACATGGTGGCGACGAGCCTCAAGCCGGCGGACCAGGTGTTCACCACGCCGCCGACGCTGTGGGGACGCTCGCTCGAGTGGGACAACTACGTCCAGGCGTTCACCTACCTGCCGTTCGCCCGCTTCATCCTGAACGGGATCTTCGTGGCGGCTGCCGGCACCGTGATCAACGTCGTCGTGGCCGTGCTCTCCGGGTACGCGTTCTCGCGGCTGCGCTGGCGGGGACGGAACACCGTGTTCCTGCTCTTCCTCGTGACGCTGATGATCCCGCAGGACGTCCTCGTCATCCCGATGTACGTGATGATGCAGGGCTTCGGGTGGGTGGACACCTTCCAGGCGCTCATCGTCCCGTGGGCGTTCACGGCGCTCGGCGCGTTCCTGATCCGGCAGTTCTTCCTCACCGTGCCGCAGGAGCTCGACGACGCAGCACGCGTCGACGGCGCCGGCGCCATCCGGACCTTCGTCTCGGTGATGCTGCCGCTCGCCCGGCCGACGATGGCCGTGCTCGCGGTGTTCTCGTTCATCTCCTACTGGAACTCGTTCCTCTGGCCGCTCGTCGTGGTCAACGACGTCGAGGCCCACGGCACGATCCCGCTCGGCCTGCAGCAGTTCTTCGGGCAGCAGGGGTCCGAGTGGAACCTCGTGATGGCGGCCTCGGTGATCTCGATGCTCCCCACCGTGATCCTCCTCGTCCTGCTGCAGAAGCACCTCGTCAAGGGCATCGTCACCAGCGGCCTCGGCGGCCGGTGACGTGCTGTACTCGTGAAAGGAACACTGGCCACATGACCATCACCGCACCTGCAGAGCCGCAGACCGCGACCGATCCCTCCGGGCTGCCCGCGTGGTTCACCCACGACCGGTTCGGCATGTTCATCCACTGGGGGCTCTACGCCCTGCCGGCACGGCACGAGTGGGTGAAGAACCGCGAGCGGATCACCGACGCCGACTACCAGAAGTACTTCGACCACTTCGACCCGGACCTGTTCGACGCCGCCGACTGGGCGCGGCGAGCACGCGAGGCGGGCATGAAGTACGTCGTCCTCACCACGAAGCACCACGAGGGCTTCGCGCTCTGGGACAGCGCACTGACCGACTACAAGTCCACGAACACCCCGTTCGGCCGCGACATCGTGCGCGAGTTCGTCGACGCCGTCCGCGCCGAGGGACTGCGGGTCGGGTTCTACCACTCGCTCATCGACTGGCACCACCCGGACTTCACGATCGACGGCGTGCACCCGAGGCGGGACGACGGCGACGAGGCGATCGCCGCGCTGAACGAGGGCCGGGACATGGCGCGCTACCGCGACTACCTGCACGGGCAGGTGACGGAGCTGTTGTCCGACTACGGGCGGATCGACTACTTGTTCTACGACTTCTCGTACCGCGACAACGACCACGAGGACATCTGGGGCGGCAAGGGCCGCGACGACTGGGGGTCCGAGGAGCTGTTGGCGCTGACCAAGCGGCTCCAGCCCGGCATCATCGTCAACGACCGGCTCGACCTGCCCGGGGACATCGTCACGCCGGAGCAGTACCAGCCGGACAAGCCGATGGAGGTCGACGGCGTCCAGGTGCCGTGGGAGGCCTGCCAGACCCTCAACGGCTCGTGGGGGTACGACCGCGACAACCTGAACGTCAAGAGCACCGACCTGCTCGTACGCATGCTCGTCGACGGGGTCTCGAACAACGGGAACATGCTCCTCAATGTCGGCCCGACCGGTCGTGGGGAGTTCGACGGGGTCGCCCGGACGGCGCTCGCCGGGATCGGCACGTGGATGCACCAGCACGCGCGGTCGGTGTACGGCGCCGGACCGTCGTCGTTCCGAGCGCCGGCGGGCACCGTCTACACGCAGAACAGGAACCGGCTGTACCTGCACCTCTTCACGTGGCCGTTCGAGCACGTGCACCTCGCCGACCTCGCCGGCCGGGTCGAGTACGCCCAGCTCCTGAACGACGCGTCGGAGATCCACTACCGCGAGATCGCGCCCGGCACCCGGGCGCAGAACACCGGCCTCGGTGGACAGCCCGCGGGGACGCTGACGCTCACCCTGCCGATCGTCCGGCCGGACGTGGCGGTGCCCGTGGTCGAGCTCTTCCTGCGCGACTGATGCAGCGCATCCTGACGAGGACCCGGCTGCGGGCGGGGAGCGAGGCGGCGTACGAACGCGTGCACACCTCGGTCCCGCCCGCGCTGGCGGCACGGCTCCGCGCGGCCGGGGTGCAGGACTGGACGATCTGGCGGGACGGGCAGGACCTCGTGCACCTCGTCGAGGTCGAGGACTACCGGGCGATGCGGAAGGCGCTCGCCGACGACCCCGTGAACGCCGAGTGGCAGGCGGTCGTGAACCCGTTGCTCGAGGCGGCCGACGACTACTCCGGCGGCGACGACGGCATCCCCCGGGTGTGGTCGCTCGCGGACCAGGTGGACGCGTGACGGCCCCGGACCTCGACCGCGGACCGTTCTGGTTCGGTGGTGCGGGGATCGGCAACCTGCTGCGCGAGGTGTCCGACGACGAGGCGCGGGCCACGGTCGACGCCGCGTGGGAGGTCGGGGTCCGCGGGTTCGACACCGCGCCGCACTACGGACTCGGGCTGTCCGAGCGGCGGCTCGGAGCGGCACTCGCCGAACGGCCGCGGTCCGACTACCTCGTGTCGACGAAGGTGGGACGCCTGCTCGTGCCCGGGCGGGGCGACGGGGACGACCTGGACTCGGGCGGGTTCGCGGTGCCGGACGACCTGGTCCGGCAGTGGGATCCCTCGCCGTCGGGCGTGCGGCGGTCCCTCGACGAGTCCCTCGGGCGCCTCGGGCTCGACCACGTGGACATCGCCTACCTGCACGACCCGGACGTGTACTCGCTGCGGGACGGGTTGACCCAGGCGCTGCCGACGCTCGTCGAGCTCCGGGACGAGGGAGTGGTGCGTGCGGTGGGCGTCGGGTCGAACTCCGTCGAGGCCCTCGAGGCAGCGGTCTCCACCGGCATGTGCGACGTGGTCATGCTCGCCGGGCGGTACACGCTGCTCGAGCAGCCCGCGGCGGCCCTGGTCACACGGTGCGCGGACCTCGGGGTCGCCGTGGTTGCGGTCGGCGTCTACAACTCGGGGCTGCTCGGACGGGACCGGCCGGACGCCTCGGCGACGTACGACTACGCGGCGGCGCCGGCGTCGCTCGTCGAACGGGCGAACGCGATCGCCGACGTGTGCGAACGGCACGGCGTCACGCTGCCGGAGGCCGCGCTCGCGTTCCCGCGCCGGGCGGCTGCCGTCCGGGCGATCGCCCTCGGTGCGCAGTCGGCGGAGCAGGTGTGCTCGAACGTCGTTCGGGCGGCCGCGACGGTGCCCGAGGCGCTCTGGGACGACCTGCGCACGGCGGGCCTGCTCGCCGCCTGACGCGGGGGCCGATCCGCGCGGCGGCCGGGCGCCACGGCGCCGATCGCCGGCGCACAACGAAAGTCACCCCGAACCACGCGGATGCGCGGTTCGGGGTGACTTCGGTTGTGCGCCGGGTCGTGCCCGGCCACGTCCGACTAGCGGGTGCGGGCGCTCCGGCCGGCGAAGCGCGTGTAGATGAACAGCACGATGACGGCGCCGATGATCGAGCCGATGATGCCGGCGGGCTGGAAGAAGCCGTCCATCGGGTCGTGCTGGAAGATCAGGAACCCGAGGAACCCGCCCACGAACGACCCGATGATGCCGAGCAGGATGGTCATGGGGATGGAGATGTGCTGCTTGCCGGGGACGATGAGCCGCGCGAGGGCGCCGGCGATGAGTCCGATGATGATCAAGCTGATGATGAGACCGATCACGGTTTCCTCCTCGTGGGTGCGGTTGCCGCGGCATGGTTGCCGGAGTCAGGGCCGACAACCGACCCAACTCGCACCTGCCTGGGAGGACTGCCGGGTTCAGTCGAGCGAGCGCCGCAGCCAGCGCTCCACACCCTCGACGTGCGCCACGACGAGCGCCTGCACGAGCTGGGGGTCGCGGCGGCGGATGGCGTCCACGATCGCCGCGTGCTCGTCGAGCGTGCGCTGCACCGAGCCGTTCTGCGTCAGGCCGCGCCAGACCCGCACCCGGACAGTCTTGCTCGACAGGGCGTCGAGCAGGCCGGACAGGTACTGGTTGCCGCCGATGCCCGCGATCGTCGAGTGGAACTGCAGGTCGTGGGCGACGAGGTCCTCGACGCCGGTGTCCTCGCCGACGGACTGCATGAGCGCGTGCAGGTCGTCGATCTGCTGCTCCGAGGCGCGGGCGGTCGCGAGGACGGCGGACGCAGGCTCGAGGATCCGTCGGACCTCGAGCAGGTCCACGAGCGAGCGGTCGTGGTGCATGTCGACGACGAAGGAGACCGCCTCGAGCAGGACGGTCGGCTCGAGCGACGTCACGTACGTGCCGTCGCCGCGCCGGACGTCGAGCACGCGGATGAGCTCGAGGGCCTTCACCGCTTCGCGGAGGCTGTTCCGCGACAGCCCGAGGGACTCGCTGAGCTCCTTCTCGGGCGGGAGGCGCTGCCCGGGTTGGAGCTCGCCGCTCACGATCATCTGCTGGATGCGTGCGATCGCATCATCCGTCAGCGACGCCACGTCACCACCTCCTGCTCGGCCACTCGCCCACGCGAGCCGACACGACGACGATAGTCGCGCCTCCAGGGCCCATCAGGCGGGCCGGAGCCGGAGCGCCTGCATCCCGCCGTCGACCGCGAGGTCGACACCCGTCGTCGACCGGGCGAGCGGACTCGTGAGGTAGGCGACGGCCTCGGCCACCTCCTCGGGCGCGACGAGGCGTCCGTGCGGTTGGCGTGCCTCCAGGGCCGCCCGTTCCGCTGCCGGGTCGTCGGCGCGCTCGAGCAGCCGCGCGACCCAGGGGGTGTCCGCGGTGCCGGGGTTGACGGCGTTGACGCGGATGCCCTCCCGGAGGTGGTCGGCAGCCATGGCGCGGGTGAGGGCGGCGATCGCGCCCTTCGTCGCGGAGTACAGCGCGCGCTCGGGCAGCCCCGCGGTGGCGGCGATCGAGCAGGTGTTCACGATGCTCGCGGCGTCGGAGTCGCGGAGGTGCGGCAGGCACGCGCGCGAGAGCCGGACCGCGCCGAGCACGTTCACCTCGTACACGCGGCGCCACTCGTCGTCGGGGTTGTCCTCGACGGTGCCCTGTGCGCCGATGCCGGCGTTGTTGACCAGGACGTCGAGGCCGCCGAGCTGCTCGACGGCATCGGCGACCGCTGCCCGGACGGACGTGTCGTCACCGACGTCGCAGCGGAACGACAGGGCGTCGTCCGCGGGCTGCAGGTCGAGCACCGCGACGGTCGCACCTCGGTCACGGAGTGCGGCGACGATCGCGGCGCCGATCCCCGATGCGCCCCCGGTGACGACGGCACGCAGGCCCTCGTGGGTCCCGGCGGTCATGCTGCGCCCATCGTCTGGCGCTGCGAGCCGAGGCCCTCGGCGGTGAGTTCGACGACGTCGCCGGCCTGCAGGTACGGCGCACCGCTGCCGAGGGCGACCCCCGCGGGTGTGCCGGTGCTGATCACGTCGCCCGGGTACAGGACCATGAACTGCGACAGGTACCGGACGATCTCGGCCGGCCGGAAGATCATGTCCCGGGTGCTCCCGTCCTGCCGGAGTTCGCCGTTCACCCGGAGCTGCAGCGACAGGGCGTTCGGGTCGAGGCCGCCCGCCTCGAGCGCGGACGGTGTGACGAGCCACGGTCCGAGCGGGTTGAACGTCTCGCAGGACTTCCCCTTGTCCCACTGCCCGCCGCGTTCGAGCTGGAACGCACGCTCCGAGACGTCGTTGGCGATGGCGTAGCCGGCGATGTGCGTCGCGGCCTCGTCCTCGGACGCGCAGTAGCGCGCGGTGGTGCCGATCACGATCGCGAGCTCGATCTCCCAGTCGGTCTTCGTGCTGCCGCGGGGGACGAGGACCTCGTCGTCGGGGCCGATCACCGTCATCGGGTCCTTCATGAACACGATCGGCTCGGTGGGGATGTCGGCGCCGGTCTCGGCGGCGTGGTCGCGGTAGTTCAGGCCGATGCAGACGACCTTGCCGGGGCGGGCGACGGGCGACCCACGCCGGAGACCGTCGGCCCGGTCGATCACGGGCAGGTCGCCGGCGGCGCGAGCGTGCCGGACGAGGGCGTCGGGGCCGGGGTCGGACGCCAGGAAGCCACCGCTGATGTCACCGGTGAGGCTCCGGAGGTCGAGCACCTCGCCGTCGTCGTCGATCGCGACCGGGATCTCGTCGCCCGCCGGGCCAAGTCGTGCGAACCGCATCGTTCCTCGCTCTCCTGCTGCGCCGGTGCAGCGGAAACATCCTATGTCTGAGTCGAGGCTCCGGCAAGGTAGATCCGCTCGGCCGTCCCGCGGAGGACAGCGTCGCGCTCGGTCGGCGACAGGTCGGCGAGGGCGTCGCTCGTCGTGTGCAGGACCTCGGCGTAGTCGGCGGCGAGCGTCGACACCGGCCAGTCGGAGCCGAACAGCGAGCGCTCCGGGCCGAAGTGCTCGACGACCGCGCGGGCGTACCGGGCGACGGGCCGCTCCCGCCAGTCGGCACCCGCCTCGGTGAGCAGCCCGGAGACCTTGCACGCCACGTTGGGCCTGACGGCGAAGTCCCGCATCCGGCCCGGCCACGAGGGGTCCCCGGTGTCGATCGACGGCTTGCCGGCGTGGTCGAGGACGAACGACGCCTCGGGCACCGCGTCGACGAGGGCGAGGGCAGCGTCGTGCTCCCGCTCGCGCACGAGCAGGTCGAATACGAGGCCGGCACGCGCGACCACACGGACGCCGCGGACGACCTCCGGCCGGGCGAGCCACCCGGGGTCGGGCTCGTCCTGTGCCTGGTGGCGGATGCCGACGAGCCGCTCGCCGCCCGGACCGGTCGACGCCGACGCCACGCGCTCGGCCACGTCGGGCGCGGTCAGGTCGACCCAGCCGACGACGCCCGCGACCGGCGCGGGCTGCGCGAGAAGCCAGGCGGTCTCGCCCGCGTCGTGCACCGCCTGCACCGCGATCGTCCGCGTGACAGGGGTCCCGGTGGTCGCCGCACGCAGGTCGTCCACGTCGAACCGTCGCCGGATCGGGGCGACCGAGTCGTCCATCCAGGGGTAGGGACGGTCTGCGGGATCCCAGAGGTGGTGGTGAGCGTCGATGATCACGCCGCCATCATGCCCGATTCATCCGATGTCCGGGCGGGGGAGGCGGCGCGAGCGCGCCCGGGCGTCAGACGACGCCGGCGGCCTCGAGCTCCGAGCGCAGTTCGGCGTCCGACGGCTCGACGAAGTGCTTCCCGTTCGGCAGCACGACGACGGGGATGTTCTTCCGCCCGCTGATCTCCTCGGCGCGGTCGGCTGCGGTCAGGTCCGCCTCCACGTCGACGTACTCGTAGTCCACCCCGAGGCTGTCGAGCAGCGCCTTGGAACGGCGGCAGTCGCGGCACCAGTCCGCACCGAACATCGTGACCTTGTCGAAGGATGCATCGCTCATGCCCAGAGAGTACGTCCGACGAGCCCCGCGCATTCCCGTGACCCCCGGCGCGGCCGCGGAGCACCATGGCTCCATGAGCCTGTCCACGGACGTCCGCGCCGCTCACCCGCACCACCGTCACGGCTGGTGGTGGAAGACCCTCCTCGTCGGGTTCCTGCTCTGGGTGGTCACGATCGTCGTCACGATCACGACGCTGAACACGAACCTCGTCCCGACGATCATCCTGCTGGGCAGCTTCCTCGTGCCCTTCACGGTGGTGCTGTTCGTCATCGAGCGGGTGACCGGATCGGTGAGCACGATGCAGCTCATCGTCGCGTTCTTCGTCGGCGGGATCCTCGGCGTCCTCGGGGCGTCCCTGCTCGAGGCGAACCTGCAGCAGGACGCCCTCGTGTACATCGTCGTCGGGTTCGTCGAGGAGTTCGTCAAGGGCGTCCTGCTGCTGTTCGTCGGGTGGCGGGTCCGCCCGAAGACGGCTCGGCAGGGAGCACTCCTCGGGGCGACGGTCGGTGCCGGCTTCGCCGCGTTCGAGTCGGCGGGGTACGCGTTCAACGCGGCGATCACCGCGCGGGGCATCGACCTGGTGTCCCTGCTGCAGACCGAGGTCGTCCGTGCGGTGCTGTCCCCGGTCGGGCACGTGCTGTGGACGTCGATCCTCGGGGCCGTCCTGTTCGGGGCGGCCCGAGGTCGCGACCGGTTCCGGTGGTCGTGGGCCCCGGTCGTCGCCTATGTCGGTGTCTCCCTGCTGCACGGGTTGTGGGACTCGAACTCGACGATCTCGACCCTGCTGGCGTTCGTCGTGACGGGGACGCCGTTCTCGGCGGCGCGGAACGGGGTCGTCCCGGCATCGATCGCGGGTGTCGCGACGACCCTGTACGTCATCGGGCTCGCGATCGTGTCGGCCGTGGGGGTCGTGGTCCTCGTCACGGTACTGCGCCGGCACCGACGGCTCGACCGGGACGCGAACGCGCTCGCCGCCTGGCCGGCACCCTGGTCGTCGTCGTCGCCGTCGCCGTCGCCGTCCGGCGGGGGATGGGACGGCACGCCCCCGCCGCACGTCCCGCGCTGACGAGGCCCCCGGCCACCCGCCGGACGCGGGCGCGCCACCCGGCCACCCGCCGGACACGGGAGCGCCACCCGCTCGCCCTACGATTGGGGCATGCCGCCAGGAGCCGACCCCGAGACCCGCGCCTGGGCCTCGGCGGCCGTCCGGCGCTTCGCGAGCGCGACGAACCTCCTCGTCGCCGCGCGCCGCTTCCGCATCGTCGGCGGCGACCCCCGCGACACCGCGGCGCTGCGCTCCCTGCTGACCGGGCTCGGCGCCCGCGAGGCGCTGCCCCACGAACCCGTCGACCAGCTGTGGTGCGCCGGTTCGCCGGAGGACTCCACGCCGGTCATCGAGCGCGAAGCCGACCGTCCCCGGGGTGCGACCCTCGTCGTGGTCGACGCCGGACGACACCTCCCCGCCGTCGACGAGGACGCCTTCGGCCCGGTCGCGATCGCCCGTCCCGGGGTCCTCGGGGTGCCGATGACCTCCGACGACGTCTTCCTCGTCTCCACCGGCCGCGACCCCGAGGACGACCCCGCCGCCGAGGCCCGCCTGCGCTGGGCCCGCCGGTCGATGCCCGTGTCGCGAGCGGTCGCCGCCGAGCTCCGCGACGGGGGACTCCTCCGTGGCACCCGGATCGGCGTCGCGATGTTCCTCGAGCCGAAGACCGCCGTGCTGAGCCTGCTCCTCCGCGACGCCGGCGCCGAGGTCGTCGTCTACGCCCACGCCGACGAGACCGACGACGCCGTGGCCGACGCGCTCCGGGCAGCCGGGCTGACCGTGTACGCGAGCAGTACCGCCTCGCTCCCCGAGCAGCGGGCCCTCGCCCTCGCGATGCTCGACACCCGGCCGCACATCCTGCTCGACGACGGCTCGCACGTGATCCGTCTCGCGCACCAGGAGCGCCCGGACCTGGTGCCCACGATGCTCGGCGCGGCGGAGGAGACGACGAGCGGCCTCCGACCGCTCCGCACCATGGCGGCGCGCGGCGAGCTCGGCATCCCCGTCGTCGCGGTGAACGACGCCCGCACCAAGACCTTCTTCGACAACCGGTACGGCACCGGGCAGTCGACGGTGTTCGCGGTGCTCGACCTGCTCGACCGGCTCCCGTCCGGTACGCACCGCGTGCTCCCGGGAGGCACGGCGGTCGTCGCCGGGTTCGGCCACGTCGGCGAGGGGGTCGCCCTGGTGCTCACGGCACTCGGTCTACGGGTGACGGTCGCCGAGACGGACCCGGTCCGCGCCCTGCAGGCGCTCTTCGCCGGCTACGCCGTCGCACCCCTCGCCGAGGCGGTGCAGGACGCCGACCTCGTGATGAGCGCCACGGGGGTCGCCGACACGATCGACCTCCGCGCGCTGCGGTCGTGCGCGGACGGCACGGTCGTCGCGGTCGCGGGCGGCGTCGACCACGAGGTGGCGCTCGACGACGCCCGAGCAGCCGGCGCCGAGCGGGTCCCGGTGGGTCCGAAGGCCGAGCGGCTCGTGTTCCCCGGTACGGACGGCGGCCCGATCGTGCTCGACGACGGCGGCTGCATCAACATCACCGCTGCCGAGGGCAACCCGATCGAGATCATGGACCTGTCCTTCGCCGCACAGCTCGGCGCCGTCCGGATGCTCCTCGAACGGGGCGACGAACTCGACCGTGCCGTCGTGCCGATCGACCCCGCGGTGGACGAGGCGACCGCCCGCGCGGCGCTCGCCGCGTTCGGAGCGCCAGCCGCGCCTCCTGGACTGCTCGCCGAGCACCCTGCCGACCGTGAGCCCGACGTCCGGACCCGCCGTTTCGGAGACCCGTCGTGACCGCCGGGCACCCCGTCACCGTCCACTCGGCGCGCATCGTCGTGCCGATGACCGCGCCGCCCATCGCCGACGGCGCCGTCGCGGTGCAGGACGGCCGCATCCTGCACGTCGGCGACCGGTCGTGGGTCGTCGACCAGCTCGCCGGCTCGGGCGTGCCCTTCACCGAACGGCCGTGGCGAGGTGCCCTCCTCCCCGGTCTCGTGAACGCGCACTCGCACCTGCAGTACACCGGCATGGCCAGTGTCGGGCAGCGGCAGTACAGCGGTTTCGAGGACTGGGCCCGCGCGTTCAACGAGGACTACGCCGAGCCGCACGACTGGCACGCCGAGGCGGCAGCCGGCGCGACGTCGTCGGTCCTCGCCGGTGTGACGAGCATCGCCGACGTCGTCACGGACATCGAGGCGTCGACCGTGCTCGCCGAAGCGGGCCTCGGTGGCATCGCCTACTGGGAGGTCATGGACTGGGAGAACGCGGCCTGGCAGTCCCACGGCCGCGACCAAGTGCTCGCCGAACTCGAGCGGATCCCGACGGACCCGGGCGCCGGCCTCTCCCCGCACGCGCCGTACTCGCTCGACGTCGCCCCGCTGCTCGAGCTCCCCGACATCGTGCGCCAGCGCGGCCTCCGGCTGCACCTGCACCTCGGCGAGGCCGCGTTCGAGGGCGAGCGCGTCGCCCTGGGGCCGGTGCCCGGGCTCGAGGGAGTCGACGGCGTCGGCCACGGCAACGACTGGCACCTGGCGAACGTGCCGTCGTTCCGGGCCATGCGCGCGCTCGGCTTCGGTGCGAGCGCGACCGCGTTCGTCGACCGGCTGGGCGTGCTCGGGCCCGACTGCCACATCGCGCACGGTGTGTACATGACCGCCGCCGACCGGGCACTGCTGCGCGCGCGGGGGACCGCCGTCGCGCTCTGCCCGCGCTCGAACGCGGTCATCGGGCTCGATCCGCCACCCGTCGCCGACTACCTGCGCGAGGGCAGCCCGATCGCGATCGGCACGGACTCGCTCTCGTCGTCGCCGTCCCTCGACCTGATGGCCGACGTCACCGCGCTGCACCGGATCGCCCGGTCGCAGGGCTACGGGCACCGCGACCTGCACGAACGACTGCTCGCCGCGGCGACCCTCGGCGGCGCGCACGCCATGGGGCTCGCTGTCGGGCCGGACCGGATCGGGCACCTCGCCGTCGGGGCACGCGCCGACCTGGCCGTCTTCGACGTCGACGCCCGGACCGTGCCGGACGCCCTCGCCGAACTCGTCGAGGACGGTGCCGGCCGTGCCGTCGCGACCGTGGTCCGCGGTGTCGTCCGGGCCGTCGACGGTGCGCTGACCGGCCCGCCCGCCCCACCTGATCGTTCCTTGGAGGAATCATGACCGAGACCGCACCCCGCCCGGGCATGGCCGCCCGTCGCACCGTCGACGGAACCCTGATCGAGTGGCTCGACGTGCCGAAGCGCGCCGTCGCCCTCGGCATGGAGCCGCACCCCGAGGGCGGCTGGTACGTCCGCACCTGGACCTCGCCCGCGACCGTGTCGACGCCGGCGGGCGACCGGCCTGCCGCGACCCTGATCCACTTCCTGCTGCCCCCGGGTGAGGCCTCGGCCTGGCACCGGGTCACGAGCGACGAGATCTGGATGTGGCACGGGCCGGACAGCGTCGACCTGCAGCTCGGTGGCGACGGCGACCAGCCCGAGCCCGGGGCGACGATCACGCTCGGCCCGGACGCCGGGCGCGACCGGGTGAACGA
Source organism: Curtobacterium sp. USHLN213 (assembly GCF_037144815.1). Classification (NCBI taxonomy): domain Bacteria; kingdom Bacillati; phylum Actinomycetota; class Actinomycetes; order Micrococcales; family Microbacteriaceae; genus Curtobacterium; species Curtobacterium sp. USHLN213. The sequence goes on along the minus strand of NZ_JBBCYQ010000004.1, from coordinate 47,815 downwards.
CGCGCAGGCGTTCGTGCGCGGAGGGGTGTGGCAGCGGACCCTGCCGGGCGACGGCGAGGTGCTGCTGAGCTGCCTGGTGTCCCCTGGGTTCTCGTTCGACGACTTCACGCTCGCCGAGTAGTCGCGAGACATCCGTTTCGCGTTGGTATCCCAGCGCGAAGTACACTTCGTCCTGCCCCCACCCCCTCGCACGAAGGCCCGACCGTGACCCGATCCCTCCGTCTCACCATCGCCGTCGCGACCGCTGCGGTCGCCGCACTCGCGCTCTCGTCCTGCTCGGCGGGCGGCAGCGGCAACGCCGACGGCACCGTCACCGACGGCAAGCTCACGATCGCGACCGGGCAGCCCGCGTACTCGCCCTGGGTCGAGGACAACAAGCCGCAGTCCGGCAAGGGCTTCGAGGCCGCCGTGGCCTACGCCGTCGCGAAGGAGATGGGCTACGACGAGTCCGACGTCGTGTGGAAGCGGAGCACCTTCGACAGCGCCATCGCACCCGGCCCGAAGGACTGGGACCTCAACGTCCAGCAGTTCTCCATCGACGCCAAGCGCAAGAAGGCCGTCGACATGTCGAGCGCGTACTACACGACGACCCAGGCGGTCGTGACGACGCAGTCCTCGAAGGCCGCCGACGACACCACCATCGCGGCGCTGAAGCAGGACGCGATCGGTGTCGCGACCGGGTCGACGAGCATCCAGAGCGTGAAGGACGTCCTCGGGGTCACCCCGCAGGTCTTCAACTCGAACGACGACGCCGTCCTCGCGCTCAAGTCGGGCCAGATCGACGCGATCGTGACCGACCTGCCGACCGCCTTCTACATGTCCGGCGCGCAGCTCGACGGCAAGGGCACGGTCTCGGCGCAGTTCCCGTCCGACGGCACGGGCGACCAGTTCGGCTTCGTGCTGCCGAAGGACTCCGAGCTGACGAGCAAGGTCGACAAGGCGCTCAAGTCGCTCAAGGCCGACGGCACGCTCGAGGACCTGCAGACCAAGTGGCTCTCCTCGGAGACCGACACCCCCGTCCTGAAGTAGCCGCATGACCGTTCCAGCAGGCGCCGGCACCCCGGTGGCCGCAGCCGCGCCGAGCCAGGTCGAGCTGGAGCGTCGGCTCTACCGTCGGCAGCGCGGACGCCGGTCGATCGTGGTGTCCGTCGCGTCGACGCTCGTCGTGATCGCCGTCGTCTACTTCGGCGTCGTGAACACCCCCGGCTGGGCCGCGGTCCAGCAGTCGTTCTTCGATCCGCAGACCGCGATCGACTCGTTCCCGTCGATCCTCGAGGGCCTCTGGCTGAACATCCGGATCCTGTTCTTCAGCGCCATCGGCGTCGCGGTGTTCGGCACACTGCTGGCGGTCGTCCGGGGCCTGCGGAGCCCGGTGTTCTTCCCGCTGCGGATGCTCGCCACCGGCTACACCGACCTGTTCCGCGGTCTGCCGCTCATCATCGTGCTGTACCTGGTGGGCTACGGGATCCCCGGGCTCGGGGTCTTCCCGCGCCTCCCCGCCGAGGTCTGGGGCACCATCGCGATCGTGCTCACGTACTCGTCGTACATCGCCGAGGTGCTCCGCGCCGGCATGGAGGCCGTGCACCCCTCGCAGCGCCTCGCCGCCCGGTCGCTCGGGCTGTCGCACGCGAAGACCCTGCGCCTCGTCGTGCTGCCGCAGGCGATCCGCAAGGTCACGCCCGCGCTCATGAACGACTTCGTGTCGATGCAGAAGGACGTCGGTCTCGTGTCGATCCTCGGCGCGGTGGACGCGGTCCGCTCCGCGCAGATCGCCCAGGCCGAGACCTACAACTTCACGCCCTACTTCGTCGCCGGACTGCTCTTCGTCGTGATCAGCCTGCCGCTGATCCGCGTCACGGACGCGATCGCGCGTCGCCAGCAGCGGCGCGAGCAGATCGGAGGGACCGTATGACGGGCCAGGAGGCGCGGATCACCCCCGACACGTCGGCCGCCGTCCTCGAGCTGCGCGGGTTGCGCAAGGCGTTCGGTGAGCACGAGGTCCTGCGCGGGATCGACCTGACGGTGCACCGCCACGAGGTCATCTGCGTCATCGGGGCCTCGGGCTCCGGCAAGTCGACGCTCCTCAAGACGGTGAACCTGCTCGAGGGCATCGACGACGGCGAGATCCTGCTGCAGGGCACGGACATCGCCGATCCCCGCATCGACGTCGACGCCACCCGGGCCCGGATCGGCGTCGTGTTCCAGCAGTTCAACCTGTTCCCGCACATGAGCGTGCTCGACAACGTGACCCTCGCCTCCCGGCAGGTGCACGGCGTCGGCAGGGCGCAGGCAGAGGAGACCGCGCGGCGGCTCCTCGGGCGGATCGGCCTCGCGGACTTCGCCGGGGCCTACCCGGACCGGCTCTCCGGCGGGCAGCAGCAGCGCGTGGCGATCGTGCGGGCGATCGCGTCCGACCCCGAGCTCCTGCTGCTCGACGAGGTCACGAGTGCCCTCGACCCGCAGCTCGTCGGCGAGGTGCTCGACCTGGTGACCGAGCTGAAGCGGCAGGGCTCGACGATCCTGATGACCACGCACGAGATGCACTTCGCGCGGAACGTGGCCGACCGGATCGTGTTCCTGCACCAGGGCGAGGTCGTCGAGCAGGGTGCCCCGGCCGAGGTCCTCGACGCCCCGCAGCACCCCGCGCTCGTCGAGTTCCTCGCCCGCGTCCACGCCTGACGCGCCCGCCCGGGGCCCGCAGGCCGCGAGCGCGGCCACCTACGCGACGGGGGCCGGTGCGGCGGGGGCGAGCCGCGCCTCCAGGCCGTCGTCGGCGACCGTCTCAGGGACGTGTGCCGAGCGTCCAGCGGGCAGGAACGCCGCGACGACCGCGCTGACCGCGACCACGGCGGCACCGACCAGCACGGCGGGCTGGGCCGCGTCGACGTAGCCGGTGGGGGTGAGCTCGCCGCCGGCCCCGGTGAAGACGGCGGTCAGGACGGCGATCCCGAGCGCGACGCCGATCTCACGCAGCGTCGAGTTCGCGCCGGAGGCCTTCGCGTGGTCGTGCTGCGGCATCCGCGCGAGCACCGCCGTCGAGATCGGACCGAACACGGCGCCCATCCCGATGCCCGCGAGCAGGAAGCCGGGCAGCAGCGTCGTGAAGGTGACGTCGGCGGCCATCGTCCCGGCGATCCAGAACAGCCCGGCGGAGAGGAACACCATGCCGCCAGTGATGAGCAGCCGCGTGCCGACCCGGGGTGCCACGATGCCCGCGAGCGGGGCGACGACCATCGGCGCGAGGGTCCAGGGCATCGTCCAGACGCCGGCCTCGAGCGGGGTCCGACCCTGCACGACCTGCAGGAACTGGATGAGGATGAACACCGAACCGAACGCGCCGAACGAGAACGTCATCGCGACGACGTTGGCGAGGGCGAAGCTCCGGTCACGGAAGAACCGGAGGGGCAGGAGCGGAGCGCTGGTGCGGGCCTGCCAGAGCACGAACGCGACGAGCAGGACACCGCCGCCGACCAGGCCGGTGAGCACCTCGCCGCTCGTCCAGCCGGCGTCGTTGCCGCGGACGACCCCGAAGACGACGCCGAGCACACCGAGGCCGGCGAGCAGCACGCCCACGACGTCGGCGCGGACACGGGCTCCGCGGGTGTTCGGCAGGGCGAAGAGGGCCAGCGGGATCGCGACGATGCCGACCGGGACGTTGAGCCAGAAGATGGCCTCCCAGCTCCAGCCCTCGACGACGGCGCCCCCGATGAGCGGGCCGAGGGCGACGCCGAGGCCGGAGATGCCGCCCCAGACGCCGATGCCGACGGTGCGGAGCCGGTCGGGCACGCTCCCGACGAGCAGGGTGAGGGAGAGCGGCATGATCGCGGCGGCGCCGGCACCCTCGATCGCACGCCAGACGATGAGCGAGGTCGGGTCGGTGCTCACGGCGGCGAACGCGGAGGAGACGGTGAAGACGGCGATGCCGGCGACGAACAGGTGCCGGCGGCCGAGCCGGTCGCCGAGGCCGACGGCCAGGAGCATCAGCGCGGCGAACGCGAGCGTGTAGGCGTTGGTGATCCACTGCAGCTCCTCGACGGAGGCGCCGAGGTCGGCGTGCACGGCGGGCAGCGCGCTGGTGACGACGAGGTTGTCGAGCGTCGCCATGAACATCGGGAGGGATGCGGCTGCGATGGCGAGCCAGACCGGGATGCGTCGTTCCATGGTGGGGATCCGTTCCGTTTGGTAATCGGATGATTACTTACGAAGGGCGACTGTAGTAATCGACTGATAACCTGTCAACCATGACTTCCCCGGCATCTGCACCGGCACCGGCGACGGCCGTCCGCATGCCCGCTGCGCAGCGTCGCGCGATGATCCTCGAGGCGGCACGCGGGCTCTTCGGCAGCCAGGGCTACAACGGCACGACGACGGACCAGATCGCGGCGGCGGCCGGGATCAGCCAGCCGTACGTCGTGCGGATGTTCGGCTCGAAGGAGGCGCTGTTCCTCGAGGTGTTCCGCGACACCCTCGACATCCTGCTCGACGCCTGGCGCGAGACCCTCGCCCACCTCGGGCCCGACGACACCCCGGCGCACGTCATCGGCGAACAGTTCGTCGACCTCGCCGCCGAGCGCGGACTGCACACGCTCCTGCTGCAGGCCTTCGTCTCCGGGGCCGAACCGGCGATCGGTGCCGCGGCCCGGGCCGGGTTCCTCGAGATCTACCGGTTCCTGCGCGACGAGGCCGGGATCGCCGACGACCAGGTCCAGGGGTTCCTCGGCAGCGGCATGATCTTCGCGATCATGCTGGCGATCGACATGCCCTCGCGGTTCGACGAGGACCCGGACGCGGCCGATCTGCTCCGCGCGACGTTCGGGGCGAAGTGCGGGCAGGTGCTCGACCTCATCCGGGGCCAGCGGGCCGGGGGCACGGGTGCCGCGCGCGCTGCGGGCGCTGCGGGCGCTGCGGGTGCCTAGGGCGTCAGCAGCACCTTCCCGACGACCTCGCCGTCCCGGACCCGCCGGTGTGCCTCGGCGGCCTCGGCGAGCGGCAGGACCGAGTCGATGACCGGGCGCACCCGACCGTCCGCGACGAACGGCCAGACGTTGTACCGGACGGCCTCGACGATCGCGGCCTTCTCGTCGAGCGGCCGGGCACGCAGGGTCGTCGCACTGATCGTCGCCCGCTTCCGCATCATCGCGCCGAGGTCGAGTTCGCCGGTGCGGCCGCTGCCCGAGGCGATCACGGCGACGTGCCCGTTCGGCGCGAGGACCTCGATGTTCCGTGCCAGGTAGTCCGGCCCGACGACGTCGAGCACCACGTCCACGCCACGGCCCCCGGTGAACTCGAGCGCCCGCGCCACGAAGTCCTCCGAGCGGTGGTCGACCACGAGGTCCGCGCCGAGCTCCCGGGAGGCCTGCACCTTCCGCTCGCCCCCGGACGTCGCGATCACGGTCGCTCCGAGCGCCTTCGCCCAGAGCACCGCGTGCGACCCCATGCCACCGGTGCCGCCGTGCACGAGCAGGGTCTGTCCGGGTCGGAGCCCGGCGAGCATGCCGACGTTCGAGTACACCGTGCACGCGGCTTCCGGCAGCCCCGCGGCCTCGACGAGGTCGATCCCTTCCGGCACCGGCAGCACCTGGGTCTCCGGGGCGACGACGAGTGCCGCGTAGCCGCCGCCGGACAGCAGTGCGCAGACCCGGTCTCCGACGGCGAACCCCTCGACGCCGTCGCCGAGTGCGCGGACGGTGCCGGAGACCTCGAGGCCGAGGACGTGCGACGCCCCGGGAGGCGGCGGGTAGTTGCCGGCCGCCTGCTGCAGGTCGGCGTTGTTCACCCCGGCGGCCGCGACCTCGATGAGGACCTCGCCGGCCCCGGGGACCGGGTCGGGGAGGTCGTGCAGGTCGAGGGTGCCGTTCTCGGAGGTGATCGCTCGCATGCCCCCGACGCTACGCGTCACGAACAGGGCGAAGAATCTCTCGCATGTGATATTCTTATTTCACCCTCGCGTGGAAGAGAGAGCACATGACGAAACCGATCAACGCCTTCTGGTGGTCTCCCCGTCGGGATCTCCGCGCACTGGCGCACGAACTCCGTGACCACGCCCCCGCGTGGTCCAGGCTCGCACTCGGGCGTGGACGAGCGTTCACGAACCACGGGGACGAGCTCTCGGAGCTCGTTCTCACAGAGGCCCTCGGACGGCGCGTCCGGTGGGCGCCCCTCGGCCGTGAAGACGTCGTCGCCATCGGCAGCGCGATCGTGCCGTACCTCACGCGCGGTGGCGTCGGCCAGATCTGGGGTACCGGCCTGCACACGCCGGACGTCCAGGCGGACCGTGCGGCTGCCGTCCGCGACCGCGTCCTCGCGATCCGTGGACCGCTCGCGCGGGCGGCGCTCGGCCTACCGGAGTCCACCCAGATCGGCGACCCGGGACTCCTCGTCCGGTCGCTCCGTCCGGGCCTGCCCCGGGAACGCCGTCGCGGCATAGTGCTCGTCTCGCACTTCACGTCCCACATGACCGCGGTCGAGCGGCGGACGATCTCCGCGATCTGCTCGACCGGGGTGCGCCTCCTCCCGCCGACCCTGACGCCCGCCGACATGCTGGCCGAGCTCGGTGCGGCGGAGCACGTGATGAGCGCTGGCATGCACGGCGTGATCCTCGCGCACGCGCTGCGGACGCCCGCGACCCTCGTCTCGCTGAAGTCTCCCGCCGCCACCGAAGCGGCCTTCAAGTACCGCGACTACCACCAGTCCGTCGGCCTCGACGTCCACCCGACCCCGTGGACGAGTGTCCTGGCCGCCGACGGGCGTCACGCTGCGAGGGAACGTGGCGAACGAGACCTCGCGATCGCCGACGCCCGGATCGACGAACTCGTCGAGGGGCTCTTCCGTTCGGCCGCGCCGCTCCGCAGCGGGCACTGAGTGACTGCACCGGGAACGCGGTCCACCTGTGGATCTCCCATGTAGCCTCGACGCGGATCCGCACCCCGTCCCGGGGTCGCGGGCACGACTCCGGGGGGACCCACCACCATGCGCACCAAGCTCGTCTCGCTCACCACGGCCGCCATCGCCGTCGCACTCCTCGCCGGCTGCTCCGCCGGCGGCTCCGGCTCGGACGCCACGACGGCCGCCAAGTCGACGCCGACCCCGACGCAGACCAAGGCCGAGGCCTGCAAGCTGTTCACGAACGAGGTCACCGACGCCACGAAGGGCATGCAGATGCAGCTCACCGAGCTGCAGAGCGACCCGGAGGCCGCGATGGCGAAGCTCGACGAGTTCGACGCCACGCTCGAGGACAGCGCCGACAAGGTGACCAACACCGAGGTGAAGCCGAAGACCGACGCGTTCGCGGGCGCCTTCTCGGACTTCGTGGGCATGACGAAGGACCTCGCGGCCTCGAAGGACCCGTCCGCGCTGTCCAGCTCCGGCTTCACCGAGGGGCTGCAGAAGCTGGAGTCGACGGGCAAGGACTTCCAGGAGGTCTGCCAGTCCTGACGCGCGCCGACGCGTGATCGCGACCCGCGCCTCCAGAGCCGTCCAGGAGGCGCGGGTCGCGTCGTCTACGCCGCCGCCGGCTGCGACGCGTCCAGTCGGGCCACGTCCTCGGGACGGAGCTTGACGGTCGCGGCCGTCACCGAGTCGAGGATCGACTGCGGGCGCGACGCCCCGGGGATGGGGACGACGACGTCGCTCTTCTGCAGCTCCCACGCCAGCGCGACGACCTGCGGGCTGACGCCGCGGTCGCGGGCAATGTACGCGAAGTCCTCGTACGCGGTGCCGAGTTCCGCGGCGTTCGCGATGCCGCCGAGGGGGCTCCACGGCAGGAACGCGATCCCGAGCTCGTCGCACAGTGCGAGTTCCGGTTCGCTCGAGCGGAACTTCGGCGAGAACTGGTTCTGCACCGAGGCGAGTCGGCCGTCGAGGACCTCGTTCGCCGTCCGGATCTGGTCGGGGTCGGCGTTCGAGATGCCGGCCATCCGGATGACGCCCTCGTCGAGGAGCTCGGCGAGCGCACCGATCGAGTCCGCGTACGGCACCGCCGGGTCCGGTCGGTGGAACTGGTAGAGCCCGACGGCGTCCACGCCGAGGCGCTTCGCGGACGCCTTCGCCGCCTCCTTGAGATACTCCGGGCGGCCGTTCTGCGCCCACGGGCCGGGCTCGGGCCGGAGGTGCCCGCCCTTCGTGGCGATGAGGACGTCCGAGGTGTCGCCGTGGAACTCCCGCACGGCCTTCGCGATGAGCGACTCGTTGTGCCCCACCTCGTCGTGGGCGGCCAGGTGGTACGCGTCGGCGGTGTCGATGAGCGTGACGCCGGCCTCGAGCGCGGCGTGGATCGTCGCGATGGACTGCCGCTCGTCCGGGCGCCCCTCGATGGACATGGGCATCCCGCCGAGTCCGATGGCACTGACCGACACGTCTCCGATGACTCGTTGCTTCATGTCCCCAGCATGCGCCGGGAGGGACGGGTCGTGTCCAGGGTCAGCGCCGTGCCCAGGCGGGGGCGTGCTCGGGGAGCGGTCCGAAGGCGATCCCGCGCGCGTAGAGGCCGCGGACGGGCGGCACGTACCGGGCGAGGAGGACGGGGAGCCGCGGCGGGCCGGCCTGCAGGGCCCCGGCGAAGGCCCGCTCGAACACCACGCGGTGCAGGAACGCCTGGGCGGTCTGGACGACCACGGCCGGCGGGGTGCGCCGGCGCTGCACCGCGGCGAGGGCACGGTCGAGGTCCGCGCCGCGGAGCCCCCGTCCGAGTGCCGGCGCCAGGATCGCAGCCGTCGCGACCGCGTCCTGCACCGCCAGGTTGATGCCGACGCCGCCCGCCGGGGACATGGCGTGCGCCGCGTCGCCGATGCAGAGCAGCCCCGGACGCCACCACCGGGTGAGCCGGTCCATCCGGACGTCGAGCACGTGCACGTCGTCCATCGACGCGATCGAGTCCACGCGGCCCGCGAAGTCCGGTCGGAGCCGCGCGACCCAGGCCCGGAAGGACTCGACCCCGGCGGCGCGGAGGGCCGCGTCCGACCCCTTCGGCGCGAAGTACGCGACCTGGTGGTAGTCCGGCCGCGGGAAGCTGAGCAGGACGTCGGTGCCGGAGAACGCCGGGACGAGCGCGGTCGTCGCGTCGCCGGGCTCGCGGGGGAGCCGGAACCACCACGTGTCGAACGGCACCGGGAACGACCGCGGGTGCAGGCCGGCGGCGCTGCGCAGCACCGAGTCGCGGCCGTCGCAGGCGATGACGACGTCGGCGCGGAGTTCCTCGGTCACGCCGTCCGGATCGCGGTACGGCGCCAGGTGCACGCCCGTCACGACGCCGTTCTCCTCGATCGTGTCGGTGGCCGCGAGACCCATCGTGATCTCGAACGAGGGCTCCTCGCGGGCGGCGGTGACGAGCAGGTCCAGCAGGTCCCACTGCGGCACCATCGCCACGTGGTCGTACGGCGGGCGCAGGCGTGAGAAGTCGCCGAGGAGCGCGCGCGAACCGTCCGGCATCGGCAGGGAGAAGTCGTCGAGGCGTGACTGCGGCAGGGCGGCGAACCGCTCCCCGAGCCCGAGCTCGTCGAGCAGCCGGATCGTCGAGGCGTGCACGGTGTCACCGCGGAAGTCCCGGTTGAAGTCGTCGTGCTTCTCGACGACCCGGACCGCGATGCCGGCACGGGCGAGGAGCAGGCCGAGGACGACCCCGGCGGGGCCGCCACCGACCACCGCGACCGTCGTCCGCGAGACCGTCACCATGCCCCGGACGCTACCCCGGTCCGGACGGGAGGGACGGTGAGGTCCCGCCACGCGCCTCCAGTCCGACAGGTGGTCACGTCCATCGGGCCCGTGCGACAGCGTCGATGTCGCACGACGACCACGATGTCGTCACGCCGCGCGCGCAACTGTTGCGGACGCGAGTGGGCGACAAGTCCGATGTCGTACGACGTCGGGGTTGTCGCACCGCGTCGGCGCGCCGCAACCCTCAGCCGCAGCCGGGCCGCAGGCGTCAGGCGGAGGCGGACACCGACGAGGACGCCGAGCCGCCGTCCGCCGCCCCCGCGAAGACGACGCCGCCCCACGTGATGACCACGATCGCGAGCACGAAGCCGATCGCGGCGATCCACCACGACGTCCGACGGCGGATCCACGCGCCGATCGACAGGACGATCGTGGCGACGCCGATCACGAACGCACCGCCGACGGCGATCGCGGTCCCACCGATGTAGCCACCCGGCGTGCAGCCGGCGGCGGCGTCGCACGTGGCCGTCGCCGAGATGACGGCGATGATCCCGACGACCGCGGTGACGACCGTCATGACGGCGCCGAACGCCAGGAGCAGCACGGTCGAGATCCGGTCGGCGAGCTTCCCCGGCGGGAACAGCGTCGAGCCGCCCTGCTCCCACGTGGCCCGCTGGGCACCGGTGGGGTCGGACGGTGAGGATTGCGGCGGACCGCCGGGCACGTTGGACCAGGTCATGGGTGCAGTCCTACCGCGCCTCGACGCCGAACGCCTGTGCGAGGCGCTGGATCTTCTGCGCGCGACCGAGTCGGGGCAGGTCGGAGCCGTCGCGGATGACCCGGCCGCGGGCCTCGAAGTCGTCGAGGAAGTCCTGCGCCCAGGCGACGTCGGTCGGCGTGGGGGAGATGACCTCGTTGATGACGGGCAGCTGCTCGGTGTCGAGGCACAGCTTGCCGGTGAGCCCGAGCGAGACCGCGACCTGTGACTGCTCGCGGAGGATCGGGTGCGACGACCCCACCGTCGGGCCGTCGATCGGGCCGGGCAGGTCGCCCACGCGGGACGCCACGACGAGCTTCGACCGCGGGTACGCCATCGCGAGCGTGTCCGCGCTCGTCCCGGTGTCCCGCCGGTAGTCGCCCGAGCCGAACGCCAGCCGGAACGCCCCCTGCGCCTTCGCGATCGAGACCGACTCCTCGATGCCCAGGGCCGACTCGACCAGGGCGATCACCGGGGTCTGGCCGCCGAGTCGGTGCCACGTGTCGGTGACCTGCGCCGGGGACTCGGTCTTCGCGAGCATGACGCCCTGCAGCCCGGGCAGTCCGCGGAGCTCCTCGACGTCGTCCGCCCAGAAGTCCGTCGTCACGTCGTTGATCCGCACCCAGGCCTCGCCGCCGCCGGCCAGCCACGCGGCGACGCCCTGGCGGGCCGACGGCTTGGCGGCGGGGTCCACCGCGTCCTCGATGTCGAGGATGATCTGGTCGGCACGGGACCGCTGCGACTTCTCGAACCGGTCGGTCGCGGTGCCGGAGACGAGGAGCCACGAACGGGAGATCTCGGCGGGGACCGATCGACGTCGGTTCGGTGCGGGAGCGGACTCCTGCGCGGGGGTGGGGGGAGCGGTGCGGTCGTCGATGGCCATGCCCCGTTGGTACCACACCGGCGCGCCCGGTCGCGCATCGGCGGGGGCCGGAAAGTCCGAAACCTCGGTTCATTGCCAGAGTGCCAGCCCGCTTCCGCCTACAGTGTCGGATGTGTGGCGAGCGGACAGGGTGACCGACGGCGAGGACGACGTGAACGACGACGTCCCCGTCGAGGGCGCCGACGCGCCCGCGGACGGGCGTGACGGACAGCAGGACGGGCGCGACGGACAGCAGGGGGAGCAGGACCGACGGGGGCAGCAGGAAGAGACCGCCGTGACGGACGAACCCGACCGCACCCTGCGCCCGGAACTGCAGCTCACGAGTCCGCAGGCGATCAGCCTGGGTGATCCGCGCCTCCAGGCCGGCAACGCCGCCGAGCCCGCCTGGGACGTCTGGCGCAAGCAGCTGACCGGCGTCGGCGGCACCAGCCCCCTCACGCACTTCACCGACCACCCCCGGGCCCGCATCGAGCTCTCGACGACGCACCCTGGCGGCCTCGCGCAGTTCATCACCGGCAAGACGACCCTGCTGTCGAGCCTGATCCGTGACGAGGTGGCACTCCGGGCCGCCCGCATCGCCGCCGGTCACGTCGAGGCCAAGGGCACCGAGCTGTCCACCGTGCGCGGCATCGACGCCGTGAAGCTCGGCATCGGCATGGCCGACTGGCAGCACGGCGACGAGCAGTTCCGCGGCCCGGTGCTGCTGCGCCCGCTCGCGATCCGTCGGCACGGCCGCGACTTCGAGGTCCGCCTGCTCGGCGAGCCCGTCCTCAACCCCGGCCTCGCCGACGCGCTGCACGAGCAGTTCGGCGTCATCCTCGACGCCCAGTCCTTCGTGGCGCTCGCGCAGCAGGACGGCTCCTTCACGCCGAACCCGGTGATCGACCGGCTCCGCGGGCTCACCGCGCACATCCCGGGCTTCTCGGTGCACGCACGCCTGGTCGTGTCCACCTTCGCCGAGGTCGCGACCGGGATGGTCGAGGACACCGAGGACCTGTCCCACCCCGTGCTCGACGCCCTCGCCGGCAACCCGAGCGCCAAGTGGCAGGTCGAGCAGTCGTACCACCCGGTCGAGCAGACCCCGTCGGACGAGCGGAGCCCGGAGACCGACACGCTCCTGCTCGACGCCGACGACGAGCAGGAGAACGTGATCGCACAGATCACGGCCGGCAACTCGATCGTGGTGAAGACCCTCCCCGGCACGGGTGGCACGCAGACGATCGTGAACGCGCTCGGCGGCCTCGTCGCGGCGAACAAGCGCGTCCTCGTGGTGAGCCCGCGCCGTGCGACCCTGCGCGGCATCGCGGCGCGGTTCTCCGAGGTGCAGCTCCCCGGCGTCGCCGTCACCCCGGGCACCCTCCGTCGTGACGTCGTCCGTGCGATCGCCCGCAACGAGAAGGCCTCGCGTCCGAACCTGCGCGAGGTCGACGACGCCCTGGTCCGGCTCCGCAAGGTCCTCAAGGACTACCGCGGCTCGCTGACGCGCGTCGACCCCGACTTCCGCGTCTCGGTGCTCGACTGCCTCGTCGAGCTGTCGCGCCTGTCGCTGCTGCCCGTCCCGCCGTCGACGACCGCACGCCTGTCGAAGACCTCGGTGACGAGCATGGTCGAGGGGCGCTCCCGCGTCGCCGAGACGATGGTCAGCGCGGCGAACCTCGGCGAGTTCCGCTACGGCCCGGACGACTCGCCCTGGTACGGCGCGAAGTTCTCCTCGAGCGACGGTGCCCAGCGCGCCCACCGGATCGCGAAGGACCTCGACGCCGACGGCCTGCCGACCCTGCTCCGCCGTGCCCACGACCTCGTCGCCACGACGCACATGCGGCAGTTCACGACGATCAACGAGCTCGGCATCTACCTGCGCCTGCTCACCGAGATCCGCGACACCCTCGACCGCTTCCTGCCCGTCGTCTTCGACCGCTCGGTGTCCGAGCTCGTGGCCGCCACCGCCCCGCGCGGCGAGGGTGCGCCGATGTCGAGCACGAACCGGCGCCGGCTGAAGAAGCTCGCCCGCGAGTACGTCCGCCCCGGTGTGCACGTGTCCGACCTGCACGAGGCGCTGACCCGCGTCCAGCAGCAGCGCGTGCTCTGGCAGCGCTACGTCGCCGCCGGCGTGAACCCCGAGGTGCCCACCGGCATCGCGGACGTCCAGGTCCTGTTCTCGAACGTCGTCGAGGACCTCGCGCGCCTCGACGAGCCGCTGGGGCGCACCGCCCGCGAGACCCAGCTGGCGAACGTCCCGATCGACGAGCTCGTCCCGACGATCGCCCGCCTCGCCGAGGAGTCCGACGTCCTGCACAACCTGCAGGAGCGCACCGAGCTCATGCAGACCCTGCGCGACCTGCAGCTCGAACCGCTCATCACGGACCTGGCGAACCGGCACGTGCCGGACACCCACGTCCCCGCCGAGCTCGAGCTCGCGTGGTGGCAGTCCGCCCTCGAGACGATGCTCGAGTCCGATCGGGCCCTGCTCGGCGCGAACACCGACATGCTCGACCGGGTCGAGGCCGACTTCCGGCTCGTCGACGACGCGCACGCGGCCGGGGTCTCCCAGGGCCTGGCGTGGCAGCTGGCCGAGAACTGGAAGGTCGGACTCGTCGACTGGCCGGACGAGGCCACCGCGCTGAAGACCCAGCTGCGGGACGGCGCGATCACCTCGCGTCTGCTGCAGGACTCCGCGCCGCACCTGTCCCGGTCGATCGCGCCCGTGTGGCTCGCGTCGCCGTACGAGGTCTCGCAGATCGCCGACACGATGCCCTTCGACACCGTGATCCTCGTCGACGCGGGCGCCGTCACCATCGCCGAGACCGTCGGGGCCGTCCGCCGTGCCCGTCAGACCGTCGTGTTCGGCGACCCGGTCACGCAGACCCCGTCGCCGTTCCGGATCGCGGTCGACCCGGCGCACCGCGCGCTGCAGGTCGACGAGGGCACGCTCGACGCCTTCCACGCCGACTCCGCGCTCGCGAAGCTCTCCACGCTGCTGCCGACCCTGTCGCTCACCCGCTCGTACCGCGCCGGCGGCGAGGACCTCGCCGAGCTCGTCAACCGTCGCTTCTACGGCGGACGCATCGAGTCGCTGCCCTGGGCCGGCTCGTTCCTCGGGCACGGCTCGATCGCGCTCGACTACGTCAGCGACGGCAAGGCCGTGCCGGACCCCGAGTCGGGGGCGGTCGAGAGCGTCGACGCCGAGGTGGACCGCGTCGTCCGGCTCGTCATGGACCACGCCCGCACCCGTCCGACCGAGTCGCTCTTGGTCATCACCGCCTCGGCGAAGCACGCCGTCCGCGTCGAGCAGGCCGTGCTCACCGCGGCCCAGGGGCACAAGGACCTCACCGAGTTCGTCATCGGCGACCGGGCCGAGCCGTTCATCGTCGCGACGCTCGAGCAGTCCGTCGCCCAGAGCCGCGACCGCGTCGTGTTCTCGATCGGCTACGGCCGCACCCCGCACGGCCGTGTCCTGCGCGACTTCGGTCCGCTCGGCAAGCCCGGTGGGGAGCGCCTGCTCGCCGTCGCGATGACCCGGGCACGTCGCTCGATGGTCATCGTCACCTGCTTCCAGCCGTCCGACATCGAGGCCGAGCGGATGGGCCACGGCACCGTCGCCCTCGCCGAGATCCTCGCCGAGGTCCGTGCGCGCACCACGGCCGAGTACGTCCCGGACGACTCGGATCCGCTGCTCGTCGACCTCGCCCGTCGCCTCGAGATGCGCGGCATCCCCGTCGCGCTCGGCCACCGCGGCAAACTCGGCCTGGTCGCCGCGCACGGTGGGGTGTGCGTCACGATCGAGACCGACGCGACGCTCGTGAAGGGGTCGCTCCGCGAGTCGCTCCGGCTCCGACCAGAGGTGCTCCGCCGACTCGGGTGGCACTACGTGCGCGTGCACGCGTTCCAGCTCTTCTCGGACCCGGACCGTGTCGCGAACACCGTCGCCGCCGTGCTCGGTGTCGACCGCGGTGCCACGCAGGAGATCTCCATCCCCCCGATCCCCGCGCGCCGGTGACTCCTCGGCCGAGCCGGCGGGCCTCCCGGCCGGCCGGTCCGGTGACGCCCGAGACGGACCAGCTGGTGGGCACGTGGACGCGGGCCGACGACGCGTCGTCAGCCGCGCCTCCCGTCCCAGGAGCAGCGCACGACCGCGAGCCGGACGACCGCCCAGGAGGCGCGGCTCGCCCCCGCAGACGCGTCACCACCCAGCCGGTGCCGGGCTACGACCCGGTGGCGCCGCCGGAACCGGCCCGCCACCGCGACGGGGAGAACGACGACCAGCTCCGGCGCGACGTCCCGCCGCACTGGTGAGCAGGTAGCCTGTCCTGCGATGACTGACACCGTGCGGGAGCGCCCCGACTGGCAGACCTGGCCGAACCTGATCTCGCTGTTCCGGCTGCTGCTGATCCCGGTGTTCGTGTGGCTCGTCGTCGCCGGACACCCCGGCTGGGCGCTCGTCGCGCTCGTCGTCATCGGGGTGAGCGACTGGGCGGACGGCTTCATCGCGCGCAAGTTCGACCAGGGCTCGAAGCTCGGCAAGGCGATCGACCCCGTCGCCGACCGACTCGCGATCATCGCGATCGTGCTGTCGCTCGTGCTGACGGGCTTGCTGCCGTGGTGGGTCGTCGCCGTCGTGGTGCTCGTCGACCTGGTGCTCGTCGTGCTCTCGAGCGTGCTGTTCCACGGCAACCCGGACCTCGACGTCACGTGGACCGGCAAGATCCGGTCGGCGCTGCTCTTCGTCGGGCTGCCGGTGCTGCTGTTCTCCGCGGTGCACACCGTCGACGAGAACGCGCCGTGGGTCCGCGTCGTCGCCCTCGTGTTCGTCTACCTCGGGACCGCCGGGCACGTGCTGGCGGGCGTCCAGTACGCGATCGCGATGTTCGCGAAGCGGCGCGAGGTGTCGGCCGCGCGCTGACGCCGGCCCCGCGCTCGCGCCGGCCGCGCGCTGGCACCGGCCGTTCGCACAAGCAAAACCCGCCCGAGCCACGTGATCGCGTGGTTCGGGCGGGTTTCGGTTGTGCGGGAGCAGCTAGAGCTTCGTCGTGCCGCCGATGCCGGGACCCTCGGGAGCGGTCGACGGCGCCACGTGCGCACCGCCACCGGTGTTCGCGGGCACGCCGTTCTGCGAGCGGAGCAGGTCGCGGATCTCGAGCAGCACCTCGACGTCGGTCGGCGGGACGTCCTGCGGCGTCTGCTCCTCGTCGTTCTTGACCCGCTCGAACGCGACCTTCTTGAGGTGGTTCACGGGGAGCACGAGGGCGAAGTACACGACGGCCGCGACGATGACGAAGTTGATCACCGCGCCGATCACCGAGCCGAACATCAGGGTCGCCGGCTTGCCGCCCGCCACGGTCGGGATGTCGACCTTGAGCGCGTCGTCGAGGCTCGACGCGTTGAACACCGCGCCGATCGCCGGGTTGATGATCGCGTTCACGATGACGGTCACGATGGCGGTGAACGCTGCACCGATGACGACTGCGACGGCCAGGTCGATGACGTTGCCGCGGAGCAGGAACTCCTTGAAGCCCTTCACGGGACTCCTTCCGGGTCGAGGACGGCCGCCGGACGGCGACCCCATCAACCTACCGAGGAGTCCGGACCCCGGTCAGGACCCGGCGGGCTTCGGCGTGGTCGAGGCAGCGGGCTTCGCGGCTGCGGGCTTCGACTCGGTCTTCGCCGGCGTCGAGGACGACGAGGACGAGGACGAGGACTCGGACGAGCCCGACGACTCCGACGAGCCCTTCGGCGCCGCCCGGGAATCGGTCCGGTAGAAGCCGCCCCCGTTGAACGTCACCCCGACCGGCGAGAAGACCTTGCGCAGCACGCCGCCGCACGCCGGGCACTCGGTGAGCGTGGCGTCGGAGAACGACTGCTTGATGTCGAAGGCGTTGCCGCACTCCGTGCAGCGGTACGAGTAGGTGGGCACCCTAGCTCCGGAAGGTGATGATGCGCGACGGCGTGATGATGCCGTCGACGGGTTCGTCGTGGGTCTCGCGCGGGACCTCGTCGAGGTACTCCGCGTCGAAGATCACAGCATAGACGGGCGGGCGGTTCGCCATCGACCCGAGCGTCTTGTCGTAGTAGCCGCGTCCCCAGCCCATCCGGACGCCGTCGTGTCCCACCGCGGCGGCGGGGGCGAGGATCGCGTCGACGTCGTTGATCGCGAGGGGGGAGAGCACCTCGCCGACGACCTCGGGCACGCCGGCCAGCCCCTCGGCCTCGGAGGCGCCGTCGCCGACCGCCCAGTCGAGCAGGCCGTCCTCGCGGGTGATCGGCAGGAGCACCCGGATGCCGCGCTCGAACGCCCAGTTCAGGAACGGGCGGACGTCGGGTTCCTCGGGTGCGGAGAGGTACAGCGCGATCGACTCGACCTGGCGCTCCTCGGCGAAGCGCTGCAGGGTCGCGGTGAGCGCCGCGGTGTCGGTCTCGCGTTCGGTCGTGGTCCGGGTGCGCCGCCGCTGCCGGAGCTCGGCTCGCAGGGCGCGCTTCTCGTTCCCGAGATCGGCGATCATGCCGAGGAGTCTACCGAGGGCACGTCTTGCGGCTTTCCGCCGCCGAGCGCGAGAAGCCGTGTCCTCCGTAGCGACGACATGCCCCCTCCAGGGGTCATCCGATACCGTCCAGGCATGGGCTTCCAGATTTCGAAGGCCGTGATCCCCGCCGCAGGCCTGGGCACGCGCTTCCTCCCCGCCACCAAGGCGATGCCGAAGGAGATGCTCCCCGTCGTCGACAAGCCGGCCATCCAGTACGTGGTGGAAGAGGCCGTCGGCGCAGGGCTCACCGACGTGCTGATGATCACGGGCCGCAACAAGAACGCGCTCGAGAACCACTTCGACCACGTGTCCGAGCTCGAGGAGACCCTCAAGAAGAAGGGCGACCACGAGAAGCTGCAGAAGGTGAACCAGTCCACGGACCTCGCCGACATGCACTACGTCCGCCAGGGCGACCCGCTGGGCCTCGGCCACGCCGTGCTCCGCGCCAAGATGCACGTCGGCCGCGAGCCGTTCGCCGTGCTCCTCGGCGACGACATCATCGACGCTCGCGACCCGCTGCTCAAGCGCATGATCGAGGTCCAGGGCGAGAAGAACGCCACCGTCGTCGCCCTGCTCGAGGTCCCGGAGTCGCAGACCCACCTCTACGGCATCGCCACGGTCGAGGAGACCGACACCGACGACGTCGTGAAGATCACCGGCCTCGTCGAGAAGCCCCCGCAGGGCGAGGCGCCCTCGAACCTGGCCATCATCGGCCGCTACGTCATCCGTCCCGAGGTCTTCGACGTCCTCGAGAAGCAGGAGCCGGGCAAGGGCGGCGAGATCCAGCTGACCGACGCGCTCATGAAGATGGCGAACGCCGAGGAGTGGACCGGCGGCGTGTACGGCGTCGTGTTCCGTGGACGCCGGTACGACACCGGTGACAAACTCGACTACATCAAGGCGATCGTCCAGCTCGCCTCGGACCGCGAAGACCTCGGCCCCGACCTCAAGTCGTGGCTCAAGGAGTTCAACGCGGGCGAATAGACGACCCGTCGCCGAACGGGTCCGGGGAACACCCCCGGGCCCGTTCGACGCTCCCGGAGGAACCAGCGCGATGACGACGATCCCGACCCTGTCCCACGGGCGGGTCACCATCCGGCCCCTCCGACTCCGCGACACCCGCGACCTCGACGTCGCCCTCGCGAGCAACCGCTCGTGGCTCCGCACGTGGGAGGCCACGAACCCCTCCGGACACGTCTCCACCGACGTCCGCGGCAGCATCCGCGCGCTCCAGGCCAACGCCCGCGCGGGGCTCGGGCTCCCGTTCGCGATGGAGCTCGACGGCCGCTTCGTCGGACAGCTCAACGTCTCCGGCATCACGTACGGCTCCCTCGCCAGTGCCTCGATCGGCTACTGGGTCGTCGAGGACGCCGCCGGCCACAACGTCACGCCGATCGCCGTCGCGATGGCGGTGGACCACTGCTTCCGCGTGGTCGGCATCCACCGCATCGAGATCTGCATCCGTCCCGAGAACGCCCCGTCGCTGCGGGTGGTCGAGAAGCTCGGCTTCCGGTACGAGGGGCTCCGCCGCCGGTACATCCACATCAACGGCGACTGGCGCGACCACTTCTGCTTCGCCCTCGTCGCGGAAGAGGTCCGCGAGGGCGTCCTCGAACGCTGGGTCCGCGGCCAGGTCCCGCCCGGCGTCGGTTCGGTCCCCCTCGCGGCACGCGACGAGGCCGCGATGCCGCTGCACACCACGCCCCGCGTCTGACCCGCGGGTCCGGTCCGTCCGGCCGGGCGGCCCGGGAGGCGCGGCTCGCCCCCGGTGATTTCGTCACGACACGCGCAACACGCGTCCGGCAATCACCGGACGGGGGAACGCCCACCCCTACCGTGTCCCCATGGCAGGTATCGGCTCCTGGGGCGGCGGCATCGTCCTGCTCATCGCGGCCGTGCTCTGGCTCGTCTACCTCATGCCGTCCTGGGCGGCCCGTCGACAGTACCTCGCGACCGAGCGGAACGCGATCCGGCTGCAGCAGACGCTCCGCATCCTCGCGCAGACCGCCGAGCTGCCGGACGAGGTCCGCATCGAGATGAACGCGAAGTCCCTCGCCGAGGCCCAGCGGGTCGCGAAGTCGGAGGAGGCGAAGCGCACCGCGATCGTCCGCGCCCACGAGGCCGCCCGGCAGCGGGAGATCACCCGTCGACTGGCCGAGCAGGCACCCGTGCTCGAGCGGGCCTCGGCGGTCCCGGCACTCACCGCGATGCGCATGCGTCGGTCCCGACTGGGGGCGACCCTGCTCGGCACGCTCGGCCTCGTCGTCGCGGTCGTCGTGTTCGTCGCGGCCCCCGCCGCCTGGCTCGTCGGTGTCGCCGGCCTCGTCGCAGCCGGTGGGTCCGCAGCGGTCCTCGCCCAGCTGCACCAGGTGGCGAAGGCGCGGAAGGCCCGGACCGCGACGGTCGTGCCGGAGTCGAGCCGCGCCTCCAGGCCCGCGAGCGAGTGGACGGACCCGGCGCCGCCGCTGTCGACCGAGCAGCCCGCCGAGCCCGCTCGTGACCGCAGCTGGACGCCGAACCGCGTCCCGAAGCCGCTGTACGTCGAACGCCCGAAGGTCCCCGCGGCCACGTCGGAGTCCTCGGCGGAGCTCGCCGCCCGCCTGAAGGAGCGGGTCGCCGCGGCCAAGGCGGAAGCCGAGGCCGAGGCAGCCGCGATCCGTGCCGCCGAGACCGACCCGTCGCTCGCGCGGGTGTCGCCCATGCGCCCGGACGTCGAGGAGGCCGTCGCGTCGCTCTCCGCCCACGACCAGGGGCGGCTCGCCGAACGGCTGGGTCTGCGTGCGCCGGCCGGGACGGGAGCCCCCGTTGCGCAGGCCGCTCCCGCTCCGGAACCCGCTGCTCCCGCCGCTCCCGCCGCGCCCCCGGCGCCGCCGAGCAAGTGGGCCGGCATGGGTGTCCTCGGCGAGGACGCGTACGAGCAGGCGGACCTCGACGCCATCATGCGTCGCCGCCGCGCCGTCTGATCGCCCGATTTCGGATCGGGCCGACGCGGGTGCTAGTGTGGACGCGTTCTCGGGGCTATGGCGCAGTTGGTAGCGCGTCTCGTTCGCAATGAGAAGGTCAGGGGTTCGAATCCCCTTAGCTCCACTCCGAGACAGAAGGCCACCCGATCGGGTGGCCTTCGTCGTTCCCGGGGCGGGCCCGGGTCAGCCGGGGACGCTCTCCACCAGGATCCCGGCCTGGGCGAGCTCGCCGTGGATCGCGTTCGCGGCCTGCTCGAAGGCGCGGTTGCCGCGCGAGATGCCGAGCGCGCCGCCCTTGAGCGCCGACTTGCTGGCACCGCGCAGGAGCCGCGCGACCGTCCGACCGTCCGGCGTGACCATGATCTGCACGTCGAGGCGGGTGTGGAAGGTCCGGTCGTTCGCCATGCCGCCGATGAGCAGCGTGAGGCCCATGCTGCCGCGGGTGGCGCGGAGGGCTCCCTGTTCGCCGTCGTCGACGGTGTAGCCCTCGCGGACGAGTGCGCCGCGGACGAGTGCGCGGACGTGGTCGGGGGCGGCTGCGACGAAGAAGTCGTGGCTCTCGGGCATGGGTGGTCTGATCCTCTCGACGGTGGTTCCTGCCAGAGATCATGCCGTGTCGTCGCCTACCCTGGGAAGCACCATGACTGCTTCCCTGACGCGCCGCTCCCTGCTGTCCCTCGCCGGCGTGACCGGCATCGGGCTCGCCGTCGCCGCGTGCTCGTCGGGGAACGGCGGAACGGGCAATGCGTCCGGTGGTGGCACGAGCAACGGTGGTGGTTCGTCCACGCCCACCGCGAAGCCCGTCGCGAAGTCGCTGAGCCCTGCGCAGGTCCCGCTCGCCGGCGGTGTGACGATCACCGTCGCCGGCTCCGGGCTGGCAGCGGTCACGGGCGTCACGGTCGGTGGCATCGCCGCGCGGGACGTCCGGGCGACCGCCACGAAGGTGACCTTCACGGCACCGCACCAGGCGATGTACACGGCGGGTTCGGCGGACGTCGCGCTGTTCACGACCGCGATCGAGCCGTCACCGTCCGCCAACCAGTCCTCGGACGGCAACGGCAGCGCCGCGAACGACGGGCAGACCGGGGCGACGCAGGACTCCGCGACGGCCACGCCGACACCGACCACCGCGCCCGTCCCGGACGCCTCGACGGCGGTCGCGACCTCGACCCTGGCCTACGCGGCACTGACCGACGTCGACCGGCAGCTCGAGTACGCGATGGCGCACTGGAAGGACTACAACCTCGCCGAGTACGGCACCATGAACCCGATCGGTGGCGACTGCGCGAACTACGTGTCGCAGACCTTGATCGCCCGCGGCTGGCAGCAGCGCTCCGACTGGTACAACCGGTCGGCCGGGGCGGAGCACTCGGCGACGTGGACCTACTGCCCGACGATGGACCCGTGGCTGACCGCGAACGCCGCGGAGTTCGGGCTCACCCGCCGCTCCCTCGACGAGCGCGACAAGGTCAAGGTCGGCGACATCGTGTTCTACGACTGGAACGACAACGACTCGCCGGACCACACCACGATCGTGTCCGAGGTGTTCACCGAGCCGGACGGCACGGTCCGCATCAAGTCGGCGAGCCACAACCAGGACGGGCCGTACCGCGACCTCGACGAGATGATCACCGTGCAGCACCCGGGCGGGACCGCCTGGTTCCACACGTTCGACGCGTAGCGCCGGCGCGCGTCAGCGGTGCGGGTGCCTGGTGGTGCTCGCAGCCGGTTCGGCGGGGCAGCGCACAACGAAAGTGCGCTCGAACCACGGCGACCCCCGGCGCGGAGTGACTTTGGTTGTGCGAGCCGCGCCGCGCCGCGCCGCGCCGCTCGTCAGGGGTACCCGAGGAACCAGAGCAGCACGACGGCGACCGGCTGCAGGCACACGCCCACGACGAGCCACACGACCGCCTGCCGCCGCGTCCGCACGAACACGTCCGACCCGAGCAGCGGCGCCGTCGGCATGAGCAACCGGGGCAGGGACTGCTGGGGCAGGAACACCGCCACGAGGTACAGCGCGTACGCCGCCGTGAACGCCCACACGTCCACCCCGAGGGCCCGGACCGACCTCCGCGTCCAGAACCACACCGCCCCCGCGAGCACGGCGACCACGAGCACGATCCCGAGCGGCCCGAGCCACGTCCCCGCCATCGTGAACCACGGCGTGAGCGGCGCGAAGTGCTGCCGCCCCACGAACCCCACCCACCACGACAGTTCGGTGTCGAGGTACGCGTTCGGCCGACCCGTCACGGACGAGGCGATCACCGGCCACGCCAGCCCCGCCGCAGCCACCACCAGCCCCGACACGACGATCGCCACGGCGTCCCGCACCGGGAGCGCCCGACGCTCCTGCACCCACCGCACGACGAGGTGCACCGCGAGCGCCACGGCCAACGCCAGCACGCCCGGCTTCGTGAACGCGGCCACGAGCCCGAGCGGCGCGACCAGCCAGTAGCGCCGACGGACGAGCGCCAGCAGCGCCCCGAACAGCAGCAGCAGGAACGTGCTCTCGGCGTAGGCCACCTGCAGCAGGAACGCGGTGGGACCGAACGCGAACAGCGCCGTCGCCCACCGCGCACGGTGCGAGCAGCCCACGGCGAGCACCAGCCGGTAGAGCAGCACGCACGCCCCGGCCCCGGCGAGCGTCGCGACGAGCACGCCCGCGACCCAGAACGACCCGCCCGTCAGCGGCATGACGGCGCGCACGAGCGTCGGGAACACCGGCAGGAACGCCCAGGCGTTCGGGAGGACGTGCCCCGAGTCGTCGAGCGGCAGCGTCGTCGGGTACCCGTGCTCCGCGATGATCCGGTAGAAGGACGCGTCCCACGACCCCGAGAACGTGAAGAAGGACGGATCGCGTCGGGACGACGCGAACGGCCAGCCGTTCGCCGTCGCCACGGCGTAGACCGTCGCGAGCAGGACCGTGCTGACCACGCGCGAGGCCAGCCACAGGAGCAGGGGAGTGGTCCAGCCGCTGTGGCGCGCCTCCAGGGCTGGCCCGGAGGCGCGGCTCGTCTCCCCGGCGCTCGTCACCGCCCGATCCTCGCACGTCCACGGCACGTCACCGGTGTCCACAAGGCGTACGGTTCCAGCCTCGGGGAGGGCCCACGGCGTTGCATGGTCGGCGTTCCCTGGAAGACGCAACCACCGGAGGCACCATGCCGTTCATCACCGTCGGAGCCGAGAACGGGCACGACATCGACCTGCACTACGACGACTTCGGATCGGGCGACCCGGTCGTCCTCATCCACGGCTGGCCCCTGTCCGGCCGTTCGTGGGAGGGCCAGATCCCGGCCCTCGTCGAGGCCGGGCACCGGGTCGTCGCGTACGACCGTCGTGGCTTCGGACAGTCCTCGCAGCCGTGGGGCGGGTACGACTACGACACGTTCGCCGCCGACCTCGACACCCTGCTCGACCAGCTCGGGCTGACCGAGGTCACGCTGATCGGGTTCTCGATGGGTGGCGGTGAGCTCGCGCGCTACGTGTCCACCTACGGTACGGGCCGGGTGAAGAAGCTCGTGTTCGCGAGCGCGGTGCCGCCGTACCTCTGGAAGTCCGACGACAACCCCGACGGCGGGGTCGACCAGGACCTCGCCGACTGGTTCTCGAACGGGATCACCGGGGACCGCCCCGCGTTCCTGCACGAGTTCGTCGACCTGTTCTACACGGCGGGCAAGCCCTCGCTCGTGAACAAGCCCCTGGTGTCGGACGACCAGCGCGCGTACGACCTCGCGATCGCCGAGCTCGCATCGCCGAAGGGCAC
The DNA here is from genome assembly GCF_037144815.1 of Curtobacterium sp. USHLN213. NCBI lineage: Bacteria > Bacillati > Actinomycetota > Actinomycetes > Micrococcales > Microbacteriaceae > Curtobacterium > Curtobacterium sp. USHLN213. Next base: position 23,280 of record NZ_JBBCYQ010000004.1, on the reverse strand, counting down.
GCTCGACTGCACCGTCGCGTTCGCCACGACGGACTTCCGCGACGACCTCACCAAGATCGACGTGCCGACGCTCGTGATCCACGGCGACTCCGACGGCATCGTGCCGTTCGAGGTGTCCGGCAAGCGGACCGCTGCGGCGATCCCGAACGCGCAGACCCACGTCATCGAGGGCGGGCCGCACGGGGTGCTGGCATCGCACAAGGACGAGTGGAACGAGGCGGTCCTGCGGTTCCTCGCCTCCTGACCCGCGCCTCCTGATCCGCGCCGAGACGCCGCGTCGGTCTCGCACCGATCTCCGCGTCTCGTGAGCAGCAATGGTCGGGTCCGTTCGTCGGACCCGACCATTCCTGCTCACCGAGGACGTGCCTCCCGGCTCCTGCGTCGCGTCAGCGACCGGTGACCGCGCGCCGGATCTGCTCGATCGGCACCTTCGGGGTGCGGTCCGCGTTCAGCAGGCCGTTCGTCTCCTGCATCGTGTCCGTGAGCTGCGTGTAGCAGGACCCGGCGAGGAACGAACTCGCGCGGGTCGCGTCGTACAGCGCCGTGATCCGGGCGATCCAGTCGTCGCCGTCGGCCGCGGTCGTGTAGCCCCAGCCGTCCTCGCGCTGGGCGCCGGGCTGGTAGTTCACACCGCCGAACTCGGTGAGCATGACCGGCTGCCCGCGGTCGACCGCTCCACCGACCAGCACCCAGCGGTCGGACGGGCCCATGCCGTGGAACAGGGCCGTGCGCGCCGCGTCGTCGGCGTAGGTCGCCGCGAGCCGGGGCCCGACGCCCTCGTAGTCGTGGATCGTGATGATGTCCGAGTCCGGGTGCTCCCACCCGTCGTTCGAGATCACCGGCCGTGTCGGGTCGATCGCCCGCGTGACGTCGGCCAACGACCGCGCGTAGGCCTGCTGCGCGGGATCGGTCGCGATGTGCTGCACGCCCCAGCTCTCGTTCGCCGGGACCCACGTGACGATCGACGGGTGCGAGGCGTCGCGCTCGACGGCGTCCATCCACTCGCGCATCAGCCGCTGCACGGCCCGCGGCGAGAACGCGTACGCACCCGGCGCCTCGCCCCACACGAGGATGCCGAGCCGGTCCGCCCAGTAGAGGAAGCGCGGGTCCTCGATCTTCTGGTGGTTGCGTGCGGCGTTGAAGCCGAGCTCCTTGATGAGCTCGACCTCGCGGCGGAGCGCCTCGCGGGAGGGGGCTGCGATGTGCGAGTCCGGCCAGTACCCCTGGTTGAGGACGCTGCGGACGTCGTAGCTCCGGCCGTTGAGGAGGAACGCGCCACCGTCGACGCCGACGGTGCGCACGCCGAAGTAGGACGCGACGGCGTCGATCGGGGTCGGGTCGCTGCCGGATCCCAGCAGGGTGACCGTGGCGTCGACGAGCCGCGGTGCCTCCGGCGACCAGTGCAGTTCGTCCTCGGCCTGCCCGTTCGCCTGGCGGGCGATCGGGACGAGCACGTCGAACTCGTTCGCCGTCGCACCGAGCGTGGTCTCGATCGTCGCGAGGTGTTCGTCGCGCTCGTCCCAGCGGGCGTCGACGCGGAGGCGCTCGCCGCCGGTCCGGACCCCGGCGAGCCGGACGGTCAGGCGGAGCGTCTGGTGGTCGAGGTTGGTCCAGCGGAGGTACTCGATCGACGTGGTCGGCACGGCCTCGAGCCAGACGGTCTGCCAGATGCCGGTGGTGCGGCGGTACCAGATGGCGTGCGGGTCCTCGTGCCAGTCCTGCTTGCCGCGGGGCTGGGTGAGGTCGTGCGGGTCGTCCTCGGCGCGGACGACGAGGGTGTGCACGGCGTCGGCGGTGGCGGTCAGGACGTCGGTCACGTCGAACGAGAACGGCGTGTGGCCGCCCTCGTGCTCGCCGATGAACTGCCCGTCGATCCAGACCCGGGCGCGGTGGTCCACCGCGCCGAAGTGCAGCAGGAGCCGGGGTGCCGCGTCGCCGTGTCCGGCGGCCTCGAGCTCGGCGCGGCCGATGGTGCGGGAGTACCAGACGACGGGGTGGAAGCCAGGCTCGTCGATGCCCGACGCGACGGACTCGGGCGGGAACGGGACGACGATGTCCCGTGCGTCGGGGAAGCCGGTCCGCCAGGCGGGGTCGTCGCCGTCGTTGCGGAAGGACCACGTGCCGTCGAGGTCGGCCCACTGCGGGCGGAGCATCTGCGGCCGGGGGTACGTGCCGTCCTGCCGGGAGGCGAGCGGGAGGGCCTGCGGGGAAGCGGTGTCAGGTGCGGCGACGATGCCGTCGAGCGTGCTCATGCCTCCATGCTGGCGCGGCTGGTACATCGTTGTAAAGAGCGCGGCAACGATTCCGGGCGAGTGCCTGCCCGGCCTGTCAGGCGATCGCGGCGTCCCGCGTCAGGACCATGACGTCCATGCGCCCCTGCTGCACGGTCTCGCCCCGCTGGTTCCGGAGCGACACCGTCCGCTCGACGATGCCCGTCGTCCCGGAGCTCGTCAGCCGCGTCGACAGGATCTCGACCTCGCACGTCAGGGTGTCCCCGATGAACACCGGCGCCGTGAAGCGCCACTGGTCGATGCCGAGCAGCGCGACGGCCGAGCCCTCGAACACCCCGGTGCGCGCGATCAGCCCGAGGCAGAGCGAGGTGCCGAGCAGCCCGTGCACGACCCGCTGGCCGTAGCGGGTCCTGGCGGCGAACTCGACGTCGGTGTGGACCTGGTTGTTGTCGTTCGTCCACGAGGCGAACGACACGACGTCCGCCTCGGTGATGGTCCGGCCCGGGGTCGTGAAGGTCTGTCCGGCGGCGAGGTCTTCGAGGTAGTGCGGCACCCGGTCATCCTCGCAGACCGGTCGCCACGCGCGACCGCAGGCGGGCGACGAGGTGCTCGGCCCGGTCCCGCTCGCGCTCCACGACGGCGTGCTCGGTCGTGGCGAGGACCCCGGCGCCGAACGTGTCCGCCCCGCTCCTCGCCGCGAGGGTCGCCAGCTCCCGGTGGGCCGCGGTGGCGTGCGCCGCGTCGAGTACCTCGCCGAGGCCGTCCTGGACCCGCCGCAGCAACCCGAGGCGCCGCTTCCCGAGGTCCGTCGCCCCGTCGGCGGCCTGCAGGGCGTAGCGCAGCCGCCGCGCCGCCTTCCGGACCTCGTGCAGGTCGTCGAGCGTCTCGGTGCCGCCGTCGATCGCCTTCGCGACCCGCTTCCGCTCGCGCGCGATCCGGCGGACGGTGAACGCCTGGGCGTCGTCGTCGGCGTGCGGTCCCCGCGGCACCCGGGCGACGAGGTCGTCGAGGCGGTCCAGTGCCCGGAACCACGTCGCCGAGCGCAGGGTGTGTCGGAGGTCGGCGGCCGCCGCCGCGCGGGACTCGGCGACGTGCGCACCGATCCGGTCGAGGGTCTCGGCGTCGACGAAGCCCTCGGGAGCGCGGCCGGCCGTGCGGAGCAACCGGTCGCGCAGGACCTCGGCGTCGCGGGCGACACCGGCCACCCGCGAGACCTCGGCCAGTTCGGCGCGCAGGGGTTCGGTGGCGTCGCGGTCGAGGGCGCCGCGGTACGCGGCCAGCACGCTCCGCAGTCGACGCAGGACCTTCCGGAGGTCGTGCACCGACCCGTGCTCGTCGGCACGCACCCTCGGGTCGACCGCGACGAGGTCGGCACGCAACGATCGGAGCACCGCTCGCAGGGCAGCGGCTGCGGAGCCCCGTCGTGGGCGTGCCGCCGTCCCCTTCCGACGCTCGGGCGCGGCACGGAGCGCAGGGTGCCCGGCCCCGCCTCCAGCCCGCCCGGCCCCACCACCAGCGCGCCCGGACCCGCCCCGGGCGCCACCACCCGCCCCGGGTTCCGCCGCGTCCGCCAGCGCCCGCTCCGCAGCCCGGGACACCGTCCCGCCGCGCCCGTCGTCGCTCAGCGCCCACCACCGAGCCGACCGGAGCACCGCGGCGTCGGGCTCGCCCTCGTCCACACGGACGTCGGCCACCTCGGCGCGGAGCCGCCCGTCCCGCCCGCGCAGCTCGACGAGGGTCGTCGCCGTGTCCCGCACCCGGACGACCCGGACCGGGCGGCCGTGCAGGAAGACCTCGACCACGGCGCGCGGAACGTGGTCCGCATCCTGGTCGTCGCCGCCGTCGAGGTCCGAGGACACCTCGACCGGTCCGTCACCGCGGTCGACGCTCCACCCGGCGTCCGACCGGAGGAGCTCGACGCCCTCGGCCGCGAGGACCCGGTCGTCGGTGTCCCACAGGTGCTCGCGCAGCACCACGGGACCGTGCCGGAGGACGCGGTCGGCGAAGGGTTCGAGGGCGGGCAGTCGCCGGTCGTCGGCGATGCGCCACGTGCGACGGGGGTCGGTGCGGCCGAGCGGCTCCGGGTGCGGGGTCTGCATGCCGTCAGTGTCGTCCGCCCCGGGGCCCTCGTCACCGGGCCTGCCGCGTTCTGTGGATGCCGCACCCGGAACGACGCCCTGTGGAGGACAGCGGACGACCCGAACCCAGCGCCCCACGACCCCAGCGCCCAGCGCCCCGCGATCCAGCGCGCCACCCTCAGCCCCCGGCGCGTACGGTTCGCCCCATGAGCGACGAGGCACCCGTCCCCGCCCCCGGCGAGCCCACCGACCGCACCCTCGAGGGCTGGATCGCCCACCAGCGCTGGTACACGGCGAAGGGCACCACCCCGCGGCTCCGCACCCTCGCGCAGCCCGCCGGTACCCGCCTCGTCCTCGACGACGCTCCGACCGGCCCCGTCCTCTACCAGGCGCCGGTCAGCCCCGACGCGGCCGGGACCGTGCACGATGCGACCGCCGATCCGGACTGGATCCGGTCCCTCGCCGCGCGCATCGACGCCGACGACGAGAGTCTCGTCCCGATCGGCACCGTCCGGCGGTCCCGGGTGCTCAGCGGTGAACAGTCGAACACCTCGGTGATCTGCGAGACGGACACCGGCGCCGAGGTCATCGTGAAGGTCTTCCGCGTGCTGCACCACGGCGACAACCCGGACGTCACCACGCAGCTCGCCCTCTCGGCCGCCGGCAGCGCCCGGGTGCCGCGCGTGTACGGCGCGCTCCGCGGGAGCTGGCCGGACCCGGGGCGCTCCGACGGCACCGCGAGCGGGCACCTCGCCTTCGCCCAGGAGTTCCTGCCGGGGCTGCAGGACGCGTGGCGTGTGGCACTCGGCGACGCCCGCGAGGGCATCCCCTTCGCACCCGACGCAGAGCGGCTCGGGCTCGCGCTCGCCGAGGTGCACCGCACCCTCGCCGAGGCCCTGCCGACCGAGCCCGCCGACGACGACCGCCGTGCCGCCGCGATCGCGACGATGCACGGCCGGCTCGACGCCGCGGCACGCGAGGCCCCGGCGATCGCCCCGCACGTCGACGCCGTCCGTGCGGTCTACGCCCGCGCCGCCGATGCCGACTGGCCCGACCTGCAGCGCATCCACGGCGACCTGCACCTCGGACAGGTGCTCGCCGCTCCGGAACCCCGCGGCTGGGTCTTCCTCGACTTCGAGGGCGAGCCGCTCCGCCCGCTCATCGAGCGCTCCCTGCCGGACGTCACGCTCCGGGACGTCGCCGGCATGCTGCGCTCGTTCGACTACGTCCAGGGGTCGCTCGCCCAGGACGCCGAACCCGTCGACGCGGGGGAGTGGGCGCAGGACGCCCGGTCGGCGTTCCTCGACGGCTACCAGCAGGGGACGGGATCGGACCTGCGTGCCCACCGGGAACTGCTCGACGCGTTCGAACTCGACAAGGCCGTCTACGAGGTCGTCTACGAGACCCGGAACCGTCCCGACTGGGTCGGCATCCCGCTCGCCGCGGTCACGCGCCTGGTCGCGCGCAGCGCGGCCTGACCGACGGGCCGAGGGCTGTGGCCCTGGACCGGACCGGATGCCCCCGGGGGGGGGGGGGGGGGGGGGGGCGGGCCCCCCCCCCCCCCCCCCCCTCCCGTCCGTCATCGGGTGACGCCCGTCAGTTGACGGGTCCGGTGTACTTCTCACCCGGGCCGGCACCCGGCGCGTCCTGGATGCTCGACGCCTCGCGGAACGCGAGCTGCACCGAACGGAGCCCGTCGCGCAGCGGGCGGGCGTGGTGGTCCCCGATCTCCGTCGCCGCGGCGGTGACGAGCCCCGCGAGCGCCGTGATGAGCTTGCGCGCCTCGTCGAGGTCCGTCTGCTGCTCGGGGTCGTCCGCGAGACCCACCTTGACGGCGGCCGCGCTGAGGAGGTGCACCGCCACGGTGTTGATGAGTTCGACGGCCGGCACCTCCGAGATGTCGCGGGCGGCCTCGTCGGGCTCGGGGGATGGGGTGTCGGTCACGGTGCTCCTCTGCTAGACTCGTCCGCGGCAGATGCTGTCAGTGTGCCCGGACTCGTGCGAACGAGGCCGATCACTCCCGCAGCGTCACGAAAGAGGAGTCTCTCCCACCCGCGGCCGCGCACCACAGGCTACCGGGTCCACACCGCTCCACCGGCGTCCGCGTCGGTCGGCCGTCCCGCAGGGGTCGGCGTCGGGCGGCTGCCGAACGGGTCACGATCCGTGCGTCAGATCTCCTCTCTCGTGCCGTCGTCCAGGGCAAACGCCCCGGACGGCCACCACCTGATTGAAGGAGCTCCGCATTCCCGATCCCCGTACCAACGACCGAATCCGCGTCCCCGAGGTCCGACTCGTCGGCCCCCAGGGCGAGCAGGTCGGCGTTGTCCCCATCGCCGTCGCACTGCGCCTCGCGCAGGAAGCCGAGCTGGATCTGGTCGAGGTCGCGCCGAACTCGAAGCCGCCCGTGGCGAAGATCATGGACTACGGCAAGTTCAAGTACGAGGCCGCTCAGAAGGCCAAGGAAGCGCGTCGCAACCAGGTGAACACGGACCTCAAGGAAGTCCGTTTCCGCCTGAAGATCGACGTGCACGACTACGAGACGAAGCGCAAGCGCGCCGAGGGCTTCCTCCTCGGTGGCGACAAGGTGAAGGCGATGATCCTCTTCCGTGGCCGCGAGCAGTCGCGTCCGGAGCAGGGTGTCCGTCTCCTCCAGAAGTTCGCCGAGGAGATCGCCGAGTTCGGTGTCGTCGAGTCGCGTCCGACCCAGGACGGCCGCAACATGACGATGATCATCGCCCCGCTCAAGAACAAGTCCGACGTCAAGGGCGAGCAGAACGCCAAGCGCGCTGCTCAGAAGGCCGAGCGTCGTGCGTCGGAGCACGCTGCGAAGGGCAAGGACGAGACCACCGACGTGGCTCCCGAGCCCGCGCAGGCCGAAGCTCCCGCCGAATAGGTCCCACCGACCGATCCCGCAACGACGCGGCTCCCCATCCATCCCACGGAAAGGCACCACCATGCCCAAGCAGAAGACCCACTCCGGGTCGAAGAAGCGCTTCAAGGTCACCGGCAGCGGCAAGATCATGAAGCAGCAGGCCGGTATGCGTCACAACCTCGAGGTCAAGAGCGCCAAGCGCAAGGCCCGCCTCAACGAGGACCAGGTCCTCGCCAAGGCTGACGCGAAGAACGTCAAGAAGCTCCTCGGCCACTGAGCCCCGCAGAACGTAAAGGAATAGATCAATGGCACGAGTAAAGAGAGCGGTCAACGCCGCCAAGAAGCGCCGCGTCATCCTCGAGCGCGCCGAGGGCTACCGCGGTCAGCGTTCGCGTCTGTACCGCAAGGCCAAGGAGCAGGTCACCCACTCCCTCGTCTACGCGTACCGCGACCGTCACGCGAAGAAGGGCGAGTTCCGTCGCCTCTGGATCCAGCGCATCAACGCCGCGTCGCGTGCGAACGGCCTGACCTACAACCGCCTCATCCAGGGCCTCGGCCTTGCCGGCGTCGAGGTCGACCGTCGCATCCTCGCGGACCTCGCGGTGAACAACCCCGAGACGTTCGCGGCGCTCGTCGAGACCGCCAAGAAGGCGCTCCCGGCCGACACCTCGGCCCCGAAGGCTGCGTAGTCAGTTCTTCTGCTCGCGAAACCCCCGCCGGTCCGGCGGGGGTTTCGTCGTTCCTAGACTTGTCCCGTGAGCGATCTCCTCGAGAACCCCAAGGCCGGCCGCGTCCGTGCCGTCGCAGCGCTGTCGAAGAAGGACGTGCGCGCCGACACGGGCCTGTTCCTGCTCGAAGGGCCGCAGGCGGTGCGTGAGGCGATCGAGTACCGCCCGGAGCTCCTCCGCGAGCTCTACGTGACCCCGACGGCAGCCGCGCGCTACGGCCTCGACGACGCGCCGGTCGACACGTGGTTCGTGACCGAACAAGTCCTCGACGCGATGGCGGACACCGTGACGCCGCAGGGCGTCGTCGCGGTGTGCCAGCAGTTCCCGACGTCGGTGAAGGACGTCTTCCCCGACGCCAGTGCGGCCCAGGAGGCGCGTGGCGGCCTGCCGGGGATCGTCGCGATCCTCGAAGAGGTGCGTGATCCGGGCAACGCCGGCACCATCATCCGTGCGGCCGACGCCGCCGGCACCGACGCGGTGGTCCTCACCGGGCGCAGTGTCGACCCGTACAACCCGAAGGTCGTGCGGTCGACCACGGGCTCGCTCTTCCACGTGCCGGTGTCGGTCGGCGTGACGCTCGCCGACGCGGTGTCCCGTGCCCGGGGCCTCGGGTACACGATCCTGGCCGCCGACGTCTCGGGCGACGACCTGCCCGAGGTCCGCGCCGACGGCATGCTCGACGGTCCGACCGCGTGGGTGTTCGGCAACGAGGCACGTGGTCTCACCACCGAGGACCTCGCCCTCGTCGACCGCGCTGTGAAGGTACCGATCTACGGCAAGGCGGAGTCGATGAACCTCGCGACGGCGGCGTCCGTCTGCCTGTACGAGTCGGCGTTCGCGCAGCGCACGGCTCGTCCCTCCACAGGCGACTGATCGGGCGGCTCCTCCCCAGACCGTCCGGTACCGGACGGCGGTATCCCACGGGCCGGTAGGCTTGGGTCTCGTGTCAGAACCTCTCGAGATCAGCGAATCGGCCGTCGCCGACGCCGTGGACCGGGCCCTCGCGGCGGTCCGCGCCACGACGACCGTCGCCGAGCTGAAGCAGGCCAGGGCCGAGCACACCGGCGAACAGTCCGCGCTGGCGCGGATGAACGCGTCGATGCGCAGCGTGCCGAAGGAGCAGAAGGCGGCCGCGGGCAAGCTCGTCGGACAGGCCCGTGGGCAGGTGAACGCGGCGATCGCCGAGCAGGAGTCCGTGCTCGCCGAAGCCGAGGAACGTGCACGCCTCGACGCCGAGCGCGTCGACGTCACCGCGCTCCCGGTCCGCCGCGCGCCCGGCTCGCGGCACCCGCTGTCGCTCCTCAACGAGACCGTGGCCGACATCTTCGTCGGCATGGGGTGGGAAGTCGCGGAAGGCCCCGAGCTCGAGCACGAGTGGTTCAACTTCGATGCGCTGAACTTCGACCCGGACCACCCGGCCCGGGCCATGGCCGACACGATCTTCGTCGAGCCGGTCGAGCGCCACCTCGTCATGCGCACGCACACCTCCCCGGTGCAGGTGCGGTCGCTGCTCTCACGCGACCTGCCGCTCTACGTCATCGCGCCGGGCCGGGTGTACCGCGCCGACGAGCTCGACGCCACGCACCTGCCGGTCTTCACCCAGGTCGAGGGCATCGCGATCGACAAGGGCCTGACGATGGCGCACCTGCGCGGCACGCTCGAGCACTTCGCGCGCCAGATGTTCGGGGCCGAGGCGCAGATCCGTCTCCGCCCGAACTACTTCCCGTTCACCGAACCCAGTGCCGAGATGGACGTCTGGCAGCCGAACGCCAAGGGCGGCGCCCGGTGGGTCGAGTGGGGCGGCTGCGGCATGGTCAACCCGAACGTCCTGCGCGCCGCCGGCATCGACCCGGCCGAGTACCAGGGCTTCGCGTTCGGCATGGGCATCGAGCGGACGCTGCAGTTCCGCAACGGCCTGAACGACATGCGTGACTTCCTCGAGGGCGACATCCGCTTCTCGCAGCAGTTCGGAACGGTGGTCTGATGCGCGTCCCACTCCGTTGGCTCGGCGAGTCCGTCGACCTCCCCGACGACGTCACCCTCGAGCACGTCCACGCGGCGCTCGTGTCGGTGGGCTTCGAGGAAGAGGACGTCCACACCTACGACCTCACGGGCCCGATCGTCGTCGGCCGCGTGCTCGAGCGCGAGCCCGAGCCGCAGAAGAACGGCAAGACGATCAACTGGTGCCAGGTGGACGTCGGCGAGCCCGAGCCCCGCGGCATCGTCTGCGGCGCGCACAACTTCGACGTCGGCGACCTCGTCGTCGTCACGCTCCCCGGCGCCGTCCTGCCCGGGCCGTTCCCGATCGCCGCACGCAAGACCTACGGGCACGTGTCCGACGGCATGATCGCCTCGGCACGCGAGCTCGGTCTCGGCGACGAGCACGACGGCATCCTCCGCTTCGCGGACCTCGGCATGGAGCCCGAGGTCGGCGCGGACGCCATCGCCCTCCTCGGTCTCGACGACGCCGCGGTGGAGATCAACGTGACCCCGGACCGCGGGTACGTGCTGAGCATGCGCGGCGTCGCTCGCGAGTACGCCCACGCCACCGGCGCGACCTTCCACGACCCGGTCGAGCGGGTCACCCCCCGCAGCGCCGAGGGCTTCCCGGTCGTGATCGACGACCAGGCCCCGGTGCGTGGCCGGGTCGGCGCGCACACGTTCGTCACCCGTGTCGTCCGTGGCATCGACCCGACCGCGAAGACCCCGGCGTGGATGGTCTCGCGCCTCGCCCTCGCCGGTGTCCGGTCGATCTCGCTGCCCGTCGACATCACGAACTACGTCATGTTCGAGCTCGGTCAGCCGCTGCACGGGTACGACCTCCGGACGCTGCAGGGCGGGCTCGGTGTCCGTCGTGCTGCTGCCGGCGAGACCCTGACGACGCTCGACCACGTCGAACGGACGCTCGACCCGGAAGACCTCGTCATCACCGACGACTCCGGTCCCGTCGGCCTCGCCGGCGTGATGGGCGGCGCCCGGACCGAGATCTCCGACGCGACCACCGACGTCCTGATCGAGGCGGCCGGCTTCGACCAGACCTCCATCGCCCGGACCGCGCGTCGGCACAAGCTCCCGAGCGAGGCGTCCCGACGCTTCGAGCGCGGTGTCGACCCGCTCGTGGCCGAGGCTGCTGCGAACCGTGCGGTCGAGCTCCTCGTCGAGCACGCGGGCGGCACCGCGGACCCCCTCGGCTCGACGCTCGTCGACACCGAGCCCCGTCCGACGGTCACGATGCGCATCGCCCGTCCGGCCGAGCTCGTCGGCGTCGACTACACCGACGCCGAGGTCATCGACACCCTGCGCGCGATCGGTGCGTCGGTCGACGTCGACGGGGACACCCTCGCCGTCGTGCCGCCGACCTGGCGCCCCGACCTCACCGACGACACCACCCTCGTCGAAGAGGTCGCGCGCATCGTCGGCTACGACCGCATCCCGAGCGTCCTCCCCGTCGCGCCGCCCGGCCGTGGGCTGACCGGTCACCAGCAGGCGCGTCGTCGCGTCGCCGCTGCACTCGCCGCCGACGGCCTGGTCGAGGTCGTCACCGCACCCTTCGTGTCGCAGGCCACGCAGGACGCCTACCCGGGCATCGACGGTGCCGGCGGGCCGAGCGTGGTCCTCGCGAACGCCCTCGACAGCGAGCAGAGCCTCCTCCGACGCAGCGGGGTGCCGGCACTCGTCGACGCCGCCCGTCGCAACGTGTCGCGCGGCCTCGTCGACGTCGCGCTCTACGAGACCTCGCGGGTGTTCCTGCCGGTCGCGGGCGAGACGCTCGGCACCGACACGGTCCCGGCCGGCGCCGTCCTCCCGGACCGCGACACCCTCGCCGCGCTCGACGCGTCCCTGCCGCCGCAGCCGTTCCACGTGTCCGCGCTGCTCACCGGCAACCGGGTCGTGAAGCAGCCCGGCGTCCAGCCCGAGCCGTACGGCATCGCGGACGCCCTCGACGTCGCGCGCGCCGTCGCGTGGGCGGTCGGGGTCGAGCTCACGGTGGCGCAGACGACGCACCCGTCCCTGCACCCGGGGCGCGCGGCATCGCTCCTCGTGGACGGAACCGTCGTCGGCGTCGCGGGTGAACTCCTGCCCGAGCTGACCGAGTCGGCGGTCCTGCCGCGCGTCGTCGCGGTCGTCGAACTCGACCTCGACGCCATGGTCCGGGCGGCGCCCGAACTGGTGTCGGTGGCACCGATCGTGTCCTACCCGGCGGCGACACAGGACCTGTCCCTCGTGGTGGGTGCCGGCGTACCGGCGGGTGACGTACTGGATGCGGTGCGCACTGGTGCCGGAGAGCTGTTGGAGTATGCTCGCCTCGTGGATGACTACCGGGGCACCGGCGTGGACGAGGGACAGAAGTCCCTGACGTTCGCGCTGCGCTTCCGCGCCACGGACCGCACGCTGACCGCTGCCGAGGCCACTGAGGCCCGTGACGGTGCCGTCCGACGTGCCGGCGAGCGATTCGGGGCGACCCTGCGCGACTGATCCCATCGGGACCAGCACCGCCCGGGGCCGCCGCCTCCGACTCTCTCGACGACCAGTCCGACCAAAGGTGGAATCCCATGTCCGTATCCGTCGCCGTGGCGGGAGCCTCCGGCTACGCGGGCGGTGAGCTCCTGCGCGTGCTCTCCGCCCATCCCGAGTTCGACGTCAGGACGGTGACGGCGTTCTCGAACGCCGGACAGCCGCTCATCGCGACGCAGCCGCACCTCCGCTCGCTGTCGCACCTGACCCTCGAGCCGACGACGGCGGAGAACCTGCGCGGACACGACGTCGTGTTCCTCGCGCTGCCGCACGGCCAGTCCGGGGCCATCACCGCGGAGCTCGGCGGCGACGCCCTCGTCGTGGACTGCGGCGCGGACCACCGGCTGACGGACCCGGCGGCGTGGGAAGCGTTCTACGGCGGCGACTACCACGGCGCGTGGACCTACGGGCTGCCGGAGCTGCTGCACGCGGCGCCGACGCCCGGGTCGGCGGACGAATGGCGTGACGTGGACGACATCCAGACGCAGAGCCGGCAGCGGGCGGCGCTCGTGGGGACGAAGCGGATCGCCGTCCCCGGGTGCAACGTGACCGCGGTCACGCTCGGCATCCAGCCGGGCATCCAGGCCGGGCTGATCGAGTCGGACGACCTCGTGGCCGTGCTGAGCGTCGGCCCGAGCGGTGCCGGCAAGAAGCTCGCGAACACGTACCTGGCGTCCGAGATCATGGGCTCCGCGAGCGCGTACGCGGTCGGCGGGAAGCACCGCCACATCCCGGAGATCCAGCAGAACCTCGTGGTCGCCGGCGCGTCCGACGTGACGATCTCGTTCACGCCGGTCCTCGTCCCGATGTCCCGCGGCATCCTGGCGACGACGACCGCGAAGCTCGCGCCCGGTGTGAGCGCCCGTGACGTCCGGCTCGCCTGGGAGCAGGCCTACGCCGACGAGCCCTTCGTGCACCTCCTGCCCGAGGGCGAGTTCCCCCGGGTCGCCGACACCATCGGCGCGAACACCGCACTGATCGGGCTGGCGGTCGACGAGGCCGCCGGTCGCGTCGTCGCGGTGAGCACCCTCGACAACCTGGCCAAGGGCACCGCCGGTGCTGCGGTCCAGTCGACGAACATCGCCCTGGGCTTCCCGGAGACCCTCGGCCTCAGCGTGGACGGAGTCGCACCGTGACCGACGCAAGCCAGCCCACCCACACCGACCCGGGCCTCCAGGGCGTCACCGCGGCAGCGGGCTTCCGCGCGGCCGGCGTGACGGCCGGTCTCAAGTCGAGCGGCAAGCCCGACGTGGCCCTCGTCGTCAACGACGGGCCGGACGCCGCAGTGGCCGCGGTCTTCACCAGCAACCGTGCCCAGGCGCACCCCGTGATCTGGTCGCGCCAGGCGGTCGGTGACGGCACCGCCCGAGCGGTCGTCCTGAACTCCGGCGGCGCGAACTGCTTCACCGGTCCGTTCGGCTTCCAGACCACCCACATGACCGCCGAAGCCGTGGGCGAGGCGCTCGGCATCGGCGCCGGCGACGTCGTCGTCTGCTCGACCGGCCTCATCGGGGTCGGCGACCAGACGTTCCGCGACAACGTCCTCAGGGGCGTCGACATCGCGAGTGCGGCACTGTCGGCCGACGGCGGTCCGGACGCCGCGACCGCCATCATGACCACCGACACGAAGCCGAAGCAGTCGGTCGTCACCGAGGACGGCTGGACCGTCGGCGGCATGGCCAAGGGCGCGGGCATGCTCGCACCCGGGCTCGCGACGATGCTCGTCGTGATCACCACGGACGCCGTCGTCGGCTCGGACGAGCTCGACCAGGCGCTCCGGGCCGCCACCCGCGTCACCTTCGACCGGGTCGACTCGGACGGCTGCATGTCGACGAACGACACCGTGGTGCTGCTGTCCTCCGGCGCGAGCGGCGTCACGCCCGAGGTCGGCGACTTCCAAGAAGCCCTGACCGCGGTCTGCGCCGACCTCGCACGGCAGCTGCAGCAGGACGCCGAGGGCGCGAGCCACGACATCGCGATCCACGTCGTGAACGCCGCGACCGAGGACGAAGCCGTCACGGTCGGCCGGAGCGTCGCCCGGAACAACCTGTTCAAGGCCGCGGTGTTCGGCAACGACCCGAACTGGGGCCGGGTGCTCGCGGCGATCGGCACCACCGACGCCGAGTTCGACCCGTACGCCGTCGACGTCTCGATGAACGGGGTCCGTGTCTGCCACGCCGGCGCACCGGACGAGCCGAGCGACCGCGTCGACCTGACGCCGCGCGACACCGACGTCCTCATCGACCTCGGCGTCGGACCGTTCTCGGCGACGATCCTGACGAACGACCTCACGCACGACTACGTCCACGAGAACAGCGCGTACTCCAGCTGATGGCCGACGACAGCATCCTCTCGAAGGAAGAAGAGCACGAGCTCGCGACCGTCAAGGCCGCGACCCTCATCGAGTCCCTGCCGTGGCTGAAGCGGTTCTCGGGCAAGATCGTCGTCGTCAAGTTCGGCGGCAACGCCATGGTGAACGAGGACCTCAAGCGCGCGTTCGCCGAGGACATGGTCTACCTCCGGTACGCCGGCCTCCACCCGGTGGTCGTGCACGGTGGCGGCCCGCAGATCTCGGCGGCGCTGAAGGAACAGGGCATCGCGTCCGAGTTCCGCGGCGGCTACCGCGTCACCACGACCGAGGCGATCACGGTCGTCCGCGACGTGCTCGCCGGCGAGGTCAACCGCGAGATCGTCGACCTGATGAACGAGCACGGCGAGGGCCTCGCGGTCGGCGTGTTCGGCGACGGCGGCTCGCTGTTCACCGGCGAGAAGAAGGGCGTCGTCGTCGACGGCGAGCACTTCGATCTCGGGCACGTCGGCGACATCACGCACGTCGACCCCTCCGGTGTGCTCGCCGCGATCGAGGCCGGCCGCATCCCCGTGGTGTCGAGCATCGCCATCGACGACGCCCACCCGGACCAAGCGCTCAACGTGAACGCCGACGCCGCGGCGGGCGCGCTCGCGATCGCCCTCAAGGCGTCGAAGCTCATGATGCTCACCGACGTCCCCGGCCTGTACCGCAACTGGCCGGACCGCGACTCGATCGTCGACCTCATCGCGGTCGAGGAACTCCGCGCCCTCTTGCCGTCGCTCGAGTCGGGCATGATCCCGAAGATGACCGCGTGCCTCGACGCCGTGGTCGGCGGGGTCGGCGGCGCGACGATCATCGACGGGCGGATCCCGCACTCGATCCTGCTCGAGGTGTTCACCCTGCGCGGCGCGGGCACCGAGGTGATCCCGGACCCGAGCCGACGCACCGAGAACCAGATGACCCACGCCGAGATCGGCCGACGCGTCGCAGCACCGTCGACGAGCAGCACCACCGGCCAACACGTGGCCAGCACGACCGAGAAGGGACAGCCGCAGTGAGCACCGAGACGCAGACCGAGACCTGGAACGACCGGTTCGGGGCGTCGCTCATGCGATCCCTGACCCCGCCGAAGATCATGCTCGAGCGCGGCGAGGGCTGTCGCGTCTGGGACGTCGACGGCAACGAGTACCTCGACTTCCTCGCAGGCATCGCCGTCAACTCGCTCGGCCACGCGCACCCCGCGCTGGTCGAGGCGATCAGCGACCAGGCCGCCAAGCTCGTGCACGTCTCGAACTACTTCGCGACCCCGCCGCAGCTCGAGCTCGCCGAGCGGCTCAAGCGCATCACGGGCGCAGGTGAGGCCGGCCGCGTGTACTTCGGCAACTCCGGTGCCGAGGCCAACGAGGCCGCGTTCAAGCTCGCACGCCTGAACAAGGGCGCCGACGGGCAGAAGACCCGCATCCTCGCACTGAAGCAGGGCTTCCACGGCCGCACGATGGGCGCGCTGGCGCTCACCGGCAAGCCCGCCCTGCAAGAGGACTTCCTGCCGATGATCCCCGGGGTCGAGCACATCGACTCCACGGTCGCCGCGCTCGAGGAGTCGATCGACGACACCGTGGCCGCGCTCATCGTCGAACCGATCAAGGGCGAGGCCGGCGTGGTCGACCTGCCCGAGGGATTCCTGCTCGCCGCTCGCCGCCTGACCGCGGAACACGGCGCGCTGCTGATCCTCGACGAGATCCAGACGGGCGTCGGCCGGACCGGCAACTGGTTCACCTACCAGGGCCACGGTTTCGAGCCGGACGCCATCACGATCGCGAAGGGCATCGCGGGCGGGTTCCCGATCGGTGCCCTCGTCACCTTCGGCTGGGCGTCCGAACTGTTCTCGGCCGGCCAGCACGGCTCGACGTTCGGTGGCAACCCGCTCGGCACCCGGGTGGCGAACGCCGTCCTCGCCGAGATCGAGCGGGCTGACCTCGTGTCCGGTGCGGTGACGAAGGGGGAGCGGATCCGTGCGGGCATCGCGAGCATCGGGTCGCCCCTCGTCGAAGAGGTCCGTGGCACCGGCCTCCTCATCGGGGTCGGTCTGACCGGCCCGGTCGCCGCCGCCGTCAACGCCGCCGCGCTCGAGCGCGGCCTGATCATCAACGCCCCGAACGAGTCGAGCCTGCGCATCGCGCCGCCGCTCGTCGTGTCCGACGCCGAGATCGACGAGTTCGTGTCGATCCTCAGCGAGAGCCTGGCCGCAGTCGCCGCCGAGCAGGGCACCACCACCCAGGAGACCTCCGCATGACCCGTCACTTCCTCCGCGACGACGACCTCAGCCAGGCGGAGCAGTCCGCGATCCTCGACCTCGCCGAGCAGATGAAGGCCGACCGGTGGGGTGCCAAGCCCCTCGCCGGACCGCAGAGCGTCGCCGTGATCTTCGACAAGTCGTCCACCCGCACGCGGGTGTCCTTCCACGTCGGCATCTCCGACCTCGGCGGCAGCCCGCTCATCATCTCGACGGCGAACAGCCAGCTGGGCGGCAAGGAGACGCCGTCCGACACCGCACGCGTCCTCGAGCGCATGGTGTCGGCGATCGTGTGGCGCACCTACGGCCAGGCCGGGCTCGAGGAGATGGCGGCGAACACGAGCGTCCCCGTCGTCAACGCCCTGTCGGACGACTTCCACCCGTGCCAGCTGCTCGCTGACCTGCTGACCATCCGCGAGCACCGCGGGACACTGGCGGGGCAGACCGTGGCCTTCATCGGCGACGGCGCGAGCAACATGGCGCAGTCCTACCTGCTCGCCGGGGCCACCGCGGGCATGCACGTCCGCGTCGCGGCACCGGCCGAGTTCTCCCCGGCGGCCGAGGTCGTCACCGACGCCGAGCGTCGCGCTGCCGTGACCGGCGGTTCCGTGCTCGTCGTGACCGACCCGGTCGCGGCCGTCGCCGGAGCGGACGTCGTCGTGACCGACACCTGGGTGTCGATGGGCAAGGAAGACGAGAAGCAGGCGCGGCTCGACACCTTCAACGGGTACCGCGTGGACGACGCGATGATGGCGCACGCCGCCGACGACGCCGTGTTCATGCACTGCCTGCCCGCCGACCGTGGGTTCGAGGTCACGGCCGAGGTCATCGACGGTCCGCGGAGCATCATCTGGGACGAGGCGGAGAACCGTCTCCACGCCCAGAAGGCGCTGCTCGCGTGGCTCCTCGCAGCGAACGCGACCGGCGCTCCCACCGCGACCGGCGCTCCCGCCGCGACCGGCGCCCACGCGACGACCGGCGCCCCCGCGACCGCCTGACCCAGGGAGACCACCGTGGCAGACCGCGTCGTCCTCGCGTACTCCGGCGGACTCGACACGTCCGTCGGCATCGGCTGGCTGCGTGACGCCACCGGCAAGGAC
Source organism: Curtobacterium sp. USHLN213 (assembly GCF_037144815.1). Classification (NCBI taxonomy): domain Bacteria; kingdom Bacillati; phylum Actinomycetota; class Actinomycetes; order Micrococcales; family Microbacteriaceae; genus Curtobacterium; species Curtobacterium sp. USHLN213. Next base: position 5,152 of record NZ_JBBCYQ010000004.1, on the reverse strand, counting down.
GTCGTCGCCCTCGCGGTCGACGTCGGCCAGGGCGGCGAGGACATGGCGGCGATCCGGCAGCGCGCGCTCGACTGCGGCGCCGTCGAGTCGATCGTCATCGACGCGAAGGACGAGTTCGCCGACGACTACCTCGTCCCCGCGCTGCAGGCCAACGCCCTGTACCAGAAGCGCTACCCGCTCGTCTCCGCGCTGAGCCGTCCCCTCATCGCGAAGCACCTGGCGCTCACGGCGAAGCAGCTCGGTGCCGACAGCGTGGCGCACGGGTGCACGGGCAAGGGCAACGACCAGGTCCGCTTCGAGGCGGCGGTCGCGGCCCTCGCCCCGGACCTGACGAGCGTCGCACCGGTGCGGGACCTCGCGCTCACCCGCGACCGAGCGATCGCCTACGCCCAGCAGCACGGCCTGCCGATCGAACAGTCGGAACGCTCGCCCTGGTCGATCGACCAGAACGTGTGGGGTCGAGCGGTCGAGACCGGTCACCTCGAGGACCCGTGGAACGCCCCGGCGGAGGAGCTCTACGCCTACACGCAGGACCCGACCGTCCCGCGCGCTCCGGACGAGGTGACGATCACCTTCGAGCAGGGCGTCCCGGTCGCCATCGACGGACAGCGGTTCAGCGTGCTGCGCGTCGTGCAGGAGCTGAACGCACTCGCCGGCAAGCACGGTGTCGGTCGGATCGACGTGGTCGAGGACCGCCTCGTCGGCATCAAGTCGCGCGAGGTGTACGAGGCGCCGGCCGCCATCGCCCTGATCGCCGCGCACGAGGAGCTCGAGAACCTGACCCTCGAACGCGACGTCAACCGGTACAAGCGGCAGGTCGAGTCGGACTGGGCCGACCTGGTCTACGACGGGCTGTGGTTCAGCGGCCTGAAGCGGAGCCTCGACGCCTTCATCGCCCACACCCAGCAGCACGTCTCCGGCGACGTCCGACTCCGGCTCCACGCGGGCCGGGCCGTCGTGACCGGACGCCGCTCCAGCCAGAGCCTCTACGACTTCGACCTGGCGACCTACGACACGGGCGACGCCTTCGACCAGTCGCACGCGAAGGGGTTCATCGACATCTGGTCGTTGCCGAGCAAGATCTCCGCCCGCCGCGACCTTGCCAACTGAGCGCCCAGGCACCCCGCCCCCAAACCCACGACCGGACGACGAGAGAACCATGACCGACGCGAACCAGCCCGCCGCCAAGACCGACGCCACCAACACCGGCGCCCTCTGGGGTGGCCGCTTCGCGGACGGCCCGAGCGCCGAACTCGCCGCCCTCTCCCGATCGACCCACTTCGACTGGCAGCTCGCCCCCTACGACATCGCCGGCTCCCGCGCCCACGCCCGCGCCCTCAACACCGCCGGGTACCTGACGGCCGACGATCTCGAGCGGATGCTCGCCGGCCTCGACCGCCTCGAGTCCGCGCACGCCGACGGCACGCTGCAGCCCGCCGACAGCGACGAGGACGTGCACGGCGCCCTCGAACGGCTCCTCATCGCCGACCTCGGTCCCGAGCTCGGCGGGAAGCTGCGCGCCGGCCGGAGCCGCAACGACCAGATCGCGACGCTCGGTCGGATGCACATGCTCGACCACGGTCGCCGCATCGGGCACCTCGTCATCGACCTCGTCGACGCGATCTCCCAGCAGGCCAACGAGCACCCCGGCGCGATCATGCCGGGTCGCACGCACCTGCAGCACGCGCAGCCGGTCCTCCTCGCACACCACCTGCTCGCGCACGCGTGGCCCCTGGTCCGTGACCTGGAGCGGCTCCGCGACTGGGCGGACCGCGCGAGCGTGAGCCCGTACGGCGCCGGCGCCCTCGCGGGGAGCTCGCTCGGCCTCGACCCCTCGGCGATCGCCCACGAGCTCGGGTTCGCCCGCCCCGCGGACAACTCGATCGACGCCACGGCGGCTCGTGACGTGGTCGCCGAGTTCGCGTTCGTCCTCGCGCAGATCGGCATCGACGTCTCCCGCCTGGCGGAGGAGATCATCCTCTGGAACACGAAGGAGTTCGGCTTCGTCCGGCTGCACGACGCGTTCTCCACGGGGTCGAGCATCATGCCCCAGAAGAAGAACCCGGACATCGCCGAGCTCGCCCGGGGCAAGTCCGGCCGGCTCATCGGCAACCTGACCGGCCTGCTCGCAACCCTCAAGGGCCTGCCGCTGGCGTACAACCGCGACCTGCAGGAGGACAAGGAGCCCGTCTTCGACTCGGTCGCCACCCTCGAGGTCCTGCTCCCCGCCTTCACCGGCATGGTCGCGACCCTCTCGTTCGACACCGACCGCATGGCCGAGCTCGCGCCGCAGGGATTCTCGCTCGCGACGGACGTCGCCGAGTGGCTCGTCCGCCAGGGGGTGCCGTTCCGTGACGCGCACGAGGTCTCCGGCGCGCTGGTCCGGTACTGCGAGGAGCGCGGGATCGAACTCGACGACCCCACCGACGACGAGTACCGGACGGTGTCCGAACACCTCACGCCCGAGGTCCGCGGCGTCCTCACCATCGAGGGCTCCGTCGCGTCGCGCGCCGGCATCGGCGGCACCGCGCCGGACCGCGTCGCCGAACAGCTCGCGTCGCTCACCCGTCGCGTCCACGACCTGGCGGAGGGCGTGCCCTTCACCCGATGACCGACCCCACGCTCGCGCTGCTGTCCGAACCGGCGCCGGTCTCGGCACCGGCGTTGCTCGGTGCGACGATCGCGGGCAAGGGCGTGACCCTGCGCATCACCGAGGTCGAGGCATACTTCGGCCCCACCGACCCCGGCTCGCACGGCCACCGCGGTCCGACGCCGCGCAACCGTCACCTGTTCGGACCGCCCGGGACGCTCTACGCCTACCGCTCCTACGGCATCCACACGTGCGTCAACGTCGTCAGTGCGCCGGAGGGCACGTCGTCGGGATCGCTGCTGCGGGGCGCGCAGGTCGTGGAGGGTCTCGAGGCGGCCCGTTCCCGACGCGGCGGCTCCGTCACAGACGTCGCGCTCGCGCGCGGTCCCGGCAACCTCGGCGGCGCGCTCGGTGCGGTGCTCGGCGAGGACGACGGCAGCAGACTCCTCGACGGCTCCGGCCCGTACGTGCTGACGTTGGCTCCCGGCCTGGAGGCGCGGCTCGCCGCCGTCGGACCGACCCGCGTCGTCGAGGAACTCCTGTCCGAGACCGTGCCCGGTCCGGCGGCGACCGATCCGGTCCCACGGATCTCCCGAGGGCCGCGCACCGGCGTCGGCGGCATCGCCGGCGGCGCGAGCTTCCCCTGGCGCTTCTGGCTCACCGGTGACCCGACGGTGTCGGCGTACCGGCGGCACAAGGGCGCCCTCGACTGACGGACGCGACCCGCGCCTCCTGGACCGCGCGCGCCGCTACGATGGCTGGGTGTCCAGTGAATCCGCTCACGATGTCCTGACGCGCCAGCAGAACGACCCGACCTTCGCCTCGGTCTGGGACGAACTGCGCTGGCGTGATCTGGTGCACGTCTCCACCGACGAGACGGCACTCAAGGAGGCCCTCGACGGCGAGCCGATCACGTACTACTGCGGTTTCGACCCGACGGCGCCGTCCCTGCACTGCGGGAACCTGCTGCAGCTGCTCACCATGCGCCGGATCCAGCTCGCCGGGCACAAGCCGCTCGCCCTGGTCGGTGGTTCCACCGGGTTGATCGGCGATCCGCGGCCGACAGCCGAACGGACGCTCAACACCCGCGAGACCGTGCAGGAGTGGGTCACGCGGTTGCAGGGCCAGGTGTCGCGGTTCCTCAGCCCCGACGGCGAGAACGGCGTGCGGCTGGTGAACAACCTCGACTGGACGGCACCGCTGTCCGCGATCGACTTCCTGCGCGACATCGGCAAGTACTTCCGCGTGAACTCGATGCTCAAGAAGGACGCCGTCGCCGCGCGCCTGAACTCCGACTCGGGCATCAGCTACACCGAGTTCAGCTACCAGATCCTGCAGGGCCTCGACTACCGCGAGCTCTTCCGCCAGTACGGGTGCACCCTGCAGACGGGCGGCTCGGACCAGTGGGGCAACCTGACCTCGGGGACGGAACTCATCCGTCGTGCCGAGGGGGCGACGGTGCACGCGCTGGGGACACCCCTCATCACGAACTCCGACGGCACGAAGTTCGGCAAGAGCGAGGGCAACGCGATCTGGCTCGACCCGGACATGACCTCGCCGTACGCGTTCTACCAGTTCTGGCTCAACACGACGGACGCCGACGTGATCGCCCGGCTCCGCCAGTTCACGTTCCTGTCCCGCGCCGAGATCGAGCGGCTCGAGCAGGCCGTGGCCGACGAGCCGTTCCGGCGCGAGGCGCAACGGACCCTCGCGTTCGAGGTGACAGCGGTCGTGCACGGGGTCGAGGCGACGCAGGCGGCGATCGATGCCTCCGCGGCGTTGTTCGGCAACGGCGACCTGGGCGCGCTCGACGCCACCACCCTGCGGTCGGCGATCGCGGAGCTCCCGGGGTCGGTGGCGCTGCCCGGTGATGCCGACGTGGCCCGAGCGCTCGTCGACACCGAGTTGGTGAAGTCCCTCGGCGAAGCCCGTCGCGCCATCGACCAGGGTGGTGTGTACGTGAACAACACCCGCGCCGAGGACCCGACCGCGCCGCTGTCCGACCTCGCCCTGCCCGGGGGAGTGCTCGTCCTCCGTCGTGGCAAGAAGACCCTGGCAGGCGTGACGCTCTCCTGATCGTCGCCGCTCGTCGATGCCCGGTTCCCCTGGTGGGAGCCGGGCATCGCTGCGTCCGGGCCGCACGTGTTGCACAACGCGACACGCCCGGGATGTGGCCCGTCTTGGCGCACCCGCTGAACGCTGCGTATAGTTCTTACTCGTCACCCCAAAGGTGCGGCGGAGCGGCTGGAGCGAAAGCCCAGAGCACGCCGGCCCTCAAGCGGGACCATCCTCCACTGAAGTTCAGATCTGGCCTTGCGCTGGATCGCTTCGACGCCTAGGATGACTACTCCACCGGTTCTCTCCTACGGGATGAGCCACTGGGCCTCAGGGTCCGACGACACACCGGTGGTCAAACCAAGAACGAAAGCCTCTCTGGCGGAACCTCTTTCGGGGTCGAGTGGGGAGTGCGTCTGGTCCTTGAGAACTCAACAGCGTGCACATTGTCAATGCCAATTTATTGACCCCGTGACTCATCAGCTTGCTGGTGGGTTCGGAGACAAT